>NZ_CP139970.1:1533895-1840674 GCF_034424545.1 Trinickia caryophylli | reverse complement strand
TCATCACCTCGAGCGCGTTCCCGGGCCCCGTCTATGCGGGCTACGGCAAGCTCATTGCGCAGGACAGCTACGAGCCGGCGCAGTTCAAGGCGCGGCTGGGGCTCAAGGACGTGCGCCTCGCGCTGGCCGCGGCCGATGCGTGCACGACGCCGTTGCCGGTGGCCAGCGTCGTGCGCGACAGCCTGCTCGATGCACTCGCTCATGGCGAAGGCGACATGGACTTTGCCGTGCTCGGGCGCGTGGCCGCGCGCCGTGCGGGGCGCTGAGCGCGCACGGCGCCAGTGCGCGAGCGGCGCGGCATGCCGGGCGCGCTTGGGCGGGCTTGGCAAAGCGGCGCGCGGCATGGCGCGTCGGTGCCCGGCGCAGCTGTGACGGCGAAAAGAGACCAAACTGAACCGGGCGCCGCGCACGCGCCCAACGCATAATGACGCTTTCGTTTCGATTTCGATTTCGTCAAAGGCGGCGTTCATGAGCATGCACACGTGGTGGCTTTTCGTGGCCACCGTTTTCGTCGTCTCGGCCATTCCCGGGCCGAACATGCTGCTCGTCATGACCCATAGCGCGCAATACGGCCATCGGCGGGCGTTTGCGACGATGGCGGGTTGTCTCAGCGCGCTGATCGCGATGTTGTCGATATCGGCTGCGGGGCTAGGCGTCTTCCTGCAAGCGTGGCCCGCGATGTTCGATGCCTTGCGCATCGCCGGCGCGGCCTACCTGATCTATCTCGGCGTCAAGTCCTGGCGGGCCGTACCCACGGCGGACTCCGCCGCCTCCGCCGACTCCACAGCGGCACCCGATACGCCCCGGGCCGGCGCCGCTCGCACGCCCGCCGCGCTCTACCGCAACGGCTTTCTCGTGGCCGCCAGCAACCCCAAGGCGATTCTCTTCGCCGCGGCCTTGTTGCCGCAATTCATCGACGCGAGCCGCCCGACGCTGCCGCAATTCGGTGTGCTCGTCGCCACCTTTGCCGTCATCGAGGTCAGCTGGTATCTCGTTTATGCGGCCTTTGGCGTGCGCGTCGGCGCCACGCTGCGCAGTGACCGGGTGACGAAGGCATTCAACCGACTGACCGGCGGGATTTTCGTGGGCTTCGGCGCCATGATGGCACTCGTGCGGCACTGAGCCCGTCCGGCCCGCTTTTCACTTCTTTCTCTTCCGGTCCCCTCCGGTTTTCCGGCTCGAGTCCATCGGCAGCCGCCTGCGGGCGGCTGCCCGGTTCTGCATGATTCGCACGCGATGCTGTCTGCCCGAGGCCGTCCCGGCCGCAGCGGCGCGCGGCCACTTGTCGGCTTCCGCCACGCGGCTCTTGGCTGTTACTGGACGACGCGACGCGCGCGGCCAGCTATCCCCAGCGTGCAGGCGGCGCCTGCAAAGGCGAGTCCGACCGCGCATACGCCGCTGAATCCATATCCGCTCCAGGCTGTCCCGGCCAGCCACGCACCGAGCGCGCCGCCCACGAAGAACACGCCGACGAAGAGGCCGTTGAGCCGCGCGCGCGCCGCCGGCTGCAGCAGGTTCACGGCACGCCGGCCCAGTGTCTGGTCGGTGACCACGCCGGCATCGAGCAGCGCGGCGCTTGCGACGAGCAGCGCCAGCGCCAGATGACGGTGGGCGGCCGCATCGAAGCCGAACCAGCCGGCGCCGGCCACGCCGCACGCAACGAGCGCGACCAGCATGGTCAAGTGCGCGAGCAACAAGGCCGTGCGGCCCCAGCCACGGTCCCCCGCTCGCCCGGCAAGCGGCGTGACGACGACGCCGGCCGCGCCGGCCAGCGCGAAGGTGCCGATGCCATAAAAGCTCAGCCCGAACGGTGCTTGCGCGAGCCGCAGACCGATGGCGGTCCAGAATGCGCTGAACGCTCCCATTGCGAGAGCCGCCGAAAAGGCCCGGCGCTGCAGTACGTGCTCGGTGCGCAATAGGGTCCAGAGCGAGCGCAGCAGAATGCGATAGGGCGCGGATGAAGGCGGCGAGCGCCGTGGCAGCCGCATGGTCAGGACGATGGCGAGCACTGCGTCGGCAGTGGCCGCGAGACCGTAGAATGCGCGCCAGCCGAGCGACCCGGCAATGGCGCTCGCGAGCGGCCTCGACAACAAGATCCCGAGCATGAGCCCGCTCATTACATTGCCGACGGCGCGGCCGCGCTCCGCCTCGGGCACCATCGACGCGGCCATCGGCACGAGCATCTGGATCGCGCTCGAACTGGCGCCGGCGAGGAACACGGCGGCGAGGAAAAGCCCGCTCGACCGTGCGCAGGCCGCTACGGCGAGCAGCGCCGCACAGGCTGTGAGCGTGCGCACGACGAGCCGGCGGTTCTCCACGAGATCGGCAAGCGGCACGAGCAGCACGAGGCCAAGCGCATAGCCGAGCTGCGGCAGCATGGCGACGGAACCCGTGAGACCGGGCGGCAAGGCGAGCGCATGCGCGATTGGCCCGGTAAGCGGTTGGGCTGCGAACAGATTCATGACCATGACGCCGGTCGCGGCGGCGAGCAACCCGGTCAGCGCGGCGCTGAGTGCCGGGCGGCTATCTAGGCTATCTATAGCGGCGGCGGCTGCGGCAGCGGCCGCCGCCGGTGCGGCATGCAGTCCGGTGGCGCAGCGGCGATCCGGGCACAAATCGGCAGTGTGGTTCATCGGAGCGTTTCCCTCGATTAACGGGTGGGTCTATCGTAGGGTGGCTCGCGTTATGCGACAATTGAATTATGTCGATATTGATTATGCGGAGAAGTTTGTGAATACGCGTGATCTGGAAGCGTTCGTCTCGGTCGTCGACCATGGCTCGCTTGTACGAGCGGCAGCGCAACTGCACTTGACGCAGCCGGGGCTCACCCGGCGCATCCAAAATCTCGAGACCTCGCTCGGCATGCCGTTGCTCGATCGGCAAAGCAAGCCGCTCAAGCCTACCGTGGCGGGGCGCGAGGCTTACGCGCTGGCTCGCACCGTGTTGAGCGCGCTCGACGATCTTCTCGCGCTGGGCAAGTCCGACAGCGAGCCGACGGGCGAGCTGCGCATCGGCGTGCCGCCGTTCCTGTCCGAACTTTCGCTCGAAACGCCGATCGACCGCCTGCGCGGGTCGTTTCCGCGGCTCACGCTGCGTGTGACGGCGGCGTGGTCGCCCGCGCTGCTCGAGCGCGCGGTACGGGCGGAGGTCGATGCGGCCGTGGTCATGATGCCGGAGTCGGTCGCGTTGCCGGAGAGCTTGAGCACGACGTTGCTGGCCCGACAACCCACGGTGATCGTCGCGGGACGTGCGCTCGGATTGATGCCGGACGGTCCGGGCGGCATGACCAAACCACGCTTCGCGCTGGCGCAGCTTTCGCGTTATCCATGGGTGTTGAATCAGGATGGCTGCGGGATGCGTTCCGCACTTTCCCGCGCATTGCATCGCGAAGGCTTGCCATTCGATGTCGCCGTCGAGGCCTTCGGCTCCGATCTGCAGCTCTCCCTGGTGGCGCGCGGTGTGGGGCTGGGGATTGCGACGCCTGCCGTGCTCGAGCGCAGCCCTTACCGGGACGCTTTGCAGCCGCTCGACGTGAGCGATTTCTCGGGCGGACTCAATGTGTGGCTCGTGCATGGGTCGTTGCCGGGGCGGTTGGCGCGCCCCGTCGCGCTGCTGCGCGAGACGCTGGGCGAGGTGTTGGCCGCGACGGGCTGCGAGCGCCCCGCGGCGGTAATCGGGACTCCTGCCTGAGCGGCGAGGCTTGCCGCTCGATGCTGGCCGATGCAGAGCCCGCCAACGCGTGAGCGGGACGTGCTTTGCCGTGCATGCTTGGCCGCCGATCATGGGACGCACCGGTTTGCACGCAAATTGCGTCTTCGAAACGGGAGCGCTCGTGTACGAAGCGCTCCGAACCGGTCCGCCGTGCCGTTCGTCGCACATTCTGAAAAAAACTTTGCCAGCGCGTCTGAAAAACCTCTATTTTTAACGGGACGCTGAGCTCAGCCGGCCGATCGCTCGTACGACACGCCGCGCACCGGTGCGCGGGCGGTAACACGAGGTATGACAAACGATGAAATCTCATTGGCCGGGCGTCGGTCGAAACGAGACAGCGACGGCGAACCCCACCGAACCACCCGAGGCCCGCGCCGTCGGGGCGTCAACCGTGCCGCAGCGCAAGCGCGTGCTGGTCGTGGACCGGGACGGCGATGCGCGCGCCGGCCTCGCCAATCTGCTCGAAAGCATGGGCTACGATGCACTCGTGGCCAGCGATGCGAAACAGGCCCTTGAGATGGCCGGGCGGCTTACCCCCGATGCGGCCCTCGTCGATATCGGCGCGCCGCAGCTCGAAGGCCTCGCCGTGGCGCGCGCCTTGCGCGAGAGGCTCGGCACGCACGCTCTTTTACTGATCGCGATGACGGGATGGGGCCAGCCGCAGTACCGCGACATGGCGCTCGCCGCGGGCTATGACGTTCATTGGGTCAAGCCGGTCAGTGCCGATCAATTGAATTTTCTGCTGTCGATGACGCTGGTATGACTGTTGTAAGTAAGCAACGAATGCTGGCGTAGAAGTGGGGTCTGTTGCAACGCACCAAGCGGTTTGCTAGAGTAGGAACTGTCTCCTCCATGTCTCCTCTGATATGGATTCAGCCCGCCACTTGGCGGGCTTTTTTTTGGCCATTGTCGGCTCCATCGGCTCCCACGGGGGCGCAAGGCCGGTAGCGGCAATGCCGGATCCGGATCCAGGCGCGATCCAAGGGCGGTGCGGGTACGGTGCGGGTGCGGTGCGGATGCGGTTCGGGCGGGCGGCAAGTGCGATCCAAGTGCAGAAACCGCCGATTGACACCCGCCTGTCGGACCTGTACGTGCAGTTCGTCGGCATAACGGCGCAGGGGCATGGCCCCGTTCCGCTCAAAACCGGTACGACACCGCCAGGAAACTAATGAGCGGATCGGCCTTGAGCTGACCCTCGGTCGTCCCGAGCACGCTTCCGTCGGCGGCCTTTATCGTCACGGTGGACTTCGTCTTGAGCGGAATGTAGGTCAGCGACGCCGTCACGCCCCAATGCTTCGAGATGCTGTACGAGCCGCCGAGGTTGAACACGGGCGCCCATGATGGCGATGCTTTCGCCTCGACGGTTGTCGGGCCAGGCTTATTGGCGCCCGCCGCCAGCACGGCGCCGAGGTTATTCTGGGTTGCCGCGACGAAATTGGGATTGAGCTGGATGCTCGAGAACCAGTTGTACGACACACCCACGCCCACGAACGGCCGAAAGCGCGCGGTCGCCGAAGCGAAGTAGTACTGCAGCAGCACGGCGGGGCTCCATTGACGCACGCTCTTGACGATCGGCTCGTTGGACGGTGCGTCGAGGTCGAGCGTGCCGAGGGCGGCGGCCGGGCCCGGCGGCACGATCTTGCCGCGGCCGTAGAGTTTGAACGTCGGCGGCACGCCGGCCACCGTCGTGAGTGCGATATGGTCGGTGAAGAAGTGGCTGATCACGAGCCCGGCCGTATCGGCTTTGCTCGTCGAGAGACCCGTCCCCGACGAGGTGAACGAACTCGGCAGCCGCAGCGGCGTGTCGATCGGCTGCGGAGAAACGTTCGTCGTGAGCGGCGTGCTCGAGTCCTGCGGCATGACGTGAAACCAGCCGAGCGTCACGACGTTGTCGCCGGCCTGCTGCGCATGCGCTGCGCCCGAAATCGCGCCGACGGCCGATGCGGCGCACGCCGCGGCGTAGAGCTTTTTCATTGTCGACTCTCCCAGTCCTGAATATGACGGGCCGCGCCGCTGGCGCAACGTGCGCTTCGCGCGGCGCGACATTCCCACGGTTCGATGCCGTGGCTACTGCACGAACGCGTTGATCGTGAAGTACGGCGACGAGGCGTTCGATTGATCGAGGTATCCGAACACGCCACCCGTGAACACGAGCTTGCCGCTCGGCGAGGACGCGCCCACCTTCGTCGATCGAACGACGCCCGGCACGCTTTGCGCGTAGTCCAGATCGAGCGCGGTCGCGAGCGAGGCCTGGGAGGGTTGATACGGGTCGAGCAGCGTGGCCTGGGTACCGATGAGTGCCGTTGCCCGATAGTTGAACTCGCTGTCCACGCCGATGTACTGCCCGTTTTGCGAGCCGTTGGCGATTGCCGTCTGTGGCGCCAGGATCGAGATGCCCGATTCGTCATCGGCCACGAGCAGGGCTGGGTTCGCATAACCCGTGCGGATCAGGATCGGCACGAGCTGGTTGCGCAGCTTGCCGACGATCATGAAGCCCTTGGCCTGTGGCGTGGCCGCGAGCGTGGCGGTGGCCTGACCTTGGAAATTGTCCGTTTCGAAGGCGCCGCTGCCATCGGACGACTGCGCCCAGTTCGTGCCCGGCTGCTGACATTTGCCGGCATTGACGCCGGTGTTGTCGCACTCGGTCCAGGTGCCGTTCGCGTTGATCGTGATGACCGAGTCGACGGCGACGGGCAGGAAGTTCTGCGACGGTACCTGGTGGTAGCCGAGCTGGTTGTAGACGCCAGCGACTTTGGTCAGGTCGGTTTCGAGCGAAGAGAACCCGATGAACGGATAGTACGGAAACGTCGTATCGGCGATGGCGCCGACGCCCGCCATGCCGTTGTATTGGATCTCCTTGCCGGGAATCGTGCCGCCGAGCACGCCTTCTCCCACGAAGATGCGCGCGGGCCGGCTGGAATCGAGGCTCGCGCCATTGAGGTAGTAGGTGCACTGATTCTGCTTCGTGGTCGGCAGCTTCGTCTCGGCCGTCAGCGTCCCCTCCTGCGTCGTGCCGGCCCGCGTGGGCGTGGCGGTGCCGGTGGTCCGCGGGACCGGCGATTCGACATAGCTGACGCGCCAGGTCATCTTGGTCGTATCGATTTGCATCTTCACGAGTTCGCCGTCGCCGCCACCGCCGGTAAACACGGTGTTGTAATCGAGCGAGGCCGGACAAAGACGCTCGACCACCGCGGCCGGCGAGTTCCCGCCCGAACCGCCGCAGGCGGTGACGATGGGCGCGGCCAGGGCCAGCGCCAGAAGGGCTTTCCAAGTCATGCTGTTCCTCCAGTTTGTCTCGTTTGTCGTTATTGGGCAGCTGGCTCCCTGTCAGCCGCCTCTTCTTTTATCCTGTCTCGAACCGAATGATTCGTTCTCCTGACTAATTGCGCGACATTGCCCGCCTTCAGTCCGGCGCCGAAACGATGCCCGGCGCCGGTGTGCCGCTCAGCGCGCGCCGACGTACGCGCCGATCGAGAAGTAAGGCACCGAACTCGTCGTTTGCCCGACGATTGCGGACGACGGCGAGATGCCGCCGTTTTCCTCGCCCTGAATAACGATGGCGTACAGGCCGCCGGTGGTGGCCGTGGGCGAGAACCCGGTGGCGATTGCGTAGCCGCCGTTGCCGGCGCTGTCCTGCACCGTGAGCAGCCCTTGGTTCGACGCCGGATAGGTGAGCGTGAACGTGCTTTGCGCGGTGCTCGTGGTGGGGTTCACGAACTTGCCCGAGGTGCCCTGCAGGATCGACGCGGTGTACTTGATGTTCGAATCGGCGCCGATGTAGCCGCCATCGATTGCCCCTTGTGCGATGGGGCTCGCGGCGGCGAGCATGGCGATGCCCGATTCGTCGTCGACGCTCAGCGAGCCTGGATTGGCATAGCCGGTGCGCACGACGATGGGCACGATGGCGCCATTGAACTTGCCGAGGACCATGTTCGCGTGGGCGCCGTTGCCGAGTGTGGCGCCGCTCACGATGCGCGGCGGGCTGCTGCTCGTGAAGTAGCTGCCATTGGTGCTTGCGGCCCAGGCGCCGCCCGTCGTCGTGCAACTGCCCGAGCTGACCGTGCAGTTGCCGCTGCCGTCGAAGGTCTCGGTGACATTGGTGCCCACTGCCTGATACGAACTCGTGGGCTTGGTGTGATAGACGAGCGCGTTATAGGTACCGTTGAGATCGGACAAGCTGGTGCTGACCTGAGAGAAGCCGATGAACGGATAGAACTCGAACTTGCGGTCGGGTACGGCGAAGAGGCCCAGGATGCCGGGGTACTGCAACTCGGCGCCGGGGATGCCGCCGCCGGCTACGCCATAGCCCACGAATACCGTGGGCGGATTGTTCGCGTTGAACGTCCCCGTGGTCGAGTAGGCCGATCCGTCGGACGCCGTGCCGCTACCGGGCTGGAGCACGAACGCGCAGCGGTTCTGCTCCGCGCTCGCCAGATCGGTGCGATGGGTGACGGAGCCTGTGATCGTGGTGCCGGCCCGCGTCGGCGTGACCTGGCCCGCAGCCAGCGGCACCGGCGATTCGAGCCACTTGAGCGTGTAGGTCATCGAAGTCGCATCGATCCGGAGGCTCGCGATCTCTCCGCTACCGGCGCCGCCAAGGTACGTGTTCTGCGCGATTTCCGCCTCGGTGGGGCACAACGGCGAGACGGGCGTCGACGTGGGCGGCCCTTGCGTACCGCAACTGCTGCCGGAACATTGCGATGCGCTCGCGGCAGTCGGACTGCCGCCACCGCCTCCACAGGCGGCAATGAACGGGGCGGTGGCGAGCGCCAATACCAAGCCCTTTGCAATGGCGTCTTGCATGCCTTTGTCTCCCTGATCTCGTTATGCGGCGTAATGTCGCCGCGCATTTTGTCCATGTCAATTGATAAAGGTGTCTAAAAAAATTAATTCAAACGATCCGGATCGGGGAAGCGACGGCGTGCTGCGGGATGGCGCCGGAATTGAAACGAAAAATACGTTTCAAGCGAAAGGACGAAATGTACGGTGGGCACGCACGAGGCCACGCTGTACGCCCTGCGGGCAACAGGCGATAATGCGAGGCGTATGCGGGCCGGTTGGGCAATTCGGGCTTGCCCTGGGAGGCCCGGATTGATTCGCTAATTGTCTGCTAATACGGGAATTTGAAAGCATTCGTTACGCAAGTTACGAAATGCTATAAATCTGACGATGGCCTTTCTGCGCGACGATGGAAAAACAAAAGGCAAACAAAAAGCCGGCTGATTCAGCCGGCTTCGATCGATGGGCGGTCATTGCGCGATAGCGCCGGATCCCACTTAGTGGCGCAGCCCTGGCGGCGCGTGACGAGGGGAGCGCTTCAGCGCACGAGCCCGGAGTGTTCCTCGGCACCGATGCTGAGATTCATGCATTGGATCGCGGCACCCGAGGCGCCTTTACCGAGATTGTCGAGCCGTGCGACGGTCACGAAGCGCTCGTTGCTGCCGAACACGAACAGATCGACACGATTCGTCTCGTTGTTGGCCTGCACGTCGAAAAAGCCGCTATCGAGGTTCTCTTCGGCATCGAACGGTGCGACGCGTACGAAAGCTTCACCGGCATAGTACTCGGCGAACACGGCCTGAACGTCGCGTGGCGTGACGCGTTTGGCCAGTTGTTCGGGCGAGAAATAGGTGGTGACGGCCAGACCCTTGAGGAAGTTGCCGACGATCGGGGTGAAGACGGGCGCGGCCCGCAAGCCCCCGTGCATCGTCATTTCGGGAAGGTGCTTGTGGGCGAGCGCGAGCGCATAGGGCCGTGGGCTGGCGAGCTTCGCATCCGGCGGGCTCGCCTCGTAGTCGGCGATCATCTTCTTGCCACCGCCGCTATAGCCCGTGATCGAATACGCGTGAGCCGCGAACTCGGGGCCGACGATGCCGGCTTCGACGAGCGGGCGCATGGCGAGCACGAATGCCGAGGCATGGCACCCGGGCACGGCGATGCGCTTCGATTGGCGCACGCGATCTCGCTGCGTGCGGGTGAGCTCCGGCAGGCCGTATGCCCAATCCGCATGCGTGCGAAAAGCCGTGCTCGCGTCGATGACGACGGTCCGATCGTTCTCCACGAGGCTCGCCGATTCGCGCGACGCGACGTCGGGCAGGCAAAGGAACGTGACATCGGAGGCGTTGATGAGCCGACGGCGCTCTTCGATGTCCTTGCGCCGGGCTTCGTCGATGCGCAGGATTTCGACGTCGGCACGTCGCGACAGGTACTCATAGATCTTCAGACCCGTGGTGCCTTCCTGTCCGTCGACAAAAACTTTGGTGCTCATTTCGATCTCGCTCGTTGCATCGGATGGGGGGCGGCGCAGCTTCGCACCGAAAACCGCCATTTTACGGCTTTCGTGTGACAGAGGCTGCGCGCCGGCGGCCCGATGCTTCCCGAGCGCGGGCGCGCGGCAGCTCAGCGACCGTAGGTGACGGTGATGCTGGCTTTGGCGAGCGCGGTGGTGTTGATCTCGTGATCGAACATGAGCGCGGGCCGCCCCGGTGCGAGGCGCAGATCGTTCGTTCCGAGCGCATAGACCGTCACGACATAGCGATGGGGCTTGCCCGAAGGCGGGCATGGGCCGCCGTAGCCCGGGGCGTCGTAGTCGTTGCGCGCCTCCATGGCATGGATCGATTTCAGATAGCCCGAAGCGCTCGCGTTTTCGGGCAGGCTCGTCACGTTTTTCGGGATACTGGCGACGACCCAGTGCCACCATCCGCGGCCGGGGGCATCGAGGTCGTACACCGTGACGGCGAAGCTCTTCGTCGCGGCGGGGGCGCCGCTCCATTGCAGTTGCGGCGAGCGATTCTGGCCACGGCAGCCTTCCTTGTCGTAGACCTGGGCCGACTGAACAGGCTTGTCTGGCGAGAGGTCCTTGCTCGTCAGGCGGAACTGCGCCTGCGACGAAGCTGGCGAGGCGGCGAGGCCCGCGGTTGCCAGAGCGATAAGGGCGGCTCCGAGCCGCCGACGAAGCGAATACCACACCGATACAGCCACCGAACATGGCCTGGGCATGAGCCGGATCTCCTCGCGAAGCGGCGAGCGCCGCGTACGTTGCGGCAACGATTTCCCGAATCGGTGTCGGGAACCGGAATCGAGTCTAACATTGCAGCTCTTTGACGGACGGTGCTGTCGCGCCGTTCATACGCGCGACGGTGCGGGCGCACGCCGCAGGCAGGCGGCGAAGCGCTCGCCGATCAATTGAACTCGAACGAATAAAGGCATGAACGAGCCCGCGCTGCAGGCGCCCATAGGCGCCACTATCGATGAAAGAGCGAATGGGAGAGCGAATGGGAGAGCGATTCGCGTCGTGATCGCGGACGATCATCCGGTCATCCTGCTCGGAGCACGGCATGCGCTCGCGCAGTTTCGCGACATCGAGGTCGTGGCCGAGGCCCGGCAGTCGACCGATCTCGTCAAAGTACTTGCGAGCGTGCCCTGCGACGTGGTGGTGACCGACCTGGCGATGCCGGGCGGCCGGCACGGCGACGGCTTGCCGCTGATCGGCTATGTGCGCCGGCATTTTCCGGCCCTGGGCGTGGTGGTATTGACGATGATCGAAAACGCGGCGCTGATCCGGCGTTTGGCTGAACTTGGCGCGGCGGGCGTCGTGAGCAAGTCCGACGACCTTGCGCACATCGGGCAGGCCGTTCGCTGCGTGATGCGGGGCCGCTCTTATGCGGGGCCTTCCGTGCGGGCGATTCTCGATGCCGTGCATACCTGTACGCTGGGCCGGCGCGACGAACGGCGCGACGACGTCTCGCTTTCCCCGCGCGAGGTCGAAGTCGTTCGCCTCTTCGTCTCGGGGTTGACGGTGACCGAGATTGCCGAGCGCCTCAATCGCAGCGTGAAGACGGTCAGCTCGCAGAAGACGGCGGCGCTGCGCAAGCTGGGCCTTGAACGCGATTCCGAGCTTTTCCAGTATGCGCAGAGCGCGGGGCTTGCGAATCTGTCGTCGGCGCAGCCCGGAGGCTGACGGCTTACAGAGGACGAAGAGGCCGAAGAGGACGAAAAAAAGCCGCCCGTTGCCGTTCGGCAGGAGGGGCGGCTTGCCGGCAGCCGGCGTGCGCCGGTTCGGGTGTCCGAGTGCGGCTTATTGCGGTGCGGCGGTGGCGCCACCGTGCGCGGCCGACCACTCAGCCGGCGCGTGCAGGAATTTCTCGACCTCGTCGAGCGTCTTCGTATCGAAGTAGCCCGATGCCTTGGCGACGCGCAGCACATCCCACCAGGTGGCGAGCGCGTGCAGATCGACGTCGATGTCTTTCAGCACCGAGACGCTTTCCTTGAAGATGTTGTAGTGAAAGAGCACGAAGCAGTGGTTCACGCGTGCGCCGGCGGTGCGCAGCGCGTTGACGAAGTTGATCTTGCTGCGGCTGTCCGTCGTGAGGTCTTCCACGAGCAGCACACGCGAGCCTTCCTCGAGAAAGCCCTCGATCTGCGCGTTGCGGCCGAAACCCTTCGGCTTTTTGCGCACGTATTGCATCGGCAGCATCATGCGATCGGCGATCCACGCGGCGAACGGGATGCCGGCCGTTTCGCCGCCCGCCACCGCGTCGATCTGCTCATAGCCGACGTCGCGCAGGATCGTCGTCTCGGCCATCTCCATCAGCGCGCGGCGCACGCGCGGATAGGAGATCAGCTTGCGGCAGTCGATGTAGACCGGGCTCGCCCAGCCCGACGTGAAAATGAAGGGCTTATCGGCGTTGAAGTGCACCGCCTGCACTTCGAGCAGGATTTTGGCGGTCGTATCGGAGATCGTTTGGCGATCGAAGCCTGTCATGGGGCAAATCCTTGGGGGTAGGGGGCTGTGCACCGGGCGAGAGCGCCCGATCGCTGCCGTCGAAGCTCGTGCCGGCGCATCGGGTGCGCCGAAAGGCCCGTTATTTTACCCGAGTTGGGAGTGAGGGCAGCCAAAGACGGGAGAGGCGGGGGGGCTCCCTGGCCGCGTCCATTGCCGCGCGGTGGCTACAACGAGGAAATCAACCGCGCCCCGCATTCGGTTGGATCGTTATGGAAGGCGACGGCCTTGCCGTGATGGGTGCGCGTGCTGTTCTCCGGGACGATGCGGAACTGGCCTTTGCATTGCGGGCACCACGTCATGTCGCCTTCCAGCGCGATCGGGATGCCCATTGCGTTCATATCGTCGCTCGCGGTGATGACTTCGCCGCCGTGGGTCGTTTTGTCGTGCAGACGGATGACGCCGCGTCCGTTTTCGTCTTTCATGGCTGTGGAGTTCCCTGGTGTGTCGGTGACATCGGCGGCGTCGTTCGGCATCGCGATGCACGGCGGCGCTTGCTATCCCTGGAGCCCCGATACGGTTTCCGCGGTGGCATGAGTCCGCAAGATCGCCAAGCATTGCTGCTGCTCGGTGGACCGCATCTCGGCAAACGGAAGCTTTATCCGGCGCGGCTTGGCGTTCGGCGCGTCGTTGTGGCGCCGGTAACGGATCGTCAAGGTGAACCGCCCGCGGTCTGCGCGGATGATGTCTCGATAGAAGACCTGAGTGTGCTGGACTTCGAAATGTTCTTCAAAAAACTTGGCGCGCGTCGTCATGCTTAGGCGTATCAGTGCGCCCAGCGGTACGACGAACGGCAAGATGAAAGAACTGAAGCTGAAAAACGGATTGGATTGCACAGCCCAAACGAAAGTAACGGGAATGGCAACCAGCGTCAGGACAAAGGCCGGCATTGCGAACCGGCTGCCGCGCACGGTTAGCAAAGGCGATTGCTGAGAGGTCTGATGTAGCGGACTCATGGTTTATCGAAAAATCAGAGAGGTGGCCGGCGCGGTGCACCTTAGCCGTGCGGCGATGGTAAAGCGCTCTGCTTCGCCTGGAGCGCTTCCCTGTCGTTTTCAGGCGTTTCTCAGTGGCCATCGCGCGGCGTGAGCGGTTGGGTTGTCGAACCACGCCGCAGTGTTCACTCGGCCGTCTCACCGTAACGAGATTGTATGAGTCGTCCGCGCGGCCTCGGGCGGCTTCCCTTCTCGAGTCAATCGGATTTGAATCGTGCGTGAACTTCGTCGGCTGTGGCACCACGCACGGTTATGCGGTCGTCATCTTTGCTTGCGAGAGGTTCGCCTGACGAAGGGCTGATGAAATAGCCGATCGGACCTTTGAGTCGGCCGTAGTTCAATGCTGCTACGCAACCACGCAATCGTTTCGATCGGTCATAGCCGACTTCTCGTATCTCGCTTAGGAGTGGCGTGTCTACCAGCGCCGCCGTACGCTCATCGTCGGACGAACTCGAGATCACGCGTGATTTCGTTATTAGCTGCATTACGGTTGTCTCTACGCTGGCCGATTGACATGCCGGCACCGCGTCTGGACCGAAGACATACCAGATCATTCCCACGGCGGCCGCGCCCACACCAACAAAAGCCCAATTCCGACGCTTGTTACTTCTTCGCATGTCTTCGTCGGCATTAGAGCAGGCAGCGTTATAAAATTCCGAATCGACGGCCTCCAAGATGTGCAGCCGTTGCAGGGCGCGCGCCTCCTTGGACGGCCTCTGCGCGAATTCTTCAAGAGTCGCCCGAGTAATCGCCTCGAATTCGTCTCGTGACAGGAGTCCGCTATCGAGCAGCCAGACCATCGCCGCGGCGGGGCCGCCAATAGCGGGGACGCGGTCGGGAGTCTCGAAATCAGGGCTGTCAGGTGTACGTCCCTTGGCTGACTCATAGAGTTCGTCGTCAATGAGACGCAAGCCCCACAGCGTGTTGAGAGAGATGGCGTTGTGGCTTGGTTGTGCTGTCATTGGGGATAAGCTCTTCCGAGCCGCTTATTACTGCATTCGTGTTAAGTTGGGCGGGCGTTCGTCAAGACGCGTGCCGCGGTCATGATGCCGCCTATCGGTGACGACTTCGCAACCGTGTGTCCTGTTGTCATGCGGGCGACTCGCGCCACAGCTGTGCTCATCATTCATCGCGCTGGCTCGACTGCGCGGTGTGTGATGCTGCTCGGGCTCTTGAGCCACTTCATGGCGTGCAGTGATGCAGGTTGCGGGCACGATCGGTTCCTTTACGTTGTCAGGGCGCCCGCGTCATCAAAACGTTGCTTGGACAGGGTGGCGAGTGCGTTTGACTGAGGGGTTCTTCAGCCACTCCGCTGCATGCAAGCGGCCATCGGGTTCACCGTTCCACCCTTCGACCCTGCCTTTGGGATCGTTCGGATAGTCGCCGCGCTGCTGAGCGAGGACTGTCTCTCCCCATCCAACCGGGGTACCCTTGCTGGGTTCTGCATATGGGTCCTCTGCTTCGAGCATCGATTGCTTTTCGATAGATTCTGGCCAGATCGGCGCTCGGCATGTGGCATTTGCCAGAATACGCGACACCGTGAAGACGAGAATGAATGGCATCGTGATGATGCGCCACGCGATGGGCGCGCGCAGGCCCATGCCATACAATGAGAACAAGAACGACTCCCGAGGTGTTTCGCGCTCGGTATGAAAGAGCATCGGCTTCGGAAGAGTCGCGGGGCCGTCGTTCATGTACTTGCACCAGTAGTTCCATTGTGCGAGAGCTAACTCCACTTCCGATGCACCAGTCCATTCGCGGCCGATCGAGAATACCCTTGTTACATTATTTTTCTGATCAACAGTATAGTGACGGATGTGATAGACCGTGTTGAACTGGGTTACTTCTTTGTGCAGACAGAAAATCGATTCCGTATTCCAGGGTGCTTCCCATACGGGATCGCCATCGCCGGGTTTGGCGAAGAACCTACGGCTACGGATTGCGTATACGGTTCCTGCATTGCGATGGAAGCGGATGGGGCGGAAGCGCAAACCGAAGAATAGGCCCTGGCCTAGCTTGAATACAACTGCCCCAAAAATAACTACAGCTAGAATGGCGAGGCAGTCCATTAAGAAATCGCCAGATGAGCCGTTGGCGTGCGTGAAGCCGTAAATGTAGGGGCCCATCCCCATAAAGATGGCGGCGAGAATGACTCCTGTGGCAAACCATTGCTTTTCGAGAAACGATGGTTCGGTTACATCCATGTAAGTCGAATTTATTTTGAACACGGTCCCAGTATCCCACATGTCTGGCCCGACAGGCCGATCGATCGGTAGGCGATGTGCTAGATCCCACGCCGGCACGGGATAACCGACACATTTCTTTATGAGTCTCTCGTCCATTAGTTAATCCCTGCGGCTGATTGGAATGCTTTAAGTTCGGCGGTTAGTGAATCGTATTGGTCGCCATTGCTGAATTTGCATTTGGATACCCAGTCCTTGAGTTGCGATGCCTTGTACATTGCGATAGCGATGCCAACCAAGATGGACGCAATTAGGGTGGGCCAAAAGAACGGGATTGCGCCGAAGAATGCAGACACTGAAACGTACGCGCCAAGAATCCCGCTCGCCACATACAACCTTGCCAAACCCTTGTCGTTGTTTGCCCACGCCTCCGGCGCGTTTTTGAGCAAGTCATAGCCGGCAAGCACGAGTCCCGCAATAGAGCCCAGCGCACGGCCACCATACTTCCCAATTTTGGAATAGCGTTCGGCGTTCGTCCACTGTTTTGTCATGAAGGCCGACAATGGGTGATTCGGTGCCTTGGCAATTGTCTCGGCTGCAGTTTCGACAACGTTTCCGATCACCGATGCAATACATGCGGTGAACTTCATTACATTTTCTCGTTTGTTGAATTGATCGCTACTCGAGAGATCTTTTGTCGCGAACGCAAGCGTCGCCATTTGAAAGATCGCCGTTGCGATACCCAGGTTGAACTCTTGGGATGAACCAAGCCACCTTTTAGCAGCGTCCACGCCTGGAACCTTAATGGCCTTGACCTCGCTCGCATCGAGTTTGCCTGACTGTACCAGCGCATCTGTATCAAGTTCATACATGAGGACGTTCGGATCGGATGGGGGCGCCGCCTTGATGACCTCCTTGCTGACGCGCGTGGCCGTCGCGCGTTGTTCGGTCCGATCGCCGTCGAGTTCTAGGCCCAGCGATCGACCCTGATCGAGTAGCCAGTTTCTAAGTGCCACCTTCGAGACTTGTGCCGGCTTTATTCGAACCCCGGCATGCAGTGACAAACGGATCGTGACGTAACCGATTGCTGTGCCTCGCGCTCCTTTCGTGAGCACATTGACGATGTGATTCGCGGTGGTAACGACGAGTCGATCGCGTAGTTTCGCCGAATTACCGAGTTTTTCGAGCTGCTGAAGCGCTCCCTTATAGATGTTCAGAAAGTTCTCGTACTGAATATCGGAGCCATGAACCTGAGCGTCGGCTGCTTTCATCAGGTCATCGTGATTGAACATCAGGGCTCGTGCATACATATTCCGAATATCGGCGGTCTTGCTATTGAGCCAATCATCGAGCACTTTTTTGCAGGCGTCGGTGCCGACTGCCGCGCCGATCGCTTGTGCACACGACTCGCTGTATGCATACCCGCTCCGAAGGTCTTTCGTGTCGTGGTTACCGGCCATCCAGTGGGCGAGCAGTTCCGATTTCAACCAGTCGGCATGGGCTTGTACGAGGGGCTGCCACTTAGGTTTGAAGGCGGTGAGCGTCTGCTCATACTCATGTGGAAAGCGTTTCAACGCTGCTTCATCAATGATGCTTACCCGAATGCCATCAGGACCGACTTTGGTAGACGCATCTTGCCACGCCTCGTCACTGGCTTTCGCTTGCGCGGCTGGGATGTTGGAAATCTTCTCGTCCTCGTCCTTGAGCGCTTTGTCAAGGCTACCCATCTGGACAGCTTTCCAGGCGGTTCGAAAAAAACCGACGATGTCGCCACTGGGTTCGACTGGAACGCGTGCCTGAGAGTTGAAGGCGTTGACGTCATTGATCGTCTTCGACAGGCCGTAACTGAGGCCGGTCATGCCCTCCGCATTTGCTCGAATCCCAGCCTCCGCGCGTTCCAGCAACTGCGCCGACATCCATTTCCAATAGATCTGCTCGTCAAACCCATTGTTTACGTTGGGTACAGTCAGCTCCGCGAGATCGTTTGCCACACCAACCGGATCGTTAACTGCAACAACGAACCCCTTCCTATGAGGCGTCTGCGCCATCGCCTGACCGATCCGGTCCGCAAGGTTTCGCTGCCGGCTTTCCTCGCGGGTGGGCGTATTGCTGAACTCGAACGCGTCTTTCAGCGCTCGATCATCCATCGAAAAGTGAGCTACGTTCTTCTTGCTTGCCTCGAACTCGCCGGTATGCGGAGCATCGCCCGCCATCAGCGCTTTGATATCGATGCACTGCATATGCTGAGCCCGCCACAGGGGGCCGCCTTTGGCATCGAGCGCTTTTTCGACGAGGCCCTTCGTCCACATGACGTTCGACCAGCCGATCCACAGATTCGTCGCCTCATCCACCCCGGGCGTATGTTCGACGTCGATGCACCGGCCGAGCGACATGAACTTCAAATCCCCCTGGCTCGCACACCCGGAGGCCAATTGATTTACCGCACCTTCGTCCGCCGGGGGCCGCGCGCCCGGCGGAAAATTCCACAGAAGGCCGTTTTCCAGCACCATATAGGCACGCAAGCGCCGACGCTTCTCGTCGTACGTGTAGAGATAGCCCGCGCGCAGGGCGCGCAATGTCATCTTCGCCGTACCTGCCGATTGCGGCGCACGGCCGTCGATAATGAAATTGCCGGTCAGCCCGGGCGCTTTGGCAGCGCCACGCGGGCAAGCAATCGCATACCGAACCGGGTAGAACAGTAGCGATTTCCGATCGCAGAGGGAGCAGGTTGCGGACACGATCTGTTCCTTTACGTTGTCAGGGCGCTGGGCGCCTTTTTGACGGCATCGAAGCCATCTGCCGTGAGTTGGTTGAGCGCATCGGCCCAGCCCAGTTCCCGCCGAACAAGTGCAGGCCACGCCTCCAGCAGGCCAGGGTGGTCTTCGAAGGTCCGACCGTACCGCACGCAATGCCACGCATAGTCGACGAGCACGTCTATGCCCCCGGGCAGCCCGCCTCGGCGTTCGGCTTCACAAAAGATCCGGTCCATTTCCGCCGGCAGGTGCACAGCCTCTTCGGCCGCCATCGCCGGCAGCCGCTCCGCGACTCGCGCGGCGGCTTCGCTGCGATTGATGCGTGGCCATTGCTCGGGACGCGGCCAGGCGGAGGTATCCCGATCGGCGTCATTCGGCACTGCGCGCAGATTGGGAATACTCCAGTGGTGCCCCGCCCACGCGAACTGCCATTGCTTTATCGGGCCGTGAAGCGCGGCACGCTGTGCAGGGTCGAAGACTGCCAGCGTCAGGCTCAGCACTCGAGGATCGTAGTGGCGCCAGAAAACGGGTTGACCGTCTTCACCCGGGCCGACGAGATGCTGTGCGATATGCGCTGCGATTTCATCGCCATCCGCGTCGCTGTCGAACCGGGCACAGATCACCGGCGGACTCTCGCGCGCCGCCTCTCTGCGCCACGCCTCCGAAGCCTTGGCGCGCGCGTCCGGTTCGAGCGCTGCCAAGTCGACGAGCCGCGGCATCAGTTCTTCCCGATGGGCAAGCACTCGCGGCGTGCACGCACGCATTGGCAGCGTTTGCAGAAACGGCTCGTGACCGATCGTCGCCGGCTCGATCAGCAAAAAGCCGTGTTCGAGCGGTGACGAAAGTTCAGGGGCGGCTTGTAGCAGCAGTGGCGTGCTCATGCGATCGAAAAAGTTTACGAGAGGGCAACCGACGCAGCGCCGGTCTGTGCCGCCGAGCTGGATAGCGACTCGCAAAGATCGGCACCCGGAAAACTCGCCGGCACGCTTTGCGGGCCCATCGTGTTGTGATTGCCGGCATGAATGACGTTCTCGCCGGGCGTGAACCCTTTGATGCCTTCAGCGCTAATGACCAATTCGCTGTTGCCGGCGTTCAGCCTGATGCCTTGCTTCGCCGTCAGCGTGATCCAATCGGTCGTGCTGATGATCGCGACGACCTTCTTCGCCAATAGCTCCAGGTCATCGTTTTGCGCCTGCACCTGCACCTTGCCGCTGGCGGCGATCAGCTTCATGCCCATCCGATGCACGAATACCGAGAACTTCTCCGACACGCTCGCCAGGAGCGATTTCCCCGCCACTAGCGAAACATGCTCGCCCGAGGTCACCGCCACATGTTGGCCGCCCGTCACATGCGCGCTGGCTGGCGTCGTCATCTCCACGCCCGCCGCACCCGCCAGCAGCAGATGCGCCTCGTTCAGTTCGGGGAAGGTGCCGTCACCGCTCGCCCCGCCCGTACCCTTGATACCGTCCACCTGGGATCGCAGCGCATCGGCCACGCCGCTCTGGTCCGCACCGCTATCCTGCGCCTCGTGCTTGTGCGCAAGCTTGGCCAACTGCCCATGCAGCGTCTGCGCCTTGGTGAGCCGCGTGGCCGGCTCGCTCACGTCGGAGATATGCCCTTTGGCCTGCGGCCGCACCTCCGTGCTCACGAGCAGGCCCCGACCGGAGCGAATTGCGCCCACCTCGTCCGTGCGCAACTCGAACCCCTCGCCTCGTGCGTCCTGTCGCCCCTGCCAATTCTCGATGCGCGTGATGCTGCCCAGCGAGAGTTGGCTGTTGCCATGGTCGCTTCGCATCTGCGCTTGAATCGCCCCCGCCGTGTCGTCCAGCAGCACGTGATTGCTGCGTCCGGACGCCGCATTACCGTCGGCCCCCGTGACCTCGCGGCTGCGAATGCCGGTGATCATGCGCTGCTGCGGGAGTTGCCACCCCGCGAGGTTCTGGGCGTTGGTCGTACGCGCGATGATGATGGGACGATCCGGGTTCCCATCCAGCCAGTGAACCAGAACCTCCGAGCCGATGCGCGGCAGGGCGACCATGCCTTGACTGCCGCCGGCCCAACCGCTGGCCACGCGTACCCACGTGCTGTACTTGCCCTCCCGGTCCCAGTGAAATCGCACCAGACAGCGGCCGTATTCATCCGTGAAGATGCTCTCGCCCGATGGCCCCACCACCGTGGCCGTTTGCGGTGCGAGGATGCGCGTGTGCACGCAGTTGTAGCCGAGCGCCGGCCGCCACCGCGTGGTGCGGCTTACACAGGTGAACTCGTTATGATAGGTTGCCGCCGCATCCACGCCCTGCAGGTAGTTGTTCGAGGCAACGTGGCGCACCGAGACGATCAGATATTCATCGTCCTGCCGCGAGCGGCCGAGCCCCAGACCGAAGTGGTCGGTGAGGCGAAACCAGCGCCCGGGCAGCACGAATCGGTTGTTGCCCTGGCCCGCATACTGGCGGGCCGACGCCGCAATGGCCTCCATGCGGCGGCCCGCTAGCGCCTGGCCGTCGCGCACGTTGCGGTAGCCGTAGGCGCCCGTGTATTCGTACCACTCGAGCTTGCGCGTGCCGTCCCAGCCGTCGAGGTGTGCGTCTGCCACGCCGAGGTCGGTATTCGCCGCGATGCCGGGGTTCTTGAAATCGGCGCGCGAAAGCGCGGTATGCGTGGGCACGGCCTGCTGAACCGGCGACCACGACGCGATACCGTCGGCTTCCTGCGAGCCGGCCTCGCTCTGAAAGCGGATCTCGGGCGAACTGCCGTCGATGGCCGGCTCGGCGCAGCTTGGATCGAACACGACGAGCTTGTGCCCATCCGCCGTATGTTCATACCGGTAAGCGAATCCGGCGTGCTCCCAGCGGCGGTGGACGTAGTTGTGATCGTCCTCCTCGAACTGGCAGGCCATCGTCATCGACGGGTCGTCTTCCCGCACCTGCCATTCCCAGGCGGGCAGCGTGCCGTAGTCCTGAAAGAGCGTGGCGCTCTGGGCGCGCACGCTCTGGTTGAGCAGAATGCGGCTGTTCTTGCGCAGCTTCAGATAGCGCAGCCATGGGCCGACCACGGCTTCGTACGAGGCGATACCGCCGTCGGTCTTGACGAGACGAAACAGGAAGATATAACCGTTGATATAGCGCAGGCTGCCATCGGCGCGTACCAACTGAGCCGTAAGCCGTTTGCCGACGAAGTCTTTCGGATCCAGCCGGGCGTTGTCGGAAAGGATTTCGAGCGCGAATTCGAAATCCCGTGACAGAAATTCCTCGCCCACGAGGCCATTGAGCAGCAGAACGTCGTGGGGCGCGTCATTGTCCGGAAAGCTCAGGCGCAGCAGGCGATTGCGCTGCCGGCCCGACGTGATGGCCAACGCGAGCGATTGAATGTCCCGTGCGGTGATCGGCATGGCCCCTCGGCAATTCTTGGATTTTCTTGAACGCGGGATTTTACCGGCTCCTGCTTCTCAAAACAAAATTAAAACGATTTCATCGACGGGAATGGAAAAATTTACGAATTCGGCAATCGAATTCTTTAATTCGGTAATTGTTGCGTTTCCGCCGGGAGCGAGATACTTGCGGCGAGGGCAGAGGCGGCTTAGACGATAGGTGCGCTCCCCGCAACAGGTTCGCCGCGTCGAATGACCCAGCCGTTATTTGCGGAAGCCACGATCAGCTTTACAAAGCTGGTTTCCGGCGCATAGGGGGTGAAGAATCGCTCCATTACGGACGCGAAGGTTGCGATGCTGGTCGACGCGAACGCGCTGTCATCCACAGTAAGCGTGATTTCGAGACCCCGCACGAAGATCGGCTGAGGTTGCATCACGATCCATTCCATTATCGGCTTGCATGCAAGATGCATGATTCCTTCGATATGGGGCGAGTGGGTGGCGGAAAGGGCTGCGAATTGGCGAAACAGACTTTTCAGTGCGGCGAGCCCTTCGAGACTGAGGTTGACTGCGTGCGGCGTCTGTTGGGAGATGAGGCGCCAGAGCGCGCCGTCGCCACGTGGCAGCCGCGCGACGGGTGTGGGCGGTCGTAGAAGTGCGATGCGGCCGACGAGCGGATTGCCCTCCATTTGCAGATCGCCGCCGGGTGCGCCGACAGGTAGAGAACGCGGCACATCGCCGTTCGAGCAGGTAGCGTCGACGGACAATGCCAGGATGCCGGCGTTGGATTCGCGCCCGTTCAGATCGACGAGCGTGAGCGACGCGGGCCGAGTCTTCTCCGGCGACTCGGGGATCCGCCACTGCATGAACGTCCACCAAGGGCCGGCAAGCCCGGGAGAGCTTCCGTGCGCGAGCGACGTGAAGGGCGGCACACGCCGGCCATCGTCCGTGCGCACGAGATCGAGCGCCCAGACCTCGGTGAGCGCGCCACTCGTATGGGTGACCTCGATGGGCCATGCCCCGGTCGCGTTGTCGTACTTGAGCGGTACGTTCGCGAGTGGAAACAGGTTGACCACCGGCGTGCAGAACAGTTGCAGATTCTCTGCGGATACCGGAGCGAGCCGCTGTGCGGCCCAGGAGTCGCGATGAACATCCGCTATGGCCAGGTGCAATGTCAATTGTGCGCTCGGCTCGCCTGCCGCGACGATTGCCGCCAAATCGATATCAACGAAATGGAAACGGTCTGCAAATGAGAAATATTCGGCCAGCAGTTCGGACGGCGGCAAGTGACGGTTGCGCCATTCGAGAAGACTTTCGCGCGGGCCGAAGCCGGCTGCCTTGATCGGCACGGCTTGCAATGGTGTCCAGCGGCCCGTGCCGTCCTCGACGAATGCCATCGCGCTGCGCAGCAGCATCGTATCGGTGAGCGATGCCACGGTTTCGCTCGTACCGGCGAGATGTACGCGCAATACGGGCAGGGCGGTACTATCCAGCCGCTTGCCGGCCTGTGACGAGCTGAATGTGATGGAAAGGAGGCCGCTCGTATCTGGCGGTAACGAAATATGGCTCGGCGCGGTAGGCGTATGTGCGTACTTCGCCGCCGAGATCCGCAACGGGGCCAGCACGACGTCGTACACGGTGCGGAAGCTGCATTTGCCGACGTTGGAAAGCAGTTCCGTTCCGCGGTCGATGACGGCGGGCGCGGTTTGGCTGTCGAACTGACTGGACGTGCCGAACCGCGCGATCGCGCACGAGGGAAACGGCCGCAGGTATAGCGGGTTCAGCGTTCCGAGCAGCGCCTCGGTGAACTCCGGGTAGTCGTCGCCTAACTTGGCGCTGATGCGCGCAGCCAAAAACGCGAACGATTGCAAAAGCCGCTCGACATGCGGGTCTTCGGAATGCTCGCCGACGATCGACAGCCGCACGGCCGCTCTCGGATAGCGGTCTGCGAACGCCCGTAGCGAGCGGCGCAACAGGGCGAGTTCCTTTTCGTAGTGATAACGCAGCGTGTCGTCTTCGGTCATCGGCTGAATCTGAAAAAATAGCGGGCCTTCGCCGTGCGATAGCGAAGAGTCGCGCGGCCGGGGCGCGACTGCTTTGGCGGTTCTCCCGTTCCACACAACCCATCGCGAGAGCCGCGTTCAATGGTGGACGCTCGCAGAAGTGGGTGGCGAAGTTCGCGAAATTACACGCCGATACCCGTCGATTCAGGCGGCACCTGAACATTTCGGACTGTTTTCGACATGGCCCTCGGTTCATCTGATTTTCTGATAGGACGATTCTAGCGGCTTCGCTATATCAAAAAGCCAGCCGGGGCGATTACATTTTCTTGCCCGAAAATCCACTGGTCCAACGCGCAATCGCTGGTGCAGCCGGTACTGCCGATTAATTCAGCGGTGCGTCAGCGCAATCGCCGACGCCGCGTTACCGGCACCCCCCGCACCCTCTGCCAAACGGTCAGCGCCCTTTTTTACCCGCGGGCAACATCGACCGCGGGTGTACACTAGCACCCCCGAAAAACGCTCTGGCGCGGCCACCGGCCGTAGCGCGGCTGCACCCCGCACGCACCGCCGCCATCGAGCACGCCGGCCCGAATTCATTACGTCTCGCAGGTCAAAACATGGACGAACAACTGAAGCAAAGCGCCCTCTCGTACCACCAGAATCCGAAGCCCGGCAAGATCTCGGTCACGCCGACGAAGCCGCTGTCGAACCAGCTCGATCTCTCGCTCGCGTACTCGCCCGGTGTGGCGGCGGCGTGCGAGGCGATCCACGCCGATCCGCTCGACGCGCAAAAGTACACGTCGCGCGGCAACCTCGTCGGCGTCATCACGAACGGCACCGCCGTGCTGGGCCTGGGCAACATCGGCCCGCTCGCGGCCAAGCCGGTGATGGAAGGCAAGGGCTGCCTCTTCAAGAAGTTCGCCGGCATCGATGTCTTCGACATCGAACTCTCGGAATCGGATCCGGACAAGCTCGTCGAAGCCATCGCCATGCTGGAGCCGACGCTCGGCGGTATCAACCTCGAGGACATCAAGGCGCCCGAGTGCTTCTACATCGAGCAGAAGCTGCGCGAGCGCATGAAGATTCCCGTCTTCCACGACGACCAACACGGTACGGCGATCATCGCGTCGGCCGCCATCCTGAACGGCCTCAAGGTCGTGGGCAAGGATCTCGCGCGCGTGAAGCTCGTCTGCTCGGGCGCGGGCGCCGCGGCCATCGCCTGTCTCGATCTGCTCGTGAAGCTCGGTCTGACGAAGGAAAACATCCTCGTTGCCGATTCGAAGGGCGTCATCTACGAAGGCCGCGGCAACCTCGATCCCTCGAAGGCCCGCTACGCCGCCAGGACCGAAGCGCGCACGCTCGACGACGCCATCGAAGCCGCCGACGTTTTCCTCGGCTGCTCGAGCGCCGGCGTGCTGAAGCCGGAAATGGTCAAGAAGATGGGCGAGAGGCCCCTCATCCTCGCGCTGGCCAATCCGGAGCCCGAGATCCGCCCCGAAGACGCCAAGGCCGCGCGCCCCGACGCCATCATCGCCACGGGCCGCTCGGACTATCCGAACCAGGTCAACAACGTCCTTTGTTTCCCGTTCATCTTCCGCGGCGCGCTCGATGTCGGCGCGACGACGATCACCGAGGAAATGAAGCTTGCCTGCGTACGCGCGATCGCCGAACTCGCGGAGGAAACCGATCAGGGCGATGAAGTCGCGAAGGCCTATGAGGGCCATTCGCTCGAATTCGGCCCCGAGTACCTGATTCCGAAGCCGTTCGATCCGCGCCTCATCATCAAGATCGCACCGGCCGTCGCGCAGGCGGCGATGGATTCGGGTGTGGCCACGCGGCCGATCCAGGACATGGACGCCTACCGCGAGCAGCTCGGCACCACGGTCTACCGCACCGGTATGGTGATGCGCCCCGTCTTTGCCACGGCCAAGACGAAGGCCGCGCGCATCGTGTTCGCGGAAGGCGAGGACGAGCGTGTGTTGCGTGCCGCGCAATTCGTGCTGACCGAGAAGATCGCTCGCCCGATCATCATCGGGCGGCCGGCCGTCGTCGAAATGCGCCTGAAGAAGATGGGCTCGAAGCTCAAATGCGGCGTCGACTTCGAAATCGTCAATCCCGAGGACGATCCGCGCTATCAGCAATCGTGGCAGGCGTATCACGAGATCGGCGCCCGCGAAGGCGTCACGCCCGAGGTGGCGAAGGCGGCGATGCGCAAGTTCAACACGCTGATCGGCGCGATCCTCGTTCACCTCGGCGATGCGGACGGCATGATCTGCGGCCTCATCGACACCTATCACAGCCACCTCAAGTTCATCGACCAGGTGCTCGGGCGCGCCGTGCACGCCGAACACTATGCGGCCATGAACCTGCTGATGCTGCCGGGCCGCAACCTTTTCATCTGCGATACCTACGTGAACGAAGTGCCGAGCGCCGAGCAGCTCGCCGATATGGCGATCCTCGCCTCGCGCGAAATCGAGCGTTTCGGCATCGTGCCGAAGGTCGCGCTGCTCTCGAACTCGAATTTCGGCAGCACGCCGTCGGCATCGTCGCAGCGCATGGCGGCTGCGCGCCGCCTGATTGCCGAACGCGCCCCGCATCTCGAGGTCGATGGCGAAATGCACGGCGATGCCGCGCTGTCGGAAGCGATCCGCAAGCAGGCGTTCCCGGGCACGACGCTGTCAGGCGAGGCGAACCTGTTGCTGATGCCGAACGTCGAGGCGGCCAACATCACCTACAACCTGCTGAAGATGATCGGCGGCGAAGGGGTGACGGTCGGTCCGTTCCTGCTCGGCGCCGCCAAGCCCGTGCACATCCTCACGCCGGCCGCCACGGTGCGCCGCATCATCAACATGACGGCCGTTGCCGCGGCCAACGTCGTGCGCGCGCAATAAGCGCAATAAGCATCTGTAAGCGCTCAAAGCTTCGCCGCAGCGCAAAGTAAAGGCGGCTGCCCGTTCGTTCGGTGCAGCCGCCTTTTTCTTTTGGCTGGCGTTGGAGGGCCGCAGTGGCCCGTCCCGCCTTTTTCGCTTCGTCGGCCTCCTACGCCGCGTGCCGCGCCGTGCCGCCGCCGCCCGACTGGCGCCATTTGGCGAGCAGGTCGCTCCACTTGGCCCGTACGGCCCGCAGGTTGTGCTCCTTCACGTGGCCGAAGCCGCGAATGCCGTCCGGCAGGTTGGCGAGTTCGATCGCGAGCGGCAGATTGTCTGCCTTCACCCCCGCCACCAGTTCGCGCACGAGCGCTTCGTACTCGCCGATCAACGCACGCTCGGTGCGGCGCTCTTCGGTCTTGCCGAACGGATCCAACGCCGAGCCGCGCAGGAACTTCACCTTTGCGAGCAGCTTGAACGCCGAAAGCATCCACGGTCCATACTGCTTCTTCACGAGATGGCCGTTTGCGTCCTTCTTGGCGAAAAGCGGCGGCGCGAGATGGAAGTGGAGCTTCCATTCGCCTTCGAACTGCGCTCCGAGCCGTGCCAGGAAGGCCGGATCCGTTTGCAGGCGGGCGACCTCGTACTCGTCCTTGTACGCCATGAGCTTGTGCAGGTTGCGCGCAACCGCTTCGGTCAGCGGCTCCTGTGCGGCATCGCCCTGTGCCAGGGCCCGCTCGGCCGCGCGCACCTGCGAGACGAGGGCTTCGTAGCGCCCCGCATAGGCCGCGTTCTGGTACGCGGCGAGGTGCTCCATGCGCTTGCCGATCAGCGCATCGACGGCCTTCTTCGTATGCAGCGCGATGACGGTGGCGCGGTTCTCTGAGGCGCTGCTGCCGCCCTCGGCGGCACGCTTCACGCTCGCAGGATCGTGCGCGGCACGCCGCCCCCACTCGAACGCGGCGAGGTTTTTTTCCACCTGCACGCCGTTCAGCTCGATCGCACGCACGAGCGAGCGGTGCGCAAGCGGCAGCCAGCCGCGCTGCCAAGCGTAGCCCAGCACGAACGGGTTCGTATAGATCGCGTCGCCAAGCAGCGCGACGGCGTAGTGATTCGCATCGACGAGTTCGACGCCGTCGCCTGCTGCTGCGCGCACGTCGTTTTCCGTGCTCGAGCCGGGGAAGGTCCAGTTGGGATTGCGGATGAAATCGGCCGTGGGCGTCTTCGAACTGTTGACGACGACGCGCGTATGCCCGAACTGCATGCGCGACGTGCACTCGTCACTGGCGGTCACGATCGCATCGCAGCCGATGACGAGGTCCGCCTCGCCCATGGCGATGCGCGTGGCGTGGATGTCGCCCGGCGCATTGGCGATCTGCACGTGGCTCATCACGGCACCGCCCTTTTGCGCGAGCCCGGTTACGTCGAGTACGGTCACGCCCTTTTGTTCGAGATGCGCGGCCATGCCGACGAGCGCGCCGATCGTCACGACACCGGTGCCGCCCACGCCTGTGACGAGCACGCCATAGGGGCGCGCAATGGCTGGCAGCGCCGGCTCGGGAATGGGCGGTAGCCCGTCGCTGGCCTTGGCATCGAGCGGCTTCGGCTTGCGTAGTTGCCCGCCCTCGACGGTGACGAAGCTCGGGCAGAAGCCCTTCAGGCACGAAAAGTCCTTGTTGCAGCTGGACTGATTGATCTGCCGCTTCGTGCCGAACTCGGTTTCGAGCGGCTCGACCGACAGGCAGTTCGACTGCACGGAGCAATCGCCGCAGCCTTCGCAAACGGCCTCGTTGATGACGACGCGCCGCGCCGGGTCGGGGAATTCGCCTTTCTTGCGGCGCCGGCGCTTCTCGGTCGCGCAGGTCTGGTCGTAGATCAGGATCGTCGTGCCGGTAATCTCGCGCAACTCGCGCTGCACGGCATCGAGCGTATCGCGGTGATGGATCGTGACGCCGGGCGCCAGTTCATTGGAGCCGTCGTACTTGTGCGGCTCGTCGGTCACGATGACGATCTTCGTCGCACCTTCGGCCGCGAGCTGATGCGTGATCTGCGGCACGCTCAGCACGCCGTCCACCGGCTGGCCGCCCGTCATCGCCACCGCGTCGTTATAGAGGATCTTGTAGGTGATGTTCACCTTCGAGGCGATCGCGGCCCGAATCGCCAGCAGGCCCGAGTGGAAATAGGTGCCGTCGCCGAGGTTCGCGAACACGTGGCGGTCGTTCGTGAACGGCGCCTGGCCTGTCCAGGCCACGCCTTCTCCGCCCATCTGGCTGAACGTGCTCGTATTGCGGTCCATCCAGACCGTCATGTAATGGCAGCCGATGCCGGCCATGGCGCGCGAGCCCTCGGGCACGTTGGTCGACGTGTTGTGCGGGCAGCCCGAGCAGAACCAGGGCTTGCGCTCGACCGCGACGCGCGGCTTTGCCAGCGCTTTCTCTTTCGCGTCGATCACGGCGATACGAGCCGCGATGTGCGCGCGCACGTCCGAGGGCAGGTCGAATTTCTCGAGCCGCGTGGCGATGGCCTTGGCGATGAGCGCAGGCGAGAGTTCGTAATGCGCGGGCAGCAACCAGTTGCCCATCGGCACGGACCACTCGCCACCCGCGCCGTCCTTTTCGTCGAACTTGCCGAATACGCGCGGGCGCTGACCGTCGGGCCAGTTGTACAGCTCTTCCTTGATCGCGTATTCGAGGATCTGGCGTTTTTCCTCGACGACGAGAATTTCCTGCAAGCCGCGCGCGAACGCCTGCGCGCCCTGGGCTTCCAGCGGCCAGACGCAGCCCACCTTGTAGAGGCGGATGCCGATGCGCGCGCAGGTGTCGTCGTCGAGCCCGAGGTCGACGAGCGCCTGGCGTACGTCGAGATAGGCTTTGCCGCCCGTGATGATGCCGAAGCGCGCTTCGGGCGAATCGATCTCGATGCGGTCGAGCTTGTTGGCGCGCACATAGGCGAGCGCCGCGTACCACTTGTAATCGAGCAGCCGCGCCTCCTGCACGAGCGGCGGATCGGGCCAGCGGATGTTGAGCCCGCCGTCGGGCATGATGAAATCGGTCGGCAGCACGATCTGCGTGCGGTGCGGATCGATATCGACAGAGGCCGACGATTCGACCACGTCGGTCACGCACTTCATCGCCACCCAAAGGCCCGAGTAACGGCTCATTGCCCAACCGTGCAGGCCGAAGTCGAGATACTCCTGCACGTTCGAGGGGAAGAGCACCGGCAACCCGCAGGCCTTGAAGATGTGCTCGGACTGATGCGCGAGCGTGGAGGACTTGCAGGCATGATCGTCGCCGGCCAGCACGAGCACCCCGCCGTGGCGCGAGGAACCGGCCGAATTGCCGTGCTTGAGAACGTCGGCCGAGCGGTCCACGCCGGGACCCTTGCCGTACCACATCGAGAAAACGCCGTCGTACCTGGCGCTCGGGTAGAGATTGACCTGCTGCGTGCCCCAGACGGCCGTGGCGGCGAGATCTTCGTTGACGCCGGGCTGAAAGACGACGCGATGCGCCGCGAGGTGCTTCTTGGCTTTCCAGAGGGCGAGGTCGAGACCGCCGAGCGGCGAACCCCGGTAGCCGGACACGAAGCCGGCCGTATTCAGTTCTTGCGCCTGATCGCGCGCCTGCTGCAGCATCGGCAGCCGGACCAGTGCCTGAATGCCGCTCATATAGGCGCGGCCGCGTTCAAGCGTGTATTTATCGTCGAGCGTGACGGAAGACAAGGCGGCTTCGAGCGAAGCACGCTGACCAGCGTCTAGCGGGGCATTCATTGGGGGACTCCTCCAACCCTGTTTGGGATCACCAAAACATTGCTGGCGTCGGCGTCTTATGGACGCGTCCGCCTTGGCTTGCCATATTGACTGTTTTTTTGGGATGGTAGCACTGGTAAAAACCCGCCGCAGGCTGTCAAAAATCGCGGGAAATCAACGCGAAAGCCGCCCGTCGGCGCAAGGCTTATCTTGTTTTGGTGTGTCGACGGGGTACCGGTCGTTTCTGGCGCTGCGGCGCTTCACTTTTCTGTCGGCTGCGCAGGCGAAGGACCGGTGCATCTTGCGCCCGGGGGCTGGGTGCCCACCGCTCAGCCGTAGTGAGCGAGGAAGAGGTCGGCGGCGGATTCGGCCACGCGGCGTTGCTCGTCTTCCGTCAGCCTCGGCTGCCCCATCGTGACTTGGGGCCAGAAAGCGAACGCCTTGACGAGCCCTTGCAACTGCAACGCGGCGAAGACCGGGTCCGGCGCGCGTAGCCGGCCATCGGCCGCGGCCGCCCGCACCCACGTCGTCAGATCTTCCTCGCGTTCGCCCATGCGCGCGACCATGTCCCGCGCGCGTTCGGGCGAGTGAATGCCGGCCGCGATCGCCACACGCGCGAGCGACAGGAATGCTTCGTCATCGAGCAGGCGCAATTTGCGCGTCAGCAGTGCCAGCAACTGCGGGCGCAACGGTTCGTCGGCACGGTAGGCCAGCGGCGTGCCTTTCTGGCTGGCTTCCCACAGTTGGCGAAGGATGGCCGCGAAAAGCGCTTCCTTGCTCGGGAAATGGTTGTAGACCGTGCGCTTGGAGACGTTCGCACGGGCCGCGATACGGTCCATGCTCGTCGCCTCGAAGCCAGCGGCGCGGAACTCCTCGATCGCCGCATCGATGATGGCGACGTGCTTCCGGTCGGTCAGGCGCAAAGCGGGTGTGGCGGGTTCCATCGCGAAATTTTACACCGGGCGGTTTACTTTGATTGAAAATAAACTACACTGGCTAGTCTACTTCTGGTTCCGAAGGCCGCCCGCATGTCATCTATCTCCGATTTTCTTGGCCGTACGCTCGGCGTTGCGGCGGCGAACCGCGGGCGGGCGCTGTCGCGTTCCTCGCCGCAACACGACGGCGAGCGCTTTCGCAACGTCAAGCCGCGTCCCGTCGAGGGCATCGGCAAGATGCTGAGGATCGCCTGGAACGTCCTGTTGAACAAGCCGCGCGGCACCGTACCTGCAGGCACCGTACCGGTGGACGCCTTGACGCGCGGGGAGCTCGAAGCCGCGCCTGAACGCAGCCTGTACCGTCTTGGGCATTCCACGATGTTGCTGAAACTGCGCGGGCAGTTCTGGCTGACCGACCCGGTGTTTGCCGAGCGGGCGTCGCCGTTTCGGCGTTTCGGCCCGAAGCGCTTCCACGCACCGCCGATTGCGCTCGAAGAACTGCCGCCGCTGCGGGGCGTGATTCTCTCTCACGACCACTACGATCACCTGGATCGCGACTCGGTGCTGGCGCTCGCGGCGACGACGGGCGTGTTCCTGGCGCCCCTCGGCGTGGGCGATCGGCTGATCGAGTGGGGCATCGATGCCGCGAAGGTGCGCCAGTTCGACTGGTGGCAGGGCACCGAGATCGACGGGCTCGAACTCACGGCTACGCCCGCGCAGCATTTTTCCGGGCGCAGCCTGTTCGACGGAAACAGCACGCTTTGGGCATCGTGGGTGATCGTCGATGACGACCTGCGTCTCTTTTTTAGCGGAGACACGGGCTACTTCGAGGGCTTCAAGGCCATCGGCGAACGTCTCGGTCCGTTCGACGTCACGCTGCTCGAAACGGGAGCCTATGACGCTCAGTGGCCGTACGTCCATATGCAACCCGAAGAGACGGTACAGGCGCATATCGATTTGCAAGGGCGATGGCTCGTGCCGGTTCACAACGGCACGTTCGATCTTGCGATGCATCACTGGCATGAACCATTCGAACGCGTGACGTCGCTGAGCGTCGCGCAGAGCATCGCGCTTTGTACGCCCCGCATGGGTGAGCGGCTGAGCCTCGCCGAACCGCATCGGGGTGAAAGATGGTGGCGCAATGTCGTCGAACCTGTGCGCACGCCCAAGCGGGCTGGGCGCCCGCGCGTCTGCCGCGGGGCCGGGAACGCGAATTGAACGGCGGCCTGCCCAGGCGTATCGATCTGTAACCGAGGTAACGCGTTGTTCGGAAGGTGGAACCCGCGGGGCAGGTATCGTCTAATGTCGTTCTCGCTGACGAAGCGAGCGTCGTAATCACGCGCCGCCGGACCGGGCGCGACAGCAATATAAGGAGTACAGATGAACAAGCGCAACGTTCAGAGCTTTCTGATGGTGTCCGCTGCCTTTTTCGCCATGAACCTGCCGGTTCGCGCTGCGGAGGCGGCGACCGCGGATAGAATGGCCGCCGCGGTTTCGCATGCGGCGCGGATCGCCTCCGCAGGGGTTGGCAACGAGCCGGACACGGCCGCAACCAAGGGCGACGAATTCTCCGTCAAGCGTTGATCGAACGCTGCCGCGCCGCCGAATGCGAGCGCGGCCGGCCACAAGGAGCAAGAGGGCGAACCACGCGGGCGAACCACGGTTCGCCCTTTGCATTTGGGGCGGCCCGGAATGCGTCAGACGTTGTCGTGCACGACGCCCCGGCGAATCTGATCGAGTTCGATCGATTCGAAGAGCGCCTTGAAGTTGCCTTCGCCGAAGCCTTGATTGCCCTTGCGTTGGATGATTTCGAAGAAGATCGGCCCGATCTGGTTCTCGGTGAAGATCTGCAGCAGCAAATCGTCGTGGGCCCCGTCGATCAGGATCTTGCGCGCCTTCAGCGCCTCGAGTGGCTCGCCGTGCCCGGGTATGCGCCGATCGACGAGTTCGTAATAGGTGTCGATCGTATCGAGCAGTTTGATGCCGGCGGCGCGCAGCCCATCGACCGTGCGGTAGATATCGCCCGAGCCGAGTGCGATGTGCTGGATGCCTTCGCCGTGATAGGCGTCGAGATACTCCTGGATCTGCCCAGGCGTTTCCGAGCCTTCCTCGTTGATGGGAATGCGGATCTTGCCGCAAGGCGAGGTCATCGCTTTCGATTTCACGCCGGTGACCTTGCCTTCGATGTCGAAATAGCGGACCTCGCGGAAGTTGAAGAGCCGCTCATAGAAGGCGGCCCACTCCTGCATGCGGCCGCGGTGCACGTTGTGCGTCAGATGGTCGATGTATGTGAGGCCGTGCCCGACCGGGTCCGCCGCGGCGCCCGCGATCGGTTCGAAGTCGACATCGTAGATGTCGATGTCGCCGACGCTGCCGGGTGCCGCCCCGTTTTTGCCGCGCCAGCGATCGACGAAATAGATGAGCGAATCGCCGATGCCCTTGATCGCGGGAATGTTGAGCTCCATCGGCCCGGTCTTGTTGTCGAAGCCCCAGGCGCCGAGTTCGAGCGCATGCCGATAGGCCTTGGCCGCATCCTGCACGCGAAATGCAATGGCGCAGATCGACGGACCGTGCAGCCGCGCGAAGCGCTGCGCGAACGAATCGGGTTCCGCGTTGACGATGAAGTTGATTCCGCCTTGCCGATAGAGCGTCACATCCTTGTGACGATGGCGCGCGATGGCGGTAAAGCCCATGCGCTCGAAGAGCTTGCCGAGCGCTTTCGGGTCGGGCGCCGTGTACTCGATGAACTCGAACCCGTCGGTACCGACGGGGTTGTCCCACGTCTGAAATTGCATGCGTGTCTCCTTCTCGGGCGTGCACCACGTCTCGATGAACAATTACGCAAGTGTATAGCGCGGGGTGCGGCAAAATGTTGCGAACTAAAACGCGCTGTCCTACGATGACGCAATTTGCTGCCAATGTGTGGCCTACAAGGTGGGGAAAATGGCCGAGATCGAACTCGATGCCGTCGACCGGCGCATTCTCGCGATCCTTCAGGAGGACGGGCGCGCGTCGAATCAGGAGATCGCCGAGCGCGTGAATCTCTCGCCGAGCCCGTGCCTGCGGCGCATTCGCCGGCTCGAGGAAGGGGGCGTGATCCGGCGTTACGTAGCGCTGCTCGATCCGCAGAAGCTGGGGCTGGGCCTGCTTGCCTACGTCAACGTCAGATTGGAAAAGCGCGGCGGCACGACCGGGCACGGCGGCACGACGCATGCGGAATTGTTCCGGGCGGCCGTGCAGGCGTGGCCCGAAGTCGTCGCCTGCCACGCGATGACGGGCGAGATGGATTATCTGCTGCGGGTTCAGGTGAAGGACATGGTGCACTTCTCGCGCTTCGTGCAGGATCAGTTGCTACACCATCCGTCGGTAATCGACGTCAAGACGAGCTTCTCGCTCGAAAGCTTCAAGGAAACGACGGCGCTGCCGATCCTCTGACGCCTCGAGGCGGATCGGCCAGGGGCCCGCGCCGGCGCGACGGCGAAAAAAAAGGCGGCTTTCGCCGCCCTGGACCCCTTCGGTATGGCGTTCGACCGCCGTTCGCCCCGCACACCCTCAGGCGACGGCGTCGGATGGAATCAGCGCTTCGATGATCTGCGTCGTACGCCGCGCCTGACGCTTGATCGCGTAGTCGAATACGGCGGCTTGCTCGAGCAGCATCTCGGTCAGGATGCTGGCCTGATCCGCTGGCGGGAGCGACAGATAGGCGTCGGCGCTACCGTAGGCGTACTCGATGCGCATGCCTGCCTTCTTGGCGATGTGCATCATCGTCGTATTGCGCGAAAGGCAATACATATAGAGCTGCGTCACGTGCGTGTTCCGGCTGTGCATCGAGGCGCGCTCAAAGAGCTTCGTGCCGATGCCCTTGCCGCGCGAGCGTTCGAGCACCGATACCCCGAACTCGGCCGTGCGCTTGCCGCCGTTGTCGGGCAGGTAGGCGAGGTGACCGACGCCCACGAGTTCGAGCGCCTCGTCGAAGACGCCGAATACCGTATCGCGATCGAAGTCGATCGTGCGCACATAGTTTTCGATCACGTGATCGGGAACGGCCTGGCCAAAGCGCAGGAAGCGGTCGTCCTCGCCAAGCGCGAGGAAGTGATCGAGCAGCTTGCAGCGGTCGCGCGCCGTCAATTCGCGGGCGAGAGCCGGTTCCCGACCGTTCGCGTCGTGCGTGCGCCGGGTACCGAGGTCGATCGGTGCGGCGGCCCGGGGGCGGTGGTCGTTCATGTGGTTCTCCTGTGTGCTGCCTGCTGCACGATTCTGCTGCAATGCAGTGCGAATTCTATCCGAAACGCATCGTGCGCACTAGGGAAAACCCGTACTATGGCTGAGGACTGCCTCTAATGGCCAGAAAATTGCTACCTAACTGACTGATCTGTAAGGAGATGTCGGGGGTGTTGCATTTGAGCAAACGGCCGCTCGGCGGAGCGGGTAGCCCCATTTCCGATGCTGCGGCGCAATGTCGCTGTGCTATTTCGGGGGAGCGCCCTGAGCGAGCCCGTGTTCGAGCACGTCGACCACCTGCCGGGCGAAATCCTGATAGCCGAGCTGGCCCCCGGGCTTGAGCCAGGTGAAGGTCCAGTTGATCATGCCGAAGACCATCATCGTGAGCGGAGTCTGGTTGTCCTTGTCGACGCGCTCCGGATAAGCGCGGGCAAGTTGGCGGGAGAATGCGGCCACGATGTCCCGTTGCCGGTCGAGGATGATTTCACGTTGTGCGTCGACCAGATACTTCACGTCGTTGAGCAGCGCCACGTGCCGGCTGTGCGAGGTTTCGTACTCGGTCAGGAACGCGCGCACGAGTTCCGCAAAGGTTTCGCGCTCCGAGAGCCCGCGGCGCTGGCTCGAGCCTTCGACTTCGGCGATGATCAACATGAGCCGCTTCGTGTAGCGGTCGAGCAGATCGAAAAGAATCGCCTCCTTGCTGTCGTAATAGTGATAGAGCCGCGCTTTGGAGGTGCCGCTCGCATTGGCGAGGTCTGCCATCGACGTGCTCGGGTAGCTCGTTTGCGCGAATTTGGCGGCGGCGAGTTCGAGGATCTGGTCGCGCTGGATTTCGTGGTCGGGGGCTCGTGTGCGGGCCATGGCGTCGGTCGATCAGGAAAGCGTTTTTGTCGTTTTGCCGCGAGGTGCGGCCGCACGCGATGGCGTGGGCCTGCGGCCGCGCCGGCCTGCCGCCCGTAAGAGGTGCGGCGGCTGCGCGGCGCTAGTTTACGCGAAACCAACGCGGCCGGGCCGGCTCGACCGGCCGGACTGTCCGGACTGTCCTGCAATCGGGCCGGTCTGTGGTTACGGCTTACCGTTCGTCGTAGCTGACGACCACGCGTTCGCTAACCGGATGACACTGGCAGGTAAGCACGAAGCCATCGCGGATCTCATGGTCCTCGAGCGTGTAATTCTTGTCCATGCGCACCTGCCCTTCGAGCACTTTCGCGCGACAGGTGCAGCAAACGCCGCCCTTGCAGGCGTAAGGCAGCGCGAGGCCGGCGTGCAGGCCGACGTCGAGCAGGCTCGCGCCTTCGTAGGGCAGGCGCAGCTTGCGGCGCTTACCGTCGAGGACGATTTCGAGTTCGGCCGCCGGTGTCGCATCGGTGATCTCGATGACGGGGGCGCCTGCTTGCGGCAGCGGGGTACCGAAGCGCTCCACGTGGATCTTCGTTTCGGCCAGGCCGGCGGCCTTCAGTGCGGCTTCGGCGGCGTCCATCATAGGCGCGGGACCGCAGATGAATGCCTCGTCGACCGAGTCGGCGGGTACGAGCGTTTGGAGGAAGGCCGTGCATTTGGCCTCGTCGAGCACGCCGTTGAAGAGCGCCACATCCTGGAGATCGTCGGAGAGCACGTGGTACAGGACGAAGCGATCCATATAACGGTTCTTCAGATCCTCGAGCGCTTCGGCGAACATGATCGAGGCCACGTCGCGGTTACCGTAGACGAGCGTGAACGTGCTGCGCGGCTCGAGCTCGAGCGTCGTCTTGACAATGGCGAGCACGGGCGTGATACCCGAACCGCCGGCGAAAGCGAGGTATCGCTTGCCGTGCTCGGCATTCAGATGCGTGAAGAAACGCCCGTCGGGCGTCATGACGTCGATCGTATGCCCCGGTTCGAGCGTATCGAAGGCGAAGTTGGAAAAACGCCCGCCGCGCACGCGTTTGATGCCGATGCGCAGTTCGCCGTCGCGCTCGTAATCGGTCACGCCGACGCAGATCGAATAGGAGCGCCGCAACTCGATGCCGTCGACGTGGGCCTTCAGCGTGACGAACTGGCCTTGCGTGAAGCGATAGTGCTCGCGCAGCGCGGGCGGCACCTCGAACGAGACCGAGACCGAATCGGCCGTTTCGGGCCGCACCTCGCGAATGCGCAGCGAATGAAATTGCGGGGTCGCCATAATCGCCATATCCAATCTGATCAATACGGTTTGAAGTAGTCGAACGGCTCGCGGCAGGCAAGACATCGGTAAAGCGCTTTGCAGGCAGTCGAGCCGAACTGCGCCAGTCGTTCCGTTTGCGCGGAGCCGCATCGCGGGCAGGCCGGGGCCACGCCCATGGGCGCAGCGAAACGGACCGGTTGCTCGGCGGCGGGCGTGCTGGCGCAATGGCCGGCAGGCGGCGCGATGCCGTAGGCGTGCAACTTCGCGCGAGCGCTTTCGCTGATCCAATCGGTCGACCAGGGCGGCGCGAGCACGGTCTCGATGCGATAAGGCGCGAGTCCTGCCTGATCGAGTGCCGCGCCGATATCCTCGGCGATCTGCGCCATTGCGGGACATCCGGAATAGGTGGGCGTGATCGTGACGTGCAGCAGGCCATCCTCGTCGCGAGCAAGCCCGCGCAGGATCCCGAGTTCGCGAATGGAGACGACGGGGATCTCCGGGTCGGGCACCGATTCGAGCACCGCCCACGCCTGCGCGAGGCGCTCGTCGGCCTGAAGTTGTGGAGTGCTTAACATGTTGCCGATGCCGCAGGGGCTTGAGGTGGCACGGTGCCCACGCCTACCAGGTCGCGCCGGGGTGCTGACGCGCGAGGCTTTGCATTTCGGCGAGCAGGAAGCCGATGTGCTCCGAGTGCTCGCCGAGTTTGCCCTGCGTCACGTACTGCGCGGGCTCTGGCCGCGCGAGGGTCGCTTCGTCGAGTGCGCTGGCGAGATCGGCTGACCACGCCGCTTCGACATCGGCCGCCTCCACGCCGATGCCGGCGCGCGCGACGGCCTGCTCGATCGGATCGGAGGCGAAAAACTCGCGCGTATACGGCAGCAGATAGTCGAGCGCTGCCTGTGCGCGGCGATGCGATTCATCGGTGCCGTCGCCGAAGCGCACGAGCCATTCGCGCGCATGATGCAAGTGGTAGCGTGTCTCCTTGATCGCTTTGGCGGCGATCGCGGCGAGCGTTTCGTCGCGCGACGCTTCGAGCGCCGGCCACAGGTGTGCCATCAGCGCCGCGTAGAAAAAGTTGCGCACGATCGTGACGGCATAGTCGCGCTCGGTTCGGGCCGTGGCACAGAGCGGGCCGCAGTGAGGCAGCTCCACGAGCGTGTAGTTGCGAAATTCGCGCTCGCTGCGAAAGTAGGCGTAGTCGTCCTCGGTGCGCGGCGCGCCGCCAGCTTGCGCTTCGAGCGCCGCCGCATGCGTGTAGAGCAGGCGCGCCTGCCCGATGAGGTCGAGGCTCATATTGGCGAGCGCGATGTCTTCTTCCAGCACGGGCCCATGCCCGCACCATTCGGCATTGCGCTGGCCGAGGATCAGTGCATTGTCGGCGAGCCGCAGCACGTAGGCGATGTGTTCCGCGGTAATGGTCATGAGCGGCTCACATGTGATCGACTTCTGCGGGCAACGTATAGAACGTCGGGTGGCGGTAGATCTTGTCGCCGGCGGGATCGAAGAACTCGCCTTTTTCGTTGGGGTCCGATGCGGTGATGGCCGCTGCCGGAACGACCCAGATGCTCACGCCTTCCTGGCGCCGCGTATAGACGTCGCGCGCCATGCGCAGTGCCATCGACGCATCCGCCGCATGGAGGCTCCCGCAGTGCTTGTGGTCGAGCCCCTGCTTGCTGCGCACGAAGACTTCCCAGATCGGCCATTCCTTGTTCATCGAAATTCTCTCCCTCGTGAAGACGGTGTAGGAAGCGGCGGGCCTCAGGCTGCCCGCTGCCGCTCGCGTGCGCGCACTTTCTCGCTGTGCGCAAGCGCGGCTTCGCGCACCCATGCGCCTTCCTCGTGCGCTTTCACGCGCGTGGCAAGACGCTCTTTGTTGCACGGCCCGTCGCCGTTCACGACGCGCCAGAACTCGTCCCAATCGATCGCGCCATAGTCGTAATGGCCGCGCGCCTCGTTCCATTTCAGATCCGGATCGGGCAGGCTCACGCCCAGCACTTTGGCTTGCTCGACGGTGGCGTCGACGAACTTTTGCCGCAGGTCGTCGTTCGAGATGCGCTTGATGCCCCATTGGGCGGACTGCTGGCTGTGCACGGAATCCTTGTCGCTCGGGCCGAACATCATCAGTACGGGCCACCACCAGCGGTTCACGGCCTGCTGCACCATGGCGCGTTGCGCGTCGGTGCCGCGCATCATCGCGAGCAGGGCATCGAAGCCTTGGCGCTGATGGAACGATTCCTCCTTGCAGATGCGGATCATCGCGCGCGCATAGGGGCCGTAGGTACAGCGGCACAGCGGAATCTGGTTCATGATCGCGGCGCCGTCCACGAGCCATCCGATGACGCCGACGTCAGCCCAGGCAGGCGTCGGGTAATTGAAGATGCTCGAGTATTTGGCGCGGCCGGCATGAAGGGCATCGACGAGCGCATCGCGCGCGACACCGAGCGTCTCGGCGGCGCTATAGAGATAGAGCCCGTGGCCGCCCTCGTCCTGAACCTTGGCGAGCAGGATGGCTTTTCGCTTGAGGCTCGGCGCGCGGCTGATCCAGTTGCCCTCGGGCAGCATGCCGACGATTTCAGAGTGCGCGTGCTGCGAAATTTGCCGCACGAGCGTCTTGCGATAGGCCTCCGGCATCCAGTCCCGCGGTTCGATCTTGCCGTCGGTCGCGATCACCGCATCGAAGCGTTCCTGCTCGGGCGTGGCTGGTCCGGCTTCGGCGGCCGCGACATTGCCGGGGAGATCCAGAGATTGCGTGTACATGGCGAACCGGGTCGTCCTGACAGGGGATTGGCGTGGACGTCAGTATAAATCAACCGACCGGTCGGTTAATAAATAAATTTATCGGGTCGAATGGAGGAGCGCACGCGGAGTGCCCTGGCCCCGGCCGGGGCAGGCGGCCGTTCGTCTTTCGTCTTATTCATGATTGCCTTCGGGCAATCGCCAGCCGCCCCCTATGGCGCGACGCCCCAGGAGACGAGCACGGCGTGGATGCCGCGCGCATAGTGATCGCGCAGGGCCGGTGTCTCGGAGTGATAGGCGCCGATCGCCTGCCACGTGTTGCCGTGGCGGATCATCTTTTGTTTGAGCATCCAGGCGGCCACGTAGGTGTTGACGCAGGGATCCTTGAGCGCGGCCGGCGGCACGCCATGGCGGCGCAACTCAGCGAAGTGCACCGAGTTGATCTGGGCCTGGCCGATGTCGATGCTGCCGTCCGCGTTGCGGTGGATCGCATTGGGGTTGCCCTTCGACTCGTACCAGGCAATCGCCCGCAAGACGAGCGGGTTCACCCCCTGGTAGCTTCCCGCGCGAGCGAAGCAATCGTCGTCGGCACGGGCCAGGCAAGGTGCCAGCGACGCCCCGAGGAGCGCCAGCACGGCGGTCCGACGCCACAGGCGGGCAGCGGGAAGGGCGGTGGGGGACAAGGGCATCGTCGTCGGCTCCGGTATCCGTGTTCCGCGCTATCGCGACAGCGCGACCGAGACAACACCGGGCGCTGCGTGCGGATCGCGCGGCGCATGGCGCAGGGCGTCGTCGAGTTTGCGGTCTACTGCGGCGAGGTAGGCGATCGAATCGTCGCTGACGACCATTCGCACGCTCGTCTCCGCAGTCCTGCGCGGCGCGCCCCGGTGCGTCTTCTTGCCGGGCTTGCGCTCGCCGGCGGCCGGGGCGCCTTCTTCCAGCTGTTGGGCGGCCGATGGCGGCAGCGACGCAAGCGGCGGCAGCGGCGGAAAGAGCTGGCTGGGGCCTGCGGTTTCCGTGGCGACCTTGGCGGGCGGGGTGAATGCGCCTCCGGATCGGCTCGTCTCGGCGCGCGCGGGCAGCGCGGTCGCGAGAAGGACGAAAGGGACGAAAGGGACGAAAGGGACGAAAGGGACGAAAGGGACGAAAGGGACGAACAGGCCGACGCCGGCCGTGGCCGGGGCGAAACGCGGAATCATGACGGTTTCCATGGGCTACTCGGCGGGTTTGACCTGCACGCTGTAGGGCTGGCAACTGCCCGCGGCGATGTTCTCGAGCCGCACCGAACTGGCTCGGGAGGGCGCGATACCGCGCCGGACCGACTGATTCAGGTACGCGAAATCCTGCGTGAGCGCCGCGATTACGACCGTGGTGGACTGCGGCTGCTTCGAAGCGAGCATGCCCACCTTCGCAAGCACGTCCGTCAAGCGAGGGTCGCGGGCGCCCAGCGCATCGGCGGGAATCGTAATGTCGACGAGCGGGGCGGGCGGCTGAGGCGACGCGGCCGGTGAAGGCTGCCTGTTCGACTGCAGGGCTTGTAACTGGGCACACCCCGAGAGGGCGGCCACGACAAGCAGACTCACGAGTGCTTTCAAGTCGGTCTCCATCACCCGAAAAATGCCTTATCGGCAGCCAGGGGCCGATGATTAAAACCGACGAAAGCGAATACCGGGAAAACACCGACGGGGCTTCGCATGCCGGGTGAGCAGCCGGCGGGAGGAGCGGGACGAGCGGGAGGAGCGGGAGGAGCGGGACGAGCGGGAGGAGCGGGAGGAGCGGGAGGAGCGGGAGGAGCGGGAGGAGCGGGAGGAGCGGGAGGAGCGGGAGGAGCGGGAGGAGCGGGAGGAGCGGGAGGAGCGGGACGAGCAGGACAAGCGCGCGAACGAGACGGAGGCCCTTTTCGACACGTGTCGGATTCGTCGGGCAAAATCGCCGCATCGCGTTCCCTTTTTCGACCACAGATGTCCGCTCGTCTTCTTTCGCGCGCCCGCCGCGCTTTTATCGCATCGATGCTGATGGCCGCGACTGTCGCCGGCGCACCTGTGCAGGCCGCGGCGCCCGATGCCGGTGGCTGGGTGACCGCCTGGGCAACGGCCATGCAATCGATTCCGGAGATCGAGTCGCCGCCGCCGCTCTATAGCGGGCCGGATGTGGCGGGCCGCACCGTGCGGCAGATCGTTTATCCGACGCTCTCGGGGCGAGGCGTTCGGCTTCGCATCAGCAACGCCTACGGGCGTGGGCCGCTGACGCTGACCAGCGTCGCGTTCGCGCGCTCCGCGGGCGGAGCGGCGATACGCCCTGGCACGTCGGTCCGGGTGACGTTCGGCGGGCGCGCGTCGGTCACGCTCGGTCCAGGAGCACAAACCGAGAGCGATCCGATCGAGGTGCCGGTGAGCGCCGGCGAGCCATACGCGATCAGCCTTGCGACGGGCGCTCGCCAGAAGCTGAGCGCATGGCACCGTGTGGCAAGCCAGCTCAATTACGTGTCGACCCCCGGCGATCACACTGCGGACGCGGCCGCGCTCGAATACCCACGCAAGTTCACCGAATCGGTGTGGGTCAGCGCGCTCGACGTGCGGGCGCCGAGTGCCGCCGCCATTGTCGCGATCGGCGATTCGATCACGGACGGCATGCGCTCGAGCCTGGAGCGCAACCGGCGCTACACCGATGCACTCGCACGCAGGCTCGCGGCTGCCGGCGCCGCGCCTACGGCGGTGGTCAACCTCGGAATCAGCGGCAATCGCCTGCTGAGCGATTCGCCATGCTACGGCGAGGCGCTCGAGCGGCGCTTCGAGCGCGACGCGCTCGGGGTGAGCGGGGTGCGCGCCGCAATCGTGCTCATCGGTATCAACGACATCAATTTCGCGGCGATGCCGCCGCGCGCCGGGCTAGACTGCGATTTCCCGCACACCGCCGTCACGGCGCGCGATCTGATCGATGGCTACCGCCGGCTGATCGAGCAAGCCCATCGGCGGGGCGTGCGCATCTTCGGTGCGACGCTTACGCCGGCGTCGCTGCCGCCGGAGCGAGAAGCGACGCGCAAGGCTGTGAACGACTGGATCCGCTCGAGCCGAGCGTTCGACGGCGTAGTGGACTTCGACGCCGCGCTGCGCGATCCGGCACATCCGGAGCGGCTGGACCGCCGTTTCGACAGCGGCGACCACATTCATCCGGGCGACGAAGGCTATGCCGCGATGGCCCGGGCGGTTCCGCTCGAGGCGGTGACGGGAGGTATGGGCCGAGCGCAAAAATAAAGTGGCGTCATGCGCTTGTCACGACGCGGTGTTTGGCCTACTATTCGCTTCCTCATTTGGAATGAGGGCGACGAGGAAGTCGTAGCGGGAGCGGCGGCAACAAGTTTTAAGCGGAGTGCGAAAAAACCTGTTGACGAAAAGCGAAACGCTCTGCATAATCTCGTTTCTCTGCTGCTGATGCAGCAACGCAAGACGGGCGGTACGGAAGGTAGGTGCCGCGGTGTTGAGCGACGTGATCTTTAACAATTCACAGCCGATAAGTGTGGGTACTTGATGGCGAGCGCAGTCGAATCCTTCGGGGTTCGATGAAGCGAAAGTATCAAGTCTCACGCTGTATTGAGAGTAAGGTTTGTCCGTCGAGAGATGGATGAATCCTGTCAGTACGTTGAGTGAGCGACCGACTCGAGAGAGTCGAAAACAGTAACAGGTATTGAACTGAAGAGTTTGATCCTGGCTCAGATTGAACGCTGGCGGCATGCTTTACACATGCAAGTCGAACGGCAGCACGGGGGCAACCCTGGTGGCGAGTGGCGAACGGGTGAGTAATACATCGGAACGTGTCCTGGAGTGGGGGATAGCCCGGCGAAAGCCGGATTAATACCGCATACGCTCGGGAGAGGAAAGCGGGGGACCTTCGGGCCTCGCGCTCAAGGGGCGGCCGATGGCGGATTAGCTAGTTGGTGGGGTAAAGGCCTACCAAGGCGACGATCCGTAGCTGGTCTGAGAGGACGACCAGCCACACTGGGACTGAGACACGGCCCAGACTCCTACGGGAGGCAGCAGTGGGGAATTTTGGACAATGGGGGCAACCCTGATCCAGCAATGCCGCGTGTGCGAAGAAGGCCTTCGGGTTGTAAAGCACTTTTGTCCGGAAAGAAATCCTGCCTGATAATACCGGGCGGGGATGACGGTACCGGAAGAATAAGCACCGGCTAACTACGTGCCAGCAGCCGCGGTAATACGTAGGGTGCGAGCGTTAATCGGAATTACTGGGCGTAAAGCGTGCGCAGGCGGTTCGCTAAGACCGATGTGAAATCCCCGGGCTTAACCTGGGAACTGCATTGGTGACTGGCGGGCTAGAGTATGGCAGAGGGGGGTAGAATTCCACGTGTAGCAGTGAAATGCGTAGAGATGTGGAGGAATACCGATGGCGAAGGCAGCCCCCTGGGCCAATACTGACGCTCATGCACGAAAGCGTGGGGAGCAAACAGGATTAGATACCCTGGTAGTCCACGCCCTAAACGATGTCAACTAGTTGTTGGGGATTCATTTCCTTAGTAACGAAGCTAACGCGTGAAGTTGACCGCCTGGGGAGTACGGTCGCAAGATTAAAACTCAAAGGAATTGACGGGGACCCGCACAAGCGGTGGATGATGTGGATTAATTCGATGCAACGCGAAAAACCTTACCTACCCTTGACATGGACGGAATCCCGCTGAGAGGTGGGAGTGCTCGAAAGAGAACCGTCGCACAGGTGCTGCATGGCTGTCGTCAGCTCGTGTCGTGAGATGTTGGGTTAAGTCCCGCAACGAGCGCAACCCTTGTCCTTAGTTGCTACGCAAGAGCACTCTAAGGAGACTGCCGGTGACAAACCGGAGGAAGGTGGGGATGACGTCAAGTCCTCATGGCCCTTATGGGTAGGGCTTCACACGTCATACAATGGTCGGAACAGAGGGTCGCCAACCCGCGAGGGGGAGCCAATCCCAGAAAACCGATCGTAGTCCGGATTGCACTCTGCAACTCGAGTGCATGAAGCTGGAATCGCTAGTAATCGCGGATCAGCATGCCGCGGTGAATACGTTCCCGGGTCTTGTACACACCGCCCGTCACACCATGGGAGTGGGTTTTACCAGAAGTGGCTAGTCTAACCGCAAGGAGGACGGTCACCACGGTAGGATTCATGACTGGGGTGAAGTCGTAACAAGGTAGCCGTATCGGAAGGTGCGGCTGGATCACCTCCTTTCCAGAGCTTGCGCGCTCAAGATTAAGTACTCACGCTTATCGGCTGTGAAGATTGACAGACTCAGGGGTCTGTAGCTCAGTCGGTTAGAGCACCGTCTTGATAAGGCGGGGGTCGTTGGTTCGAATCCAACCAGACCCACCAATTGCGATGATCGTTAGTGCTTTAGCACTTACGAGCATCTCACTCCCGAAGGGAGTTAAGCGGTGGTGATAAGCGACGGAGTTATCTGAGTGTCAAATTGGTTGTGCCTGGGGGCATAGCTCAGCTGGGAGAGCACCTGCTTTGCAAGCAGGGGGTCGTCGGTTCGATCCCGTCTGCCTCCACCATCCCCGCCCACGTTGGCGCTTTAGCGCGTACGTGGGTGCGATCGCCGAAGGGGGGTCCCCAATGACAAGTGCGTGAGCGCATCCGCTCGAGCCTTTGTCATTGGCGATAGAGCCAGTCAGAGCGACTGAACAAGTCGGCTGTCGATCTTTAACAATCTGGAAGAAGTAGTAATGGATATTGGAAGCGTCTGATGAGATGGACGTGGAAGATATCAATGGGTAGTGATTGTATCGAAGTATGAAAAGGGAATCGAAAGATGCCCTTGGAATACGGCACAAGCGCGAGAACTCAACCTGTAGCGCAAGCGGCTCGAAGAGAGACGCTCTCGTTATAGGGTCAAGCGAACAAGTGCATGTGGTGGATGCCTTGGCGATCACAGGCGATGAAGGACGCGGTAGCCTGCGAAAAGCTCCGGGGAGCTGGCAAACAAGCTTTGATCCGGAGATGTCCGAATGGGGAAACCCGGCCCGTATGGGTCATCCATGGCTGAATACATAGGCCATGCGAAGCGAACGCGGTGAACTGAAACATCTAAGTAACCGCAGGAACAGAAATCAACCGAGATTCCCAAAGTAGTGGCGAGCGAAATGGGATGAGCCTTGTACTCTTTATCTTTGTTGTTAGCCGAACGCTCTGGAAAGTGCGGCCATAGCAGGTGATAGCCCTGTAGGCGAAAACAGCGAGGAAGAACTAGGTGTACGACAAGTAGGGCGGGACACGTGAAATCCTGTCTGAAGATGGGGGGACCATCCTCCAAGGCTAAATACTCGTGATCGACCGATAGTGAACCAGTACCGTGAGGGAAAGGCGAAAAGAACCCCGGGAGGGGAGTGAAATAGATCCTGAAACCGCATGCATACAAACAGTCGGAGCCTCGTAAGGGGTGACGGCGTACCTTTTGTATAATGGGTCAGCGACTTACGTTCAGTAGCAAGCTTAACCGATTAGGGCAGGCGTAGCGAAAGCGAGTCCGAATAGGGCGTTCAGTTGCTGGGCGTAGACCCGAAACCAAGTGATCTATCCATGGCCAGGTTGAAGGTGCGGTAACACGTACTGGAGGACCGAACCCACTAACGTTGAAAAGTTAGGGGATGAGCTGTGGATAGGGGTGAAAGGCTAAACAAACTTGGAAATAGCTGGTTCTCTCCGAAAACTATTTAGGTAGTGCCTCGTGTGTCACCTTCGGGGGTAGAGCACTGTCATGGTTGAAGGGTCCATTGCGGATTACTTCGCCATAGCAAACTCCGAATACCAAAGAGTGTAATCACGGGAGACAGACATCGGGTGCTAACGTCCGGTGTCAAGAGGGAAACAACCCAGACCGCCAGCTAAGGTCCCCAAATATGGCTAAGTGGGAAACGAAGTGGGAAGGCTAAAACAGTCAGGAGGTTGGCTTAGAAGCAGCCACCCTTTAAAGAAAGCGTAATAGCTCACTGATCGAGTCGTCCTGCGCGGAAGATGTAACGGGGCTAAGCCATATACCGAAGCTGCGGATGCGTACGTAAGTACGTGTGGTAGGAGAGCGTTCCGTAAGCCTGCGAAGGTGTCTTGTAAAGGATGCTGGAGGTATCGGAAGTGCGAATGCTGACATGAGTAGCGATAAAGGGGGTGAAAGGCCCCCTCGCCGTAAGCCCAAGGTTTCCTACGCAACGTTCATCGGCGTAGGGTGAGTCGGCCCCTAAGGCGAGGCAGAAATGCGTAGCTGATGGGAAGCAGGTCAATATTCCTGCACCGTCGTGAGATGCGATGGGGGGACGGATCGCGGAAGGTTGTCCGGGTGTTGGAAGTCCCGGTCGCTGCATTGGAGAAGGCGCTTAGGCAAATCCGGGCGCGTAATTCAAGGGTGTGGCGCGAGTGGCTATAAGCCGCGAAGCAATCGGAAGGGGTCCCAAGAAAAGCCTCTAAGCTTCAGTCTCACGATGACCGTACCGCAAACCGACACAGGTGGGCGAGATGAGTATTCTAAGGCGCTTGAGAGAACTCGGGAGAAGGAACTCGGCAAATTGGTACCGTAACTTCGGGATAAGGTACGCCCTTGTAGCTTGACTGGCTCGCGCCAGGAGGGTGAAGGGGTTGCAATAAACTGGTGGCTGCGACTGTTTAATAAAAACACAGCACTCTGCAAACACGAAAGTGGACGTATAGGGTGTGACGCCTGCCCGGTGCCGGAAGATTAAATGATGGGGTGCAAGCTCTTGATTGAAGTCCCGGTAAACGGCGGCCGTAACTATAACGGTCCTAAGGTAGCGAAATTCCTTGTCGGGTAAGTTCCGACCTGCACGAATGGCGTAACGATGGCCACACTGTCTCCTCCCGAGACTCAGCGAAGTTGAAGTGTTTGTGATGATGCAATCTCCCCGCGGCTAGACGGAAAGACCCCATGAACCTTTACTGTAGCTTTGCATTGGACTTTGAACCGATCTGTGTAGGATAGGTGGGAGGCTATGAAACCGGAACGCTAGTTTCGGTGGAGCCGTCCTTGAAATACCACCCTGGTTTGTTTGAGGTTCTAACCTTGGCCCGTGATCCGGGTCGGGGACAGTGCATGGTAGGCAGTTTGACTGGGGCGGTCTCCTCCCAAAGTGTAACGGAGGAGTACGAAGGTACGCTAGGTACGGTCGGAAATCGTGCTGATAGTGCAATGGCATAAGCGTGCTTAACTGCGAGACCGACAAGTCGAGCAGGTGCGAAAGCAGGTCATAGTGATCCGGTGGTTCTGTATGGAAGGGCCATCGCTCAACGGATAAAAGGTACTCTGGGGATAACAGGCTGATACCGCCCAAGAGTTCATATCGACGGCGGTGTTTGGCACCTCGATGTCGGCTCATCTCATCCTGGGGCTGTAGCCGGTCCCAAGGGTATGGCTGTTCGCCATTTAAAGAGGTACGTGAGCTGGGTTTAAAACGTCGTGAGACAGTTTGGTCCCTATCTGCCGTGGGCGTTGGAAGTTTGAGGGGGGCTGCTCCTAGTACGAGAGGACCGGAGTGGACGAACCTCTGGTGTACCGGTTGTCACGCCAGTGGCATCGCCGGGTAGCTATGTTCGGAAGAGATAACCGCTGAAAGCATCTAAGCGGGAAACTCGCCTCAAGATGAGACTTCCCTGGGGACTCGATCCCCTTGAAGGGTCGTTCAAGACCAGGACGTTGATAGGTCGGGTGTGTACGTGCAGTAATGCACTCAGCTAACCGATACTAATTGCCCGTAAGGCTTGATCCTATAACCGGAGCGTCTTCGCTCTGATCGCGCGTGCCCCGCACCGCGTTCAGTGTGTGACAGGCGCGCTCAGGTTGACTCGCGATTCAGTGCCGTACAAGCACTACCCCGCCCGCCAGAGTGTGCGCTTCAGCGCATCACGCCGGTCAAGGCACAGCAAACATTACGCGATACTTCTTCCCAGATTGGCTTCGCAGCCCACACCGCTGCGCAGCAACAAGTCATGCCTGATGACCATAGCGAGTTGGTACCACCCCTTCCCATCCCGAACAGGACCGTGAAACGACTCCACGCCGATGATAGTGCGGATTGCCCGTGTGAAAGTAGGTAATCGTCAGGCTCCCTTCTTCTGAAAACCCCCGCCAGCTCCAAGCTCGCGGGGGTTTTTGCTTTGCCGTCCGCCCCTAATAAGTGAGAGGGTTGATCGAGGCGGCTTGCACACGGTGCTTGACATTGTGAAGCGTCGCCTTCATAATCATCCGTTCTCTGCGGAGGGGTGCCCGAGTGGCTAAAGGGGGCAGACTGTAAATCTGTTGGCTTACGCCTACGTTGGTTCGAATCCAACCTCCTCCACCAGAATATGCAAGCTGTGGTGCGGCAGGAATCGTAAAGGCACGATCGTGAAGCCTTAGCGGGTGTAGCTCAATGGTAGAGCAGAAGCCTTCCAAGCTTACGACGAGGGTTCGATTCCCTTCACCCGCTCCAATATGCCAAGAAGTAGCGCCCATGTGGCTCAGTGGTAGAGCACTCCCTTGGTAAGGGAGAGGTCGGCAGTTCGATCCTGCCCATGGGCACCAGCAAGTTTGTCTGTGATAGTTTGCGTGCGGCGCAACATACGGTAATCCTCTTAGGAGTCGAACATGGCTAAAGAGAAGTTTGAGCGGACCAAGCCGCACGTGAACGTCGGCACGATTGGTCACGTCGATCATGGCAAGACGACGCTGACGGCGGCGATCGCGACGGTGTTGTCGGCGAAGTTCGGCGGCGAAGCGAAGAAGTACGACGAAATCGACGCGGCACCGGAAGAAAAGGCGCGCGGCATCACGATCAACACGGCGCACATCGAGTACGAGACGGCCAACCGTCACTACGCACACGTGGACTGCCCGGGTCACGCGGACTACGTGAAGAACATGATCACGGGCGCGGCGCAGATGGACGGCGCCATCCTGGTGTGCTCGGCCGCTGACGGCCCGATGCCGCAAACGCGCGAGCACATTCTGCTGGCGCGCCAGGTGGGCGTGCCGTACATCATCGTGTTCCTGAACAAGTGCGACATGGTGGACGACGCGGAACTGCTCGAGCTGGTGGAAATGGAAGTGCGCGAGCTGCTGTCGAAGTACGACTTCCCGGGCGACGACACGCCGATCATCAAGGGCTCGGCGAAGCTGGCGCTGGAAGGCGACAAGGGCGAGCTGGGTGAAGTGGCGATCATGAACCTGGCCGACGCGCTGGACACGTACATCCCGACGCCGGAGCGCGCAGTGGACGGTGCGTTCCTGATGCCGGTGGAAGACGTGTTCTCGATCTCGGGCCGCGGCACGGTGGTGACGGGTCGCGTGGAGCGTGGCGTGATCAAGGTCGGTGAGGAAATCGAAATCGTCGGTATCAAGCCGACGCTGAAGACGACCTGCACGGGCGTGGAAATGTTCCGCAAGCTGCTGGACCAAGGTCAGGCAGGCGACAACGTGGGTATCCTGCTGCGCGGCACGAAGCGTGAAGAAGTGGAGCGCGGCCAGGTTCTGGCCAAGCCGGGTTCGATCACGCCGCACACGCACTTCACGGCTGAAGTGTACGTGCTGAGCAAGGACGAAGGCGGCCGTCACACGCCGTTCTTCAACAACTACCGTCCGCAGTTCTACTTCCGTACGACGGACGTGACGGGCTCGATCGAGCTGCCGAAGGACAAGGAAATGGTGATGCCGGGCGACAACGTGTCGATCACGGTCAAGCTGATCGCCCCGATCGCCATGGAAGAAGGTCTGCGCTTCGCTATCCGTGAAGGCGGCCGTACCGTCGGCGCAGGTGTCGTTGCAAAGATCATCGAGTAAAGTAAGCCAGTTAGTACTCGGTGGTCAGCGGTTTCGGGGTTGGCCTGACGGTCAACCCCAAATGGTTTAGGGGTATAGCTCAACTGGCAGAGCGTCGGTCTCCAAAACCGAAGGTTGGGGGTTCGATTCCCTCTGCCCCTGCCAAAATTTCTGCGCGCGTTGCGCGTAAGTTAAGGTGTTATGGCGAATCCTTCCGTCGAAGCTGTGGATACTTCCAGCGACAAATTGATGCTCATCGCGGGTGTATTGCTGGTCTTGGCCGGATTCGTTGCGTTCTTCTGGCTGAGTGGCCAGCAGTGGTATGTGCGCGGAGCCGCGCTCGCGGTCGGTGTTGCCGCAGGTGTGGTGGTCGGTCTCTTCTCCTCCCCCGGCAAGGGGTTTATCGCATTCGCCAAAGAGTCGTACAAGGAAGTCCGCAAGGTCGTCTGGCCGACTCGCAAGGAAGCGACGCAGACCACCCTCGTGGTCTTCGGCTTCGTGCTCGTCATGGCTGTGTTCCTCTGGGTCAGCGATAAGTCCATCGAGTGGGCCATTTTCTCGGCGATTCTGGGTTGGAAATGATATGAGCGGCGATACTCCAGCCTCTCCGGGCGGTAAGCGTTGGTACGTCGTCCATGCCTACTCGGGCATGGAAAAGAGCGTCCAGCGCGCGCTTCAGGAGCGCATCGAGCGCGCAGGCATGCAGGACAAGTTTGGCCAGATCCTCGTTCCGACTGAGGAAGTGGTCGAAGTGAAGGGCGGTCACAAGTCCGTGACCGAGCGTCGGTTTTTCCCGGGCTATGTGCTCGTCGAAATGGAAATGACCGACGAGACGTGGCACCTCGTGAAGAACACGGCGAAGGTAACCGGCTTCGTTGGCGGCGCACGCAACCGCCCGAGCCCGATTTCCCCCCGGGAAGTCGAAAAGATCATGTCGCAGATGCAAGAGGGCGTCGAAAAGCCGCGCCCCAAGACGTTGTTCGAAGTCGGCGAGATGGTGCGTGTCAAGGACGGTCCGTTCACGGACTTCAACGGCACGGTCGAAGAAGTCAACTACGAGAAGTCGCGCGTACGCGTCTCCGTCACCATCTTCGGACGTGCAACGCCCGTCGAGCTGGAATTCGGCCAGGTCGAAAAGCTTTGATCGAAATATGGCGGATCGCCCAACAGCGGGCGGTCCGTTTTCTGCGCTTACGGTCCGCATCGTTGACCGTTGAGGAGCGCCAGTAGCCGTCGAAGTTCGTAGGCGAACGTGCGTTATCACTCACCGAACGCTTCATGCGTTCCTAAGAGGTTTGTCGAAATGGCAAAGAAAATCATCGGCTTTATCAAGCTGCAGATCCCTGCAGGTAAAGCCAACCCGTCGCCGCCGGTCGGTCCGGCGCTGGGCCAGCGCGGCCTGAACATCATGGAGTTCTGCAAGGCGTTCAACGCGCAGACCCAATCGATGGAGCCGGGCCTGCCCGTGCCCGTCGTGATCACCGCGTTCGCGGACAAGAGCTTCACGTTCATCCTCAAGACGCCGCCGGCAACGGTTTTGATCAAGAAGGCTGCGAAGCTCGACAAGGGCTCGAGCAAGCCGCACACCGACAAGGTCGGCAAGATCACGCGCGCACAAGCCGAAGAAATCGCCAAGACGAAGATGCCCGATCTCACCGCTGCGGATCTCGACGCAGCTGTTCGTACGATCGCAGGCAGCGCCCGCTCGATGGGCATCACCGTGGAGGGCGTGTAAATGGCCAAGCTTTCTAAGCGTCTGCGGACATTCGCCGCCAAGGTCGACCGTCAGAAGCTCTACCCGATCGATGACGCACTCGCGCTCGTGAAGGAATGCGCAACCGCGAAGTTCGACGAGTCGATCGACGTTGCCGTGCAACTCGGCATCGATGCGAAGAAGTCGGATCAGGTCGTTCGCGGCTCCGTCGTGCTGCCCGCCGGTACCGGCAAGTCGGTGCGTGTCGCCGTGTTCGCGCAAGGCGACAAGGCTGAGCAAGCTCGCGCCGCCGGCGCCGAAATCGTCGGCATGGAAGACCTCGCCGAGCAGATCAAGGGCGGCAATCTGAATTTCGACGTCGTGATCGCGTCGCCCGACACGATGCGTGTCGTCGGTACGCTTGGTCAGATCCTCGGCCCGCGCGGCCTCATGCCGAACCCGAAGGTCGGCACGGTCACGCCCGACGTTGCCACCGCGGTCAAGAACGCGAAGGCTGGTCAGGTGCAGTTCCGCGTCGACAAGGCCGGTATCATCCACGCAACGATCGGCCGTGCTTCGTTCGAGCCGACCGCGCTGCGTACGAACCTGTCGGCGCTGATCGAAGCGCTGCAAAAGGCTAAGCCGGCGACGAGCAAGGGCGTGTACCTGCGCAAGGTCGCCGTGTCGAGCACGATGGGCGTCGGCGTTCGCGTCGATCAGGCCTCGCTCGCCGCACAGCAGTAATGAATCGACCGCGTCGGTTCGCCGGCGCGGTTTCAAGTGCTTTGGGCGGTCGCGAGAAGGCAGTTGCTTCTCGCGGCCGGTTGTCAAAGACCGTTGGTGGGGCCGCCGTAGTTGGGTGACCCCTTAATGAAGCCAACGCAGATGGCGAACCCGAAAAAGTTTAGTAGTGATGAGATGGTTTGCCCGGTGCAGCGATGCGCAGGGGCAGGCGGTCGAAATGCTCCTAACAGCTCGGACGCCGTTGTTGAACGCGGCACGCAGGGCGAGAAGTCAGGCGTGTCGAATCTGGAGGCTAACCGTGCCACTCAACAAAGAAGGTAAGCAGGCGGTCGTGGCTGAGGTTTCCGCGCGAGTCGCGAAAGCTCAGACCATCGTGCTGGCCGAGTATCGTGGAATCGCGGTTGGCGATCTGACGAAGCTGCGCGCGAAAGCGCGCGAGCAGCAGGTGTATCTGCGCGTGTTGAAGAACACGCTGGCGCGTCGCGCCGTCGAAGGTACCCCGTTCGCTCCTTTGGCTGAGCAGATGACCGGTCCCCTGATCTATGGCATCTCGGAAGATGCCGTCGCTGCCGCTAAAGTCGTCAACGACTTCAGCAAGGGCAACGATAAGTTGGTCATCAAGGCCGGTTCCTACGAAGGCAAGGTGATGGACAAGGCCGGCGTGCAAGCGCTTGCCAGCATCCCGAGCCGCGAAGAACTGCTCTCCAAGCTGCTGTTCGTCATGCAGGCACCTGTTTCGGGCTTCGCTCGCGCGCTCGCCGCGCTCGCGGAGAAGAAGCAGGGCGAAGCGGCCTGATTTCACACAGGCCGCGCATGGCGCACTTCAGCCTGGCGTAACCGATCGCTGGCTGTATCCGAATTCAATTTAGGAGTATTTCAAATGGCAATCGCAAAAGAAGACATCCTCGAAGCCGTAGGCACGATGTCGGTGATGGAACTGAACGACCTCGTGAAGGCGTTCGAAGAGAAGTTCGGCGTGTCGGCTGCGGCTGTCGCAGTCGCCGCGGGCCCGGCGGGCGGCGGCGCTGCTGCCGCTGCTGAAGAGCAGACCGAGTTCACGGTCAACCTGCTCGAAGCCGGCGCGAACAAGGTTTCCGTCATCAAGGCCGTTCGCGAACTGACGGGCCTGGGCCTGAAGGAAGCGAAGGACCTCGTCGACGGCGCACCGAAGCCCGTCAAGGAAGCGGTGCCCAAGGCCGCTGCCGAAGAGGCGAAGAAGAAGCTGGAAGACGCTGGCGCGAAGGCCGAGATCAAGTAATATCCGTCTCGCTCGGCGAAGGCTGGCGGTTTTTCCACCGCCGGCCTTTTTGTGCTTTGTGGGGCCCGTGTTTTGCTACGCTGCGGCGAGTGGATACGGTCCCATCAAAGCTTGGAACAGAGGCCAAAGAAATGGCTCCTCAGCAACGGCGAGGCGCACTTTTCTTTGTCTTCTGAAGCGACTGCAGAAGGCAAGTTTGGTCGGGCAGCAGGCAACACAGGCATCTGCTGCCGTCAGCCAGCGGTTGGTAGCGGCCAACCACCAAGCTTCTAGGCTCGTTCAAGCCTCAGGACGGCCATCGGGTCTCAGTCGGTGAACACTCGGGTTTTCCAGATCTTGGCCCCCTGCCTCGACCACCTGCCCGCCGTGATTCGGAGATCGTATGCAATATTCCTTCACCGAGAAGAAGCGTATTCGCAAGAGTTTCGCGAAGCGCCCCATCGTTCACCAAGTACCTTTCCTGCTGGCCACCCAGCTTGAATCATTCAGCACGTTTCTGCAAGCCGAGGTGTCCGCGTCTCAGCGCAAACCCGAAGGTTTGCAGGCCGCGTTCACGTCCGTTTTTCCGATCGTTTCGCACAACGGCTTCGCTCGCCTCGAGTTCGTGAGCTACGCGCTGTCGCCGCCGGCATTCAACATCAAGGAATGCCAGCAGCGTGGCCTCACCTATTGCTCGGCCCTGCGCGCGAAAGTGCGGCTCGTTATCCTCGATAAGGAATCGCCGACGAAGCCGGTCGTCAAGGAGGTGAAGGAGCAGGAAGTGTACATGGGCGAAATTCCGCTCATGACGCCGACGGGCTCGTTCGTCATCAACGGTACCGAGCGTGTGATCGTCTCGCAGCTGCACCGTTCGCCCGGCGTGTTCTTCGAGCACGACAAGGGCAAGACGCACAGCTCGGGCAAGCTGCTCTTCTCGGCGCGGATCATCCCCTACCGCGGCTCGTGGCTCGATTTCGAGTTCGATCCGAAGGATGTCCTCTACTTCCGTGTGGACCGTCGCCGCAAGATGCCGGTCACGATCCTGCTGAAGGCGATCGGCCTCACGCCCGAGCAGATCCTCGCCAACTTCTTCGTCTTCGACAACTTCACCCTGATGGGCGAAGGCGCGCAGATGGAGTTCGTTCCCGAGCGTCTGCGCGGTGAAGTCGCGCGGTTCGACATTACCGATCGCGACGGCAACGTCATCGTCCAGAAGGACAAGCGGATCAACGCCAAGCACATCCGCGACCTCGACAACGCCAAGACGAAGTTCATCTCGGTGCCCGAGGACTATCTGCTTGGTCGCGTGCTCGCGAAGAACGTCGTCGACGCCGAGACGGGCGAAGTGATCGCCAACGCGAACGACGAAATCACGGAAAGCACGCTCGAGAAGCTGCGTGAGGCGAAGGTCAAGGACATCCAGACGCTCTACACGAACGATCTCGACCAAGGTCCCTACATCTCGTCGACGCTGCGCATCGACGAAACCGCCGACAAAACCGCCGCGCGCATCGCGATCTACCGCATGATGCGCCCGGGCGAGCCGCCGACGGAAGAAGCCGTCGAGGCGCTCTTCAATCGTCTCTTCTACAGCGAAGACGCGTACGATCTCTCGAAGGTCGGCCGCATGAAGTTCAACCGCCGCGTCGGCCGTGACGAAATCACGGGCCCGATGACGCTGCAGGACGACGACATCCTCGCGACGATCAAGATCCTCGTCGAGCTGCGCAACGGCAAGGGCGAAGTGGACGACATCGACCACCTCGGCAACCGGCGCGTGCGCTGCGTTGGCGAACTCGCGGAAAACCAGTTCCGCGCCGGTCTCGTGCGCGTGGAGCGCGCGGTCAAGGAGCGCCTCGGTCAGGCCGAGAGCGAGAACCTGATGCCGCACGACCTGATCAATTCGAAGCCGATTTCGTCGGCGATTCGCGAATTTTTCGGCTCGTCGCAGCTCTCGCAGTTCATGGACCAGACGAACCCGCTGTCGGAGATCACGCACAAGCGCCGTGTCTCCGCCCTGGGCCCGGGCGGTCTGACGCGCGAACGCGCCGGCTTCGAGGTGCGCGACGTGCACCCGACGCACTACGGCCGCGTGTGCCCGATCGAAACGCCGGAAGGTCCGAACATCGGTCTTATCAACTCGCTCGCCCTCTATGCGCACCTGAACGAGTATGGCTTCCTCGAGACGCCGTACCGCAAGGTCGTCGACGGCAAGGTCACCGATCAGATCGATTACCTCTCGGCGATCGAGGAAGGTCGCTACGTGATCGCGCAGGCGAACGCGGCGGTGGCCGACGACGGCACGCTCACCGACGAACTGGTTTCGTCGCGTGAAGCCGGCGAAACGCTGATGGTCACGCCGGACCGTATCCAGTACATGGACGTGGCGCCGTCGCAGATCGTCTCGGTCGCAGCCTCGCTGATTCCGTTCCTCGAGCACGACGACGCGAACCGCGCATTGATGGGCTCGAACATGCAGCGCCAGGCCGTGCCTTGCCTGCGCCCGGAAAAGCCGGTTGTCGGTACGGGCATCGAGCGCACCGTCGCGGTGGACTCGGGCACGACCGTGCAGGCACTGCGCGGCGGCGTGGTCGACTATGTCGACGCGGGCCGTATCGTCATTCGCGTGAACGACGACGAAGCCGTGGCCGGCGATGTCGGTGTGGATATCTACAACCTCATCAAGTACACGCGCTCGAACCAGAACACGAACATCAACCAGCGTCCGATCGTGAAGGTCGGCGACAAGGTCGCGCGCGGTGACGTGCTGGCCGATGGCGCCTCGACCGATCTGGGCGAGCTCGCGCTCGGCCAGAACATGCTCGTCGCGTTCATGCCGTGGAACGGCTACAACTTCGAGGATTCGATCCTGATCTCCGAGAAGGTCGTGGCCGACGATCGCTACACGTCGATCCACATCGAAGAGCTCAACGTCGTCGCTCGCGACACGAAGCTCGGACCCGAGGAAATCACGCGCGATATCTCGAACCTCGCCGAAGTGCAGCTCTCGCGCCTCGACGAGTCGGGCATCGTCTACATCGGCGCGGAAGTGGAAGCCGGCGACGTGCTCGTCGGCAAGGTCACGCCGAAGGGCGAAACGCAGCTCACGCCGGAAGAGAAGCTGCTGCGCGCGATTTTCGGCGAGAAGGCCTCGGACGTGAAGGACACGTCGCTGCGCGTGCCCTCGGGCATGAGCGGCACGGTCATCGACGTGCAGGTGTTCACGCGCGAAGGCATCCAGCGCGACAAGCGTGCTCAGCAGATCATCGACGATGAACTGAAGCGCTACCGCCTGGACCTCAACGACCAGCTGCGTATCGTGGAAGGCGATGCGTTCCAGCGTCTCGCGCGCATGCTCGTCGGCAAGGTGGCCAACGGTGGTCCGAAGAAGCTCGCGAAGGGCACGAAGATCGACCAGGCCTACCTCGAGGACCTCGACCACTATCACTGGTTCGACATCCGCCTCGCGGACGAGGAAGCTGCTGCTCAGCTCGAAGCCATCAAGGATTCGATCGAGCAAAAGCGTCATCAGTTCGACCTCGCCTTCGAAGAGAAGCGCAAGAAGCTCACGCAAGGCGACGAACTGCCGCCGGGCGTGCTGAAGATGGTCAAGGTCTATCTCGCCGTCAAGCGCCGTCTGCAGCCTGGCGACAAGATGGCCGGCCGTCACGGTAACAAGGGCGTGGTCTCGAAGATCGTTCCGATCGAGGATATGCCGTACATGGCTGACGGGCGTCCCGCGGACGTGGTGCTGAACCCCCTCGGCGTGCCGTCGCGGATGAACGTGGGTCAGGTGCTCGAAGTGCATCTGGGCTGGGCCGCGAAGGGTCTCGGCTGGCGTATCGGCGAAATGCTGCAGCGTCAGGCCAAGATCGAAGAGCTGCGTGTATTCCTGACGAAGCTCTACAACGAGTCGGGCCACGCCGAGGAGCTCGATGGCTTCGGCGACGACGAGATCCTCGAACTCGCGAAGAACCTGCGTGAAGGCGTGCCGTTCGCGACGCCGGTGTTCGACGGGGCGACGGAAGAGGAAATGTCGAAGATGCTCGACCTCGCGTTCCCCGACGAGATCGCGGAGCAGCTCGGCATGACGCCGTCGAAGAACCAGGTGCGTCTGTACGACGGGCGCACGGGCGAGGCGTTCGAGCGCACGGTCACGGTTGGCTACATGCACTACCTGAAGCTGCACCACCTTGTCGACGACAAGATGCACGCGCGTTCGACGGGCCCGTACTCGCTCGTCACGCAGCAGCCGCTGGGTGGTAAGGCGCAATTCGGTGGTCAGCGCTTCGGTGAAATGGAAGTGTGGGCGCTCGAGGCGTATGGCGCTTCGTATGTGCTGCAGGAAATGTTGACGGTGAAGTCCGATGACGTGACGGGCCGCACGAAGGTGTACGAGAACCTCGTGAAGGGCGACCACGTGATCGACGCGGGCATGCCGGAATCCTTCAACGTGCTGGTGAAGGAAATCCGCTCGCTCGGCATCGACATCGACCTCGACCGCAACTAATCGGACTACGGAGAGAAGGCAATGAAAGCTCTGCTCGATCTATTCAAGCAAGTCCAACAAGAAGAAGTTTTCGACGCGATCAAGATCGGTCTCGCTTCGCCCGACAAGATCCGTTCGTGGTCGTTCGGCGAAGTCAAGAAGCCCGAGACGATCAACTACCGCACGTTCAAGCCCGAGCGGGACGGCCTCTTCTGCGCGAAGATCTTCGGCCCGATCAAGGACTACGAGTGCCTGTGCGGCAAGTACAAGCGCTTGAAGCACCGCGGCGTGATCTGCGAGAAGTGCGGCGTGGAAGTCACGCTCGCCAAGGTGCGCCGCGAGCGCATGGGCCACATCGAACTGGCCTCGCCCGTCGCGCACATCTGGTTCCTGAAGTCGCTGCCGTCGCGTTTGGGCATGGTGCTCGACATGACGCTGCGCGACATCGAGCGCGTGCTGTACTTCGAAGCGTACGTGGTGATCGAACCGGGCATGACGCCGCTCAAGGCGCGGCAGATCATGACCGAAGAGGATTACTACAACAAGGTCGAGGAGTACGGTGACGAATTCCGCGCCGAGATGGGCGCGGAAGGCGTGCGCGAGCTCCTGCGCGCGATCAACATCGACGAGCAGGTCGAGCAACTGCGCACCGAGCTCAAGAACACGGGCTCGGAAGCGAAGATCAAGAAGATCGCCAAGCGCCTGAAGGTGCTCGAGGCGTTCCAGCGCTCGGGCATCAAGCCCGAGTGGATGGTGCTCGAGGTGCTGCCCGTGCTGCCGCCCGAGCTGCGTCCGCTCGTGCCGCTCGACGGCGGCCGCTTCGCGACCTCCGACCTGAACGACCTCTATCGCCGCGTCATCAACCGTAACAACCGGTTGAAGCGTCTGCTCGAGCTCAAGGCGCCCGAGATCATCGTGCGCAACGAAAAGCGCATGCTGCAGGAAGCCGTCGACTCGCTGCTCGACAACGGCCGCCGCGGCAAGGCCATGACCGGTGCGAACAAGCGCCCGCTCAAGTCGCTCGCCGACATGATCAAGGGCAAGGGCGGCCGCTTCCGTCAGAACCTGCTCGGCAAGCGCGTCGACTACTCGGGCCGTTCGGTCATCGTGGTGGGCCCGACGCTGAAGCTGCACCAGTGCGGTCTGCCGAAGCTGATGGCGCTCGAACTCTTCAAGCCGTTCATTTTCCACAAGCTGGAAGTGATGGGCGTGGCCACGACGATCAAGGCCGCGAAGAAGGAAGTCGAGAACCAGACGCCGGTGGTGTGGGACATCCTCGAAGAGGTGATCCGCGAGCACCCGGTCATGCTGAACCGTGCGCCGACGCTGCACCGTCTCGGCATCCAGGCGTTCGAGCCCGTGCTGATCGAAGGCAAGGCGATTCAGCTGCACCCGCTCGTTTGCGCGGCGTTCAACGCCGACTTCGACGGCGACCAGATGGCCGTTCACGTGCCGCTGTCGCTCGAAGCGCAGATGGAAGCGCGCACGCTGATGCTCGCCTCGAACAACGTGCTCTTCCCGGCTAACGGCGATCCGTCGATCGTGCCGTCGCAGGATATCGTGCTCGGTCTTTACTACGCCACGCGCGAAGCCGTCAACGGCAAGGGCGAGGGCATGTCGTTTACGGGCGTGTCGGAAGCACTGCGCGCGTACGAGAACAAGGAAGTCGAGCTCGCTTCGCGTGTGAACGTGCGCATCACCGAGATGGTGGCCAACGAGGACACCTCCGAGGGCGCGCCCAAGTTCGTGCCGAAGATCTCGCTTTACGCGACGACGGTCGGCCGCGCGATTCTGTCCGAGATCCTGCCCCCGGGGCTGCCGTTCTCGGTGCTGAACAAGCCGCTCAAGAAGAAGGAAATCTCGCGCCTCATCAATACGGCCTTCCGCCGTTGCGGGCTGCGCGAAACGGTCATCTTCGCCGATCAGCTCATGCAGTCGGGCTTCCGCCTCGCCACGCGCGCCGGCATCTCGATCTGCGTCGACGACATGCTCGTGCCGCCGCAGAAGGAAGTGATCGTCGGCGACGCCGCGAAGAAGGTGAAGGAGTACGACCGTCAGTACATGTCGGGTCTCGTCACCTCGCAAGAGCGCTACAACAACGTGGTCGATATCTGGTCGGCCACGTCGGAAGCGGTCGGCAAGGCGATGATGGAGCAGCTCTCGACGGAGCCCGTCGTCGATCGCGATGGCAAGGAAGTGCGCCAGGAGTCGTTCAACTCCATCTACATGATGGCCGACTCGGGTGCGCGCGGCTCCGCGGTGCAGATCCGTCAGCTCGCCGGTATGCGCGGCCTGATGGCCAAGCCGGATGGCTCGATCATCGAGACGCCGATTACGGCGAACTTCCGCGAAGGCCTGAACGTGCTGCAGTACTTCATCTCGACGCACGGCGCGCGTAAGGGTCTGGCCGATACGGCATTGAAGACGGCAAACTCGGGCTACCTGACGCGTCGTCTCGTCGACGTGACGCAGGATCTCGTTGTGACCGAAGACGATTGCGGCACGTCGAACGGCGTGGCGATGAAGGCGCTCGTCGAAGGCGGTGAAGTCGTCGAAGCGCTGCGCGACCGGATTCTCGGCCGCGTGGCGGTGGCGGACGTCGTCAACCCCGAGACGCAGGAAACGCTGTACGAATCGGGCACGCTGCTCGACGAAGTGGCGGTCGAAGAGATCGAGCGCCTCGGGATCGACGAAGTGCGCGTGCGTACGCCGCTTACCTGCGAAACGCGCTATGGCCTGTGCGCCTCGTGCTACGGCCGCGACCTCGGCCGTGGTTCGCTCGTGAATGTCGGCGAGGCAGTCGGTGTGATCGCCGCGCAGTCGATCGGCGAGCCGGGCACGCAGCTCACGATGCGTACGTTCCACATCGGTGGCGCGGCATCGCGTACGGCGGTGGCTTCGTCGGTCGAAGCGAAGAGCAACGGTACGGTGCGCTTCACGTCGACGATGCGTTACGTGACGAATGCGAAGGGCGAGCAGATCGTCATCTCGCGTTCGGGCGAGGCGATGATCACCGACGATCACGGCCGCGAGCGCGAGCGGCACAAGGTGCCGTACGGCGCGACGCTGCTGCAGCTCGACGGTGCGCAGATCAAGGCGGGCACGCAGCTCGCGACGTGGGATCCGCTCACGCGTCCGATCATCACCGAGTACGGCGGTACGGTGAAGTTCGAGAACGTCGAGGAAGGCGTCACGGTTGCCAAGCAGATCGACGACGTGACGGGTCTTTCGACGCTCGTCGTGATCGACGTGAAGCGCCGCGGTTCGCAGGCGGCCAAGAGCGTTCGCCCGCAGGTGAAGCTGCTCGACGCAAGCGGCGAGGAAGTGAAGATCCCCGGCACCGAGCATTCGGTGCAGATCGGCTTCCAGGTCGGCGCGCTGATCACGGTGAAGGATGGCCAGCAAGTGCAAGTCGGTGAGGTGCTCGCGCGGATTCCGACGGAATCGCAAAAGACGCGTGACATTACCGGTGGTCTGCCGCGTGTGGCCGAACTGTTCGAAGCGCGCTCGCCGAAGGATGCGGGCATCCTCGCCGAAGTCACGGGTACCGTGTCGTTCGGTAAGGACACGAAGGGCAAGCAGCGTCTCGTCATCACCGATCTCGAGGGCAACCAGCACGAGTTCCTGATCGCGAAGGAAAAGCAGGTGCTCGTCCACGATGGTCAAGTCGTCAACAAGGGCGAAATGATCGTGGACGGCCCGGCCGATCCGCACGACATCTTGCGTTTGCAAGGTATCGAGGCGCTGTCGCGCTACATCGTCGACGAAGTGCAGGACGTCTATCGTCTGCAGGGCGTGAAGATCAACGACAAGCACATCGAAGTCATCGTGCGTCAGATGCTGCGCCGTGTGCAGATCACCGACAACGGCGATACGCGTTTCATTCCGGGCGAACAAGTCGAGCGGTCGGACATGCTCGACGAGAACGATCGGATGACCGCGGACGACAAGCGCCCGGCGTCGTACGAAAACGTGCTGCTCGGTATCACGAAGGCGTCGCTGTCGACCGACTCGTTCATCTCGGCGGCATCGTTCCAGGAAACGACGCGCGTGCTGACCGAGGCGGCGATCATGGGCAAGCGCGACGATCTGCGCGGCCTGAAGGAAAACGTGATCGTCGGCCGTCTGATTCCGGCCGGTACGGGTCTCGCGTTCCACAAGGCCCGCAAGACGAAGGAAGCGTCCGATCGCGAGCGCTACGATCAGATCGCGGCCGAAGAGGCATTCGAGTTCGGTACGCCGGCGGGAGAGTCGCCGGCCACGGACGCGCCTGTCGAGGAGCCGCATCAGCAGCACCCGACCGAGTAAGTGCGGGCGGCGTGAGCCGCCGACACCTCCCCGGAAAACGCGCCCCGCAAGGGGCGCGTTTTTTTTGCACCCACCTCATCACCATTGCTTGGTAAGGCAGATCGCCGTTCTTTGTCCAACGTGCCGCGCCCCGTCGTTCTCCCGCGTTGTCGAGCGAGAGGAAGGGACGCGCCACGAGGCCAGGCCCCTCCGACCTCTCTTTTTGATTCCGATCAGTAGCCGCCTTCGCATCGGAGATTATCTTTATGAAGCCGTGAGGCAATGGGCTCTTTCGATGGAACCGCCGTACGGCATCGATAGGAGAATTCTGGATGCGCGTTGCAAGGTGTCAGAGAGATGAGAAGACGCACAGGTTCAACGGGGTATTCGATCAGCTTGCTTGTGTCTGACTCGGTATCGCTGGCCGCAAGGGCGGTCGTCCTTTCCAAGTTGTTGGAGCTTCTTCCGGAGGTGCTCGGGCACGACGATCGTCTGAGCCTTTGTAGAAAGCTCGAAAGCTCACTGTTTGCCGCGTCTCGCTCGAATGGAACAAGCCTTGCCGAAAGCATCGGAAATGGGGCAGCCCAAAGAGCGGAATTCGAACGGGTTCTCGCCGTGCTCGACCCGCGGAGAGTCTAGGTAGGCGACTGCCTCGGCATGCCCTGTCTCTGACTACAACTTTTCGAACGGCCCGGTGCCGACCCGCATGTCAGGGGGTGTGGCAGGGGCCTGGCTTATTGGCTGCCCCCTTGGCCGATTGCGCTCGGCAGGTCCGATGAGATCACGCACCGCCCGAAGCCCGTGCGTAATCGCATCGGTTCAACGCAGCCCCCCCAAAGCCCTTCTGTCTTGCTTCTCGGCTGAAGATCGGAAGCAAGAACCGATTCCCGAAAGCATCCACGCTATCGCTCGATTATGGTACGCAGTCGTCAAAACGACGCACTAACTCAAGATTGCTGCCATGAGAATTTCCCAACCGTCCCCCAGAGTTGATTACCTCGAAGTCAATGAGGGCGAAACCCATTCGTTGAGCGAACAAGCCAACGAAGACGCGGAGCATCGCTCCACCGATTCGAAGCAGGACCCATCCGATCCCGCCGGGTTCACGCATCTCGCCACCGACGACACGAGGATCAAGACACATATCGCGGAGATGTCGCTGCGCACGAAGCGCGACGTTGGTGGTCTGTCCTTGAGCGTCGGGCCGCATCCCTTGCTTTTGCGGGCAACCGAAGCGCTATTGACCCTCATCGGCGGCGAAGGGCAAGATCAGCCAGTTGATGGGGCAGAACGCCTCAAGGGGCTGACGGAGCGTATGCGCCCGGACGACTTGCACAGGGTGCGCCAGACCGTTCGCACGGCGACACAGGCCTTGCTGGCGGTGGCGGTCGCGGAGCATAAATCGAAAGGTACGCTCGTTGCCGAGGCGATCGTCGAGCGATTGGCCAACCCCGGCTCTGAGCGAAAGCCGCCACTTGCACCCGAAATCTCGCAAATCGTCAATCGCGAAATGGGCTCCATGCTCGAGCGGGCGGGCATGCTGTACCTCGTCGGCCGCCATGCGAGGCCTTCGACCACGCAGATGTCGTTCAATTTGCATGCCGCGCTCCAGGCGTTTGCCGCCGAGCTCAAGAGCGAAGCGCTCAGACGCTCCATGTTCGATCGTCACCTCCAACCGGAACAAACGCAGCAAGGCGCCATCTATTTCGATGGCAACGCGCTCGTCAATGTCCTCGGCAAACGCGTCGAGGATCTTGCGCAGGAGCCGTCGCTCATGCGCTTGCCCGGGTATGCGGAGTTGAATGCGCCCGAGCGGCTCGCGTTGGTCACGAAATGGTTGGACGAGCGTGGGCTGGACAGCCAATACACGTTCGGCAGCGTCAATAACGCCATGGCCAGCGTGCTTAAAGCCTCGCTGCTCGCGCGAGGCAAACCGGCGCCGAACCGATACCTCAGCGATGCCGAGCTGTGTCGGGCTTTCGTTGCATTGGTGCACGATTGGGAGGGCGCGCACGGGAGCGTGATCGACCCGCGGATACTTCTCGGGCTCAACCTCGCCAAAGCAGCCGGCATTGTCTTCTCCGGTAATACCCCGCAAGAACGGCTCGCCGACTTGAGCCGCTTTGTCAACGACGTCCTGACCGAGTACGGCGGGCCTCCGCGCTTCGACGAGCGCACGGCGGCGCTCGATAGCCTGGTGCAAGAGAGCGGGCTGAGCAGGGCGCAGCTCACGGTGCCGTTGCGGGCAACCGGCAAGAGCGTGCTCGATACCTTCCTCGATCAGCGCAAAAAGGGGCCGCGTCCGGACGGGTTCGTCGCCACGGATAACGGTACGCGAATATCGATGCCGCCGGTTGCGGATCGCGTGATCGCTGCCGAGTCGGCGTTCAAGGATCAAGACCAGTCCAGCGCCCCTTACTTCATGGCATGGGCCCGCCTGCGGCTGCGCATCGATCGGCTCCCGCAGACCGATACGGCCGTGCAGGCCAAGGCGGCGGAACTCGCGAAGGAGTATCAAAAGCTTCAGAACGAAGCAAAGACGAGCGATACCGGGCCCACGGCGACACCCGCGGACCCGGGCGGTTTCGACCATTGCTCGCCGATCGAGATCATGGCGAACACCTACGGGTGCGCCATGCGTTTCGTGAGGGAGAACGACGCACGGACCGGAGGGAACTTCGGTCACTGGCTCGACAACACGCCCATCGTTTCGAACGTCCTGGGTTTTGCCGAAGGCGTCGATACCGGCAACCTCGAACAGATCATCAACGCGGTCCCGGTGATCTCGAACCTCTATAACGCAGAGGAGGGCGTGCGCACAGGCGACTACAAGCGTGCGGGGATGGCGGCGGTCACGATGGTGCCTTTTGCCGGGTCGGTCGCCGTCATCGTCGATGGCGCGGTCAATCACGACGCCGCCGAGGTGGTGGGCGGCATCGAGGGCCTCGGGCTCGACTTTTTGACCAGCGGCGGAACACACACACAAACAAGCCGCGGGGGCTTTCGCAACGTCGTCGCCCATTCGGCCGTGGACGATGCGCGCGTCACGCGACGTGCGATTCCGCACGAGGCGATTCCCCCGGCACTGAGAGTGCACGTCGACCATAGCCTCACCGCGCTGCAGGACCTCGGGTTCGCTCACGACGAGAGGGCGCTCAAAGTCGAGTTCGTCGACGCCAACGAAGCGAGCCAATCGCGCTCGAATGCTCGCAAGCCCATATCGGCTGTTACCTCGCCGGACGCCGCGCGGCTCGTGGCGCAACTCGATGGTTACGAGGTCAAGACCCGGCCGGCAACGTTGCAAAAGAGCGCATCGGGCATGCTCTGGGACCCCGGTACCGCAGCCCATTACGCCGAGTTCGAGGGCAATACCTATCGCGTCGCGCCCGATCACGCGAAAACAACGCCGCAAAGGCCAATCTGGAACGTGGTTTCTCCCGACGGCTCGCACCGGATAGCGACCTTGTCGTTGGAGTACAAAATCAATCCGCGCGCGCGCGAGGGCTACTGGCGGGTAGCAAAAGAGACGCCCGGCCTCAAGGGAGGCGGAGAAACCATCAATATCGATTCGGTTGTCGAGAAGTACTACGAAGCGCCGCAATGGGGCCGCGAAATAGGTCAGGCGTTCAAGAACGTTCTAGCGGAAATCAAGGAGCGGAACGAAACATTGGAATTGGGCTTGGGCGAGGACGTCGACAGTTTGTCCGCTTCGCTGAACCAGGTGAAAAGCGTACTGGAAAAACTGGTGGCGGGGAGCATCGACAAAGCCACGGCGAGCGCCGAGGCAAATCGGTGTGCGCAGGCGTTCATCCAGAAACTCAGCGACGTCGGCCCGAGGATCAACAAGAAACTGGAAGCGGTGGCCCGAATCAAGCGGACGGTCGGCGCCGTGGTGACCGGCACTGTAGCCGGGGAAAAGACGGAGGGAAAGATCATGCGCTTGATGTCGGAGGCCGAGGCCAGGCAAATCAAGGCGGAACGGGCGCTCAAGCAGGGCGGGCGTGCGTTCGAGCAGCACAAGTGGTTCTACACGGACGAGAGTAAGCTGCCGATCGCAAACAAATCTTCGCCTTTTCGACTCGAAATCAACGTTCCGAAGCGCATGATCGCCGAGATATTCGACGCGGCCAGCGACGATCCTCAGGGAACGCTTGAGCCGTTCAGGCATAAACCGGGTACGACGGAAGGCAACGCGAGTGCACTGGAGCAGCACGAGCCCGGCGCATTCGGCGTTCAGCGGTTCGGACTCCCCGAGTTCTCCGAACTGCTCGACAAGTATGAATGGAAACTCGTGAACCTGGAGACGAAGAAGATGCTGTAGCGCGCGCCCGGACGATCGTGACTGGTCGATACGCGGCGGCGACGTGTATCGAGCCGCCGCGTGGAGCGCCGGATGCCACCGACGCCACCGACGCGGCGGATGCTCGAGCTGGCGCAGCCCGCGATGAACCGTCAGCGTCCGTCGTCGTAATCGGCTACGAGTATCGCGTTCGACACGGCATCGTAGGCGCTCACGAGCAGATAGTGCATGCCGTTGCGTGGCGAGCCGATAGCGATCGCATCGCGGTTGCCGTAGCGAGTGGATTTTGCGTCGTAGGACCGGGTGGTGGCAGGGGCGCCGAACCTGGTGTAGAGGTCGCCGTCGCCGCGGCCCCCGGACAGCTTGAAGCTGAGGTTCTTGGCGCTGGGCGGCACGGCGAGCCGATAGGTCTTGCTTTCGCCTTCCGCCAGCGTGATGCCCGACACCGGCTGACCCTTGACGAGCGTATCGGTGCTGCCAGAGCTGCACTTGACCCCCACCGCGTCGAATGCCGCCGTCACGTCGGCTACCGGATAGCCGCGATCTTGCGCTGCTTTCTCGACGCCGCATGCCGCCTGGTCGAACGTGGCCTCGGATGTCCAGTAGAGACGGTTGGCATCGGCCATCACTTCGAACGCACGGCGCACGTCCCAGCCCTGCGCGGTCGCGATCATATAGAAGGCCTTGTTGAATACCCCGCTCGTGCGGTGGACGTCCAGATCGCTGCGGTAGTCCTTGGCATTCTCGATCGAGCGGCCGTCCTTCGATGGATTGGCCATGTACCGCAGTGCCCCGTCGCCCTTGAAGATCGTTGCGCCGACGAGAAAGTCGCTTTTACCTCGCATGTAGAACTCCGACGCCTCGCCGGCCATGTCGGAGAATGCCTCGTTGATGCCGCCGGACATCCCGCTGTAGACGAGATTCGAGTGCTGCTCGGTGAAGCCGTGGCTGATCTCGTGCCCGGCCACGTCGAGCGAGACGAGCGGATAAAACCTCGATGCGCCATCGCCGAAGCTCATCGCAGTACCGTCCCAAAACGCGTTTTCGTATTCGGTGCCGTAATGAACCTTCATGTACAAGGTCTGCGTGATCGGTCGCACGCTGAGCCAGTCGTTGTACATGTTGAAAACGACGTGACCGAAATAGTGAGCATCGTTGAGCGGCGAATAGGCGCCGTTGATCTCGCGATAGGTGTTGCGCGGACATGCGAAGCGATACGGCGTATCGCCGCTCGTGCCGTTTTGCAGATCGACCGTGATGACGTTCGGTGTGGACATCCGGCAGTCGTCATCGACGATCAACGGCCCGAAGTCCTTGCCATACTCGTATCGACCGGTCTTGACGTTTCCTCCCGGGCCGGTGGCTTCGCGGTAGGCAATGCCCTCCCACCTTTTCAGAACCGTGCCGTTGTTGCCGTCGATCATGAAATGCGGGCGGCTCGGCGCACGCGCGCTCTTGTCGATGAACGAGACTACATAGACGAGCCGCGCCACCTCGCTGCGATCGGGATGGACGTAGAGCTGGACCTGCTCGTTGTCGGTGAGCGTGGCATTCGCGAGCGCTTTTGCCTGCGCGAGCACATCCGCTTTCGAAAAGATCGGCTTGGCGCTGGGTAGGTCGTTGGCGATATTGCGCAGCAATACGCCCGAAATACTCATTTTCTTCTGGTCTTTAGCCTTTCTTTCGGTAACGGCCGTATTCCATACCGGTACGCCCTGGAAATACTGTTGATACCGGGTAACCACCGTTCCATTGACATGCTTTTGCTTGTCTACAGGTTTGAGTTCGTCGGCACTGACGCCGAGCACGGTGGGTGCGTCCAGGTTTTTTCCCATCGCGACATCGTCCGGAACGGACCTTTCGACATCGATGCGGGTGGCCGCTTGGGACATGCCGAACGACGTGGCTGAGATGGCCGTTACCAACAGCGTTGCGGTCAAGCGGTGTTGCCCTTGGCGAAATGAAAACTTCATGACCCCTCCTGGCCGGCCGACGGGCCGGCGATCGATATGAGCAATCGGGTAACGTCTCGAAACAAAAGCATTTAAAACGCACGCCTGAATTCAGTGCGCTCGTTTTAGATAAAGCGTTTGTTTGAGCTATGCGAAATCGATGTCTGCCAGTTACGTGGCGTGTTTTTCGTGGAGGGAAGTGTAGGGCGTGGTTTAATTTTGAGAAGGGATTTTAATTTGTGTCTGTGTCAAATTTCTATTTTTGGCATAAAACCTCATTCAGTTGCCAGGCGCGCTTGCCGTGCCTGGCAACGAGGCGGTACCCGGCACGGCAAGCGACATGGGTGGGCTTATGCGGCCCGTATCGTTATGGCGCCCGCTACGCCTGCACAGGGCCGCGTCGCGGGGCTTGCTTTAGTCAGGCCGCGGCGCCCGCCGGGCTCGCCGACGTCTCGAGCTCCTTGATCGTCTGCGCCATTTTCGCGAGCACGGCACGTGCATCGCCGTAGATCATGTTGCAGTTGTCGGCGTAGAACAGTTCGTTTTCGACACCCGCGTAGCCACGGCCTTCGCCGCGTTTGATCACATATACCTGGTGCGCCTGATCGACGTTGAGAATGGGCATGCCGTAGATGGGCGACGTCTTGTTGCTCCGCGCGGCAGGATTGACCACGTCATTGGCGCCGATGACAAGCGCGACGTCGGCCGTCTTGAACTCGTCGTTGATCTCGCTCAGCTCGAAGAGCAGGTCGTAGGGCACGCCCGCTTCCGCGAGCAGCACGTCCATGTGGCCCGGCATGCGGCCGGCGACGGGATGGATCGCGAACTTCACCTCGACGCCCGACGCCTGCAGGAGCGTTACGAACTCCGCGAGCTTCTGTTGCGCCTGGGCGGCGGCGAGTCCATACCCGGGCGCGATGATGACCTTGCCGGCATAGCGCATCGACAGTGCGGCGTCGCTCGCCTCGACCGGCTTGAGCCGCCCCTTGATTTCGCTCGATGCCTCGAGGCTCACGTCGCCGAAATTGCTGAAGAGCACGTTGGCGACAGAACGGTTCATCGCTTTTGCCATCAGCAGCGTAAGCAGCGTACCGGCCGAGCCCACCACCATGCCCGCCACCATCAGCGCGGGGTTTTGCAGGACGAAGCCTTCGAGCCCGACGGCGAGGCCGGTGAACGCGTTGTAAAGCGAGATGACGACGGGCATGTCGGCGCCGCCGATCGGCAACGTCATCATGACGCCGAACGCGAGTGCTGCGCCAAAGAACAGAACGATGGCGGCCGTCATCGCGGGCGCGTCGCCGCCCCCCGCCGTACCGGCCGCGCTCCTCGCGATGAGCGCGGCGCCGAGCCCGAGCGCCGAGAGCAGCACGGCCCCGTTGATCCATTGCTGTCCTTTCACGCGCCACGGCTTGTTCAGGCGCCCGTCGAGCTTGGCCCAGGCGATGAGCGAGCCGGAGAGCGAGACGGACCCGATCAGGCCGCCCACGATCGTTACGGCGAGCGAAAGGGCGCCGCCGCCGTGCGGTTGCGCGAGTTCGGCGGCCGCGATGGCGCCGGCGGCCCCGCCGCCCATGCCGTTGTAGAGCGCGACCATTTGCGGCATGGCCGTGATGGCGACACGTTTGCCGCTCCACCATGCCCAGCCGAGACCGATCGCAAGCGCCGCGGCAGCGAGCACGACGTTCGTGCCAAGACGCGGGCGCGCGGCTTCGTTGACACCGAAAACGTAGAGGAAGCTCGCGAGTATGGCGACGAGCATGCCGGCGCCGGCGATCTTCATGCCGAGGTGCGCGGTAGCCGGCGACGACATGCGCTTGATGCCGTAGACGAACAGTGCGGTGGCGGCGAGCCCGCTGGCGCCGATGAGAAGGTCGATGGTCATGGTGGCTCCTCAGCGCTTGGCGGTGCCGCTCGGCTTGAACATCTGCAGCATCCGCTCGGTCACGATATAGCCGCCGCCCACATTGCCGGCACCGAGCAGCACGCCGACGAAGCCGATGGCCTGCCCCGTTACGGTACTGGCGTTCAGGAGCGCATAGAGCGCGCCCACCACGACGATGCCGTGCACGAAGTTCGAGCCGGACATCAGCGGCGTATGCAGGATGGCGGGCACGCGCGAAATGACTTCGTATCCGGTGAAGGCCGCGAGCATGTAGACGTAGAGCGCGACGAAGCCGGTGATGGCGATGGGTGCATCCATGATGGTTCTCCGCTTGAGAGGCGTTCAGGCCGCGCTCACGTGCTTGCGCGCGGCGTCGTTCGTGATCTCGCTGCCGCGCGTGAGCAGCATTTTCGCGATCACTTCGTCGTTCCAGTCGGGTGCGAGCGCCTTGTCGCGAATCAGCAGCTCGAGCAGGTTGAGCACATTCTTCGCATAGAGCTCGCTCGCGTGTTCGCCGAGCAGCGATGGCACGTTCAACGGCGCGACGATCGTGACCTCGCCGATATCGACGATTTCGCCCGGCTGCGTGCACGCGCAGTTGCCGCCGCCGTCGGCTGCGAGATCGACGATCACGGCGCCCGGTTTCATCCCTTTGACCTGTGCTTCGCCGATCAACTTCGGCGAGGGGCGGCCCGGCACGGAGGCCGTGGTCACGATGAGGTCGGCGGCCTGGATGTGCCTGGTCAGCGCTTCGTCGACGCGCCGCTTTTCGTCGTCGGTCAGCTCGCGCGCATAACCGCCTTCGCCGCGCGCGTCGACGCCCGTCTCGACGAATTTCGCACCGAGCGAGGCGGCTTCGTTGCGCGTTTCGGGCCGCACGTCATAACCTTCGACCACGGCGCCGAGCCGGTGCGCCGTCGCGATCGCCTGGAGCCCGGCCACGCCGAGGCCCATGACGAGCACGGTAGCCGGCCGCAGCGAGCCGGCTGCCGTCGTCATACGCGGCAGCACGCGCGCGAGGTGCGTCGTGCCGAGGAGCACGGCGTAGTAACCGGCGAGCGCGGCCTGGCTCGACAAGGCGTCGAGTGCCTGGGCGCGGCTGATGCGCGGTACGAGTTCCATCGCGAAGCAGGTGATGTTCCGGTCGCGCAGCAGTTTGACGAGCTCGTCCTCCTTTTGCGCGTAGACAAACGAAATGAGGATCGTGCCGGGCCTCATCGCTTCGATGATGTCTCTTGCCGGCAATTGCACCGCGAGCACGATGTCGGCGCCGGCGACGAGCGTGCGCGCATCGGCCACGATCGTCGCACTCGTGTAGACGCGGTCCGGCAGCTTCACCCCCGCGCCCGCGCCGGCTTGCAGATAGACGTCGCACCCGAGCCGCGCCAGCGCGGCGGCTACCGTCGGCACCGTTGCCACGCGCCGCTCGTGCGGCCGCGTTTCCTTCAACACTGCAACCTTGATGGCCATCCGATTCTCCTGTCGAGGGCGCCGCGCGCGGCCCGCCGGCGCATGCCGTGGGAGGACGGCGCGTTGGCGCGTCGCCCTCCCGTTGCATTGCGGAACTGCACCTGGGCTTAGAAGAGGCCGAGCGCCTCGGTGCTGTAGCTCACGAGCAGGTTCTTCGTCTGCTGGTAGTGGTCGAGAATCATCTTGTGCGTTTCGCGCCCGAAGCCCGATTGCTTGTAGCCGCCGAACGCCGCATGCGCGGGATAGATGTGATAACAGTTGGTCCATACGCGCCCGGCCTGAATTTCGCGGCCCACGCGGTAGGTGTTGTTGACGTTGCGCGACCACACGCCGGCCCCGAGCCCGTACACCGTATCGTTGCCAATGGCGATCGCATCTTCGATGTTCTTGAACGGTGTGACCGAGAGCACGGGTCCGAAGATCTCTTCCTGGAAGATGCGCATCTTGTTGTGCCCGACGAACACGGTCGGCTTGACGTAGTAGCCGTTCTTCAGCGGGCCGTCGAGTTCGGCGCGTGCGCCGCCGGTCATGCACTTCGCGCCTTCCTGCTTGCCGATGTCGATGTACTCGAGGATTTTTTCGAGCTGGCCGTGCGAGCATTGCGCGCCCATTTGCGTTGACGGATCGAGCGGATCGCCTACCTTGATCCGCGCCACACGTTCCACGGCTTTCTCCATGAACCGGTCGAAGATCGACTCCTGCACGAGCGCCCTCGAAGGGCAGGTGCAGACTTCGCCCTTGTTGAACGCGAAGAGCGCAAAGCCTTCGAGCGCCTTGTCGAGGAAGCCGTCATCGTCATCCATCACGTCGGCGAAGAAGATATTGGGCGATTTGCCGCCGAGCTCCATCGTTTGTGGAATGATCGTTTCGGCCGCATAGCGCATGATTTGCCGGCCCGTCGTCGTTTCGCCGGTAAACGCCACCTTGGCAATGCGCGGGCTGCTCGCGAGCGGCGTGCCGACTTCCGAGCCGTGCCCGAAAACGATGTTGAGCACGCCGGCGGGCAGGAGGTCGCCGACGAGATCCATCAGCACCGCGAGGCTCATCGGTGTATCGGAGGCCGGCTTCATGATGACGCAATTGCCGGCGGCGAGCGCGGGCGCGAGCTTCCAGGCGGCCATCAGCAGCGGGAAGTTCCACGGGATGATCTGCGCTACCACGCCTAGCGGCTCGCGGAAGTGATAGGCGACCGTGTTGTAGTCGATCTCGCCGATCGAGCCTTCTTCGGCGCGAATGCAACTGGCGAAGTAGCGGAAGTGATCGGCGGCCAGCGGCACGTCCGCATTGAGCGTTTCGCGGATCGGCTTGCCGTTGTCGCGCGTTTCGACGCGAGCGAGCAGTTCGCGATGTTCGTCCATGCGATCGGCGATCTTGTTCAGGATCCGCGCGCGCTCGGCGGGCGACGTGCGTGCCCATTTTTCGCGTGCGGCGTGGGCGGCATCGAGTGCGCGTTCGACGTCTTCGGCATCGGAGCGCGCGATCTCGCAAAGTGTGCTGCCGTCGATCGGGCTCTTGTCGGTGAAATAGCGCCCCGCGGCCGGTGCTCGCCACGCGCCGCCGATGAAGTTGTCGTAACGGGCGCGCAGAATTTCCGCGTCGAGTCGGGAGGGCTGGGTTTTGTCGAGCATCGGGTTCTCCTTGAGGGCGGCACGTGCAGCCGGGGTGAAAGCGGGGCCCGGCGGCTCGTGCGAACCGTCGGGGAACCGTTCGTCCTGCAGGAGGCCACGATGCGCCGAACGCGCGGGGGGCGTTTTAACCTGGATCAACATTCGGGGCGGGTGCGTCACGTTGTCCTTTCGTTGTCCTTTGTGCGACCGACGATGCACCTTGCGCGTGCATGAAAAAGGGCAGCCCGCAGCTGCCCTTTCAACGCTGTGCCGCACCGATGGCGGCGGCCGATGTCTATTTACGCGGCGGCCATCTTGAACACCGATACCGCCTGTTTGAGCTCGGTGGCCTGTTGCTCGAGCAATTCCGCAGCCGAGGCCGCGCGCTGCACGAGCGCCGCGTTTTCCTGCGTCACGCGGTCCATCTCGCCGATCACCTGATTAACCTCCTCGATGCCGCGGCTTTGCTCGTCGGACGCGGCGGCGATTTCGCCGACGATGCCCGATACGCGCTCGATGGCGTCCTTTACCTGGCTCACCGTTTCGCCGACGCGCCCGGCCTGCGCCGTGCCGTCATGCACGATCGCGGCCGACGATTCGATGAGATCCTTGATTTCCTTGGCCGCGGCCGATGCGCGCTGCGCGAGGCTGCGCACCTCGCCGGCCACCACGGCGAAGCCGCGGCCTTGTTCGCCCGCGCGCGCGGCTTCGACGGCCGCGTTGAGGGCGAGGATGTTCGTCTGGAACGCGATACCTTCGATGAGCGCCGTGATATCGGAGATCTTCGACGAGCTGTCGTTGATGCTGCGCATCGTCGCGAGCATCGTCGCCACGGTCTCGTCCGCGGTTGCGGCAACATCGGCTGCGTCGACCGCGAGCGATTTCGCTTGCCCCGCGTTGTCGGCGTTTTGCCGCACTGTTTGCGTGAGTTCCTCCATCGTGGCCGCCGTCTGCTGCAGCGAGGCCGCCTGACGCTCGGTACGCTCGGACAGGTCGCGGTTCGTTGCCGAGATCGCGTTCGATGCCTGCGTGACCGATTCGGCGCCGCCGCGGATGGAGCGAACGGCGAGGCGAAGCGCGTCGCGCATCTGCGCGGTGGCCGCAAGAATGCCGGCGGCGCGTCGGCCGGCGGTAGTCGAGACGTCCGTATCGAGATTGCCCGCGGCGATGTCGCCGACCGCGCGGGCGACGACCGCGGGCTCGCCGCCGACTTCCCGCGTGATCGAGCGCGTGACGGCCCACCCGAAGCCGAGCGAAACGATGACGCCGACCGCAGAGCACGCGACGATCCACCAGGTCACGTTCGAGACGAGGTCGACGCCGGCCAGTGCTTTCTCCTGTGCGCCATCGTTGCGCACGTCGGAGAAGGCGATGAGGGTCTTGCGGATCTTTACGTGCAATCCGTCGGTGCGGCTTTGCATTTCGGCGAGCGCGGCCGCCTGATCGCCTTGCTTCGCGGCCTCCTCGACCTTCCGGACCGACGCGAGATACTCCGGCCAGATCGAATCGAAATCGGCCACGAGCTGCTTTTGCCTGTCGTTGAGCGGATGGGCGCGCTCGTAGTCGATCGCGGCCGTCACCGCCGCTTCGCCCTTGCTGTTGAACGCGAGCGTCTCTTCGCGGCCTTTGGGGTCGGTCTTGACCACGTAGTCGTAAAGGCGCCGGTAGTGCGCCGCCGCTTGCCACGACGCGGTGCCGATCTGGCGGATCGGCACGACTTCGGTTTCGTACATCGCCGTTTGCATCGCGGCCAGCTCGCGCATGCGCGTCGCGCCGACGGCACCGACGACGATCGTCAGCAGCGCGCAGATCGAGAATGCGCAAAAGAGTCGTTGCCCGAGGCTCAACTGGTTAAACCATTTCATATCAAGTGGACCGTTCGTCGTGGCCACGCGCTCGCCGCGCGTCGATGGGGGGTGAAAGTTTCCGAAGCGACGAGGCGCGGCCGGCGGACCGGCTTCGCACCTCGCACGCATTCGGGCGGAAATCGGAGTCGAGAGCGACGCGCTGCTTCGCGCCGCCTGAACGTGTCATCGGCATCCATCTTTATAGTCTTGAGGCCGGCCGGTGCCGTGCGCGGCGATTTGCAGGGTTAGTCCCGATGCGGCCGCCGCGCCATGCGCCTGGCGACTACATCGGGTATTCCTTTCGTCACGTTCGTTGCGCTGGGCCCTCCGGGTGGCGGGCACACGCCGGCGGGCGCCGTGAACCGGCTTCAAGCTCCGCCGATCGGCCATGACGGACGAGGCCACGGCGGCAGGCGCGCGGCAATTGCTAGAATGGCGGCCATTCGCTGCCAGCCGTCCTGCCCATCGCCTCCATGTCGCGCCCTCTGGAAATCCTCAATGAAGTCTTCGGTTACCCCGCTTTCCGTGGGCACCAGCGCGATATCGTCGAGCATGTCGCAGGCGGCGGCGACTGTCTCGTGCTCATGCCGACGGGCGGTGGCAAGTCGCTTTGCTATCAGATCCCGTCGCTAGTGCGCAACGAAGCCGGGCTTGGCGCGGGCATCGTCGTCTCGCCGCTGATCGCGCTGATGCAGGATCAGGTCGCGGCGCTGACCGAACTCGGCGTACGCGCGGCGTATCTGAACTCGACGCTCTCGGGAGCCGAGGCCGCCTCGATCGAGCGGGCGCTGCGGGCGGGCGAGCTCGATTTGCTCTACGTCGCGCCCGAGCGCCTGATGACGCCGCGTTTTCTCGATTTGCTCGAACGTGCGCGCATCGGCCTTTTCGCGATCGACGAGGCGCACTGCGTGTCGCAGTGGGGGCACGACTTCCGCCCCGAGTACATCCAGCTGTCGGTGCTGCACGAGCGCTTCCCGGCGGTGCCGCGCATCGCGCTCACGGCCACGGCAGACGCGATCACGCGCGACGAGATCGTGCACCGACTGGCGCTCGATGACGCCCGGATCTTCGTCTCGAGCTTCGACCGGCCGAACATCCGCTACCGCATCGTCGAGAAGGACAATGCGCGCTCGCAACTGCTCGAGTTCATCCGTGCGGAGCATATGAACGCGGACGGCACGAGCGATGCGGGCGTGGTGTACTGCCTGTCGCGCCGCAAGGTCGAAGAGACGGCCGAGTGGCTCAAGGCGCAGGGCCTGCGCGCGTTGCCTTACCACGCGGGGATGGAGTTCGAGGTGCGCCAGCGCCATCAGGAGATGTTCCAGCGCGAGGAGGGCATCGTGATGTGCGCGACGATCGCCTTCGGCATGGGCATCGACAAGCCCGACGTGCGTTTCGTCGCTCACCTCGATTTGCCGAAGAGCGTCGAAGGTTATTACCAGGAGACGGGGCGTGCGGGACGCGACGGCCTGCCGGCTAATGCCTGGATGGCTTATGGGCTCGGCGACGTCGTGCAGCAGCGCAAGATGATCGACGAATCGGATGCGGACGATGCCCACAAGCGCGTTCAGTCCGGCAAGCTCGATGCGCTGCTCGGCCTGTGCGAGACGGCCTCGTGCCGCCGCGTGCGGCTTCTCGCCTACTTCGGCGAGGCGAGCGAGCCGTGCGGCAATTGCGACACCTGCCTGGAGCCGCCTGCATCGTGGGATGCGACGCGCGAGGCGCAGATGGCGCTGTCATGCGTCTTTCGCGCCCAGCGCGCAAGCGGCTTCAACTTCGGCGCAGGCCATCTGATCGACATTCTGCGCGCAAACCGCACCGAAAAAGTCCTGCAGCGCGGGCACGAGGCGCTGAGCACGTTCGGCATCGGCGCGGAACTCTCGGATGCCGAGTGGCGCGCGGTTTTTCGCCAGCTCGTCGCATTCGGCTACCTGGCAGTCGATCACGACGGCTTCGGTGCGCTCGTGTTGACCGAGGCGAGCAAGCCCGTGCTCAAGGGCGAGCAAAAGGTGACGCTCAGGCGCTACGTGAAGCCGCAGCGTACGCGGCAGGGCTCGGGACGCAGCGCGCAGCGCGCCGATCCGGCGGCAGGCATGGGGCCGCGCGAGCGTGCCTGCTGGGAGCGGCTGCGCGCCTGGCGCACCGACACGGCCAAACGCGACGGCGTGCCGGCCTATCTGATCTTCCATGATGCGACGCTCGCCGAGATCGCGCGCAATGCGCCCGATACCGTCGACGACCTGCGGCACATTCCGGGCATCGGCGCGCGCAAGCTCGAACGTTTCGCTGACGAACTACTGGACGTCGTCGGGGCGAATTGATGGTGCCCTGATTGTTGCCCGGGGGCGGCGCCTGCGGGCGGGCATCGGTACGCCTTGGCGGGCGCCATGGCCGTCCCGGCCGCGCGCGCGGCGCCTCTGCCGGCGGATGCGGGGCGAGGCCGCGCAAGCTATTGACGCGCTTGACCTTTTCGCCATATCATGCCGGGTTCCTGTTCGTGGCACTTTGGTGCCCGGCTCCCGCACATCGCCCAATGGGTTCACAGCGGGTTCACATTGGGTTCAAGCGAGTCGCAAGCGAGCTGCAAGCGCGGTTGCGGGCGGATCGCTTGATCCCGAGCGCCGCGTCGGCGTGCCGGCGGCTTCGGCAGGAATGCTTTGGGCGCGCCACCTGTTCCGCTTTGCCCGGTCAGGCGGTGCGTCGATTTCGTTTAATTTCGGGAATAAACAATGCCAACCATCAATCAATTGGTTCGCAAAGGCCGTGAGTCGGAAACGACGAAAAGCAAGAGCCCGGCCCTGCAGAACTGCCCTCAGCGTCGCGGTGTGTGCACGCGTGTGTACACCACGACGCCGAAGAAGCCGAACTCGGCACTCCGTAAGGTGGCCAAGGTTCGTCTGACGAACGGCTTCGAAGTCATTTCGTACATCGGTGGTGAAGGCCACAACCTGCAAGAGCACTCGGTCGTGCTGATCCGCGGCGGCCGTGTGAAGGACTTGCCGGGTGTGCGTTACCACATGGTCCGCGGCTCGCTCGATACGCAGGGCGTGAAGGATCGTAAGCAAGCTCGCTCGAAGTACGGTGCGAAGCGCGCGAAGGCTGGCAAGTAAGCAGCTTTCGGAATCGAAGGCGGTGGTGCCGGAATGCCGGTGCTGTCGAGTAAGTGGTCACCCGGCCAAGCTGGTTAGTCGCAGGATCGATCGGGTTAGTTGGTGGCCGCGGGGCTGAACGGGTATCGCCCAGCTCCAACTGAAAAAGTTAAAGGAAGAAACATGCCGCGTCGTCGCGAAGTTCCCAAGCGGGAAGTGTTGCCGGATCCGAAGTTCGGCAACGTTGATGTAGCTAAGTTCATGAACGTGCTGATGCTCTCGGGCAAGAAGTCGGTGGCCGAGCGTATCGTCTATGGCGCTTTCGAACAGATCCAGACGAAGGGTGGCAAGGACCCGCTGGAAGTGTTCACGGTGGCGCTCAACAACGTGAAGCCGGTGGTGGAAGTGAAGAGCCGCCGCGTTGGTGGGGCGAACTACCAGGTTCCGGTCGAAGTGCGTCCGTCGCGTCGTATGGCATTGGCGATGCGTTGGTTGCGCGAGGCCGCGAAAAAGCGCAGCGAGAAATCGATGGCGTTGCGTCTCGCCGGTGAGTTGCAGGAAGCCGCGGAAGGCCGCGGCGGCGCGATGAAGAAGCGCGACGAAGTCCACCGGATGGCCGAGGCCAACAAGGCATTCTCGCATTTCCGTTTCTAAGCCGCGTTTCCAAGCTGTTTCGCTGGCTCAATCGGAAAAAAATTCCGGGCGGGTGCGCTCTTTGGCGCCTCGCCCGTTTGTGTTAGGCGCGAAGACTTTTTCTTACGCTTCGCGCGATCCAATAGAGGATAAAAGTGGCTCGTAAGACACCCATCGAGCGCTACCGCAACATCGGTATCAGCGCACACATCGACGCCGGCAAGACGACGACGACCGAGCGCATTCTGTTTTACACCGGCGTGAACCACAAGATCGGCGAGGTTCACGACGGCGCGGCAACCATGGACTGGATGGAGCAGGAGCAGGAGCGTGGCATCACGATCACGTCCGCTGCGACCACCGCGTTCTGGAAGGGCATGGGCAACAACTATCCCGAGCACCGCATCAACATCATCGACACCCCGGGGCACGTCGACTTCACGATTGAAGTGGAGCGCTCGATGCGCGTGCTCGACGGCGCGTGCATGGTGTACTGCGCGGTGGGCGGCGTGCAGCCGCAGTCGGAAACCGTGTGGCGTCAGGCCAACAAGTACAAGGTGCCCCGCCTCGCGTTCGTCAACAAGATGGACCGCACCGGCGCGAACTTCTTCAAGGTCTACGACCAGTTGAAGACGCGTCTGAAGGCGAACCCGGTGCCCGTCGTGGTGCCGATCGGCTCGGAAGAGAACTTCAAGGGCGTGGTCGATCTCCTGAAGATGAAGGCGATCATTTGGGACGAGGCCTCGCAAGGCACGAAGTTCGACTACGTCGACATTCCGGCCGAACTGCTCGAGACGTGCAACGAGTGGCGCGAGAAGATGATCGAGTCGGCCGCCGAAGCAAACGAAGAGCTGATGGAAAAGTACCTCGGCGGCGAGCAGCTGACCGAAGCCGAGATCGTCAAGGCGCTGCGTGACCGTACGATCGCGTGCGAAATCCAGCCGATGCTCTGCGGCACCGCGTTCAAGAACAAGGGCGTGCAGCGCATGCTCGACGCCGTGATCGACTTCCTGCCTTCGCCGGTCGACATTCCGCCGGTCAAGGGCGAACTCGAGAATGGCGATTCGGCTGAGCGCAAGGCTTCGGACGAAGAGAAGTTCTCGGCACTCGCGTTCAAGATCATGACGGACCCGTTCGTCGGCCAGTTGATCTTCTTCCGCGTGTACTCGGGCGTCGTCAATTCGGGCGACACGGTGCTCAATTCGACGAAGGACAAGAAGGAGCGTCTCGGCCGGATTCTGCAGATGCACGCGAATCAGCGCGAGGAAATCAAGGAAGTGCGCGCGGGCGATATCGCCGCCGCCGTCGGCCTGAAGGAAGCGACGACGGGCGACACGCTGTGCGATCCGCAGCACCCGATCGTGCTCGAGCGCATGGTGTTCCCGGAGCCCGTGATTTCGCAGGCCGTGGAGCCGAAGACGAAGGCCGACCAGGAGAAGATGGGCCTGGCGCTGAACCGTCTCGCTCAGGAAGATCCGTCGTTCCGCGTGCAAACGGACGAAGAATCGGGCCAGACGATCATCTCGGGCATGGGCGAGCTGCACCTCGAAATTCTCGTCGACCGGATGAAGCGCGAGTTCAACGTCGAGGCGACCGTCGGCAAGCCGCAGGTGGCGTATCGCGAAACGATCCGCGCGACGGCGTCGGATGTCGAAGGCAAGTTCGTCAAGCAGTCGGGCGGCCGCGGCCAGTACGGTCACGCCGTGATCACGCTCGAGCCGAACGAGCAGGGCAAGGGTTACGAGTTCCTCGACGAGATCAAGGGCGGCGTGATTCCGCGCGAGTACATTCCGGCGGTCGACAAGGGTATCCAGGACACGCTCAAGAGCGGCGTGCTCGCGGGGTTCCCGGTCGTCGACGTGAAGGTGCACCTGACATTCGGTTCGTACCACGACGTCGACTCGAACGAAAACGCATTCCGCATGGCCGGCTCGATGGCCTTCAAGGAAGCGATGCGTAAGGCGAGCCCGGTCATCCTCGAGCCGATGATGGCCGTGGAAGTCGAAACGCCGGAAGACTACATGGGTAACGTGATGGGCGACCTGTCGGGCCGTCGCGGCATCGTGCAGGGCATGGAAGACATGGTCGGCGGCGGCAAGATCGTTCGCGCCGAAGTGCCGCTGTCGGAAATGTTCGGCTACTCGACGTCGCTGCGCTCGCTGACGCAGGGTCGCGCGACGTATACGATGGAGTTCAAGCATTACGCCGAGGCACCGCGCAACGTTGCTGACGCGATCATCAGCGCAAAGGCGAAGTAAAGCCATACGGCTGATCCTTCTCATCGACCACTTTTTTGAAAGAAGCGAATCATGGCAAAAGAGAAATTTGAGCGGACCAAGCCGCACGTGAACGTCGGCACGATTGGTCACGTCGATCATGGCAAGACGACGCTGACGGCGGCGATCGCGACGGTGTTGTCGGCGAAGTTCGGCGGCGAAGCGAAGAAGTACGACGAAATCGACGCGGCACCGGAAGAAAAGGCGCGCGGCATCACGATCAACACGGCGCACATCGAGTACGAGACGGCCAACCGTCACTACGCGCACGTGGACTGCCCGGGTCACGCGGACTACGTGAAGAACATGATCACGGGCGCGGCGCAGATGGACGGCGCCATCCTGGTGTGCTCGGCCGCTGACGGCCCGATGCCGCAAACGCGCGAGCACATTCTGCTGGCGCGCCAGGTGGGCGTGCCGTACATCATCGTGTTCCTGAACAAGTGCGACATGGTGGACGACGCGGAACTGCTCGAGCTGGTGGAAATGGAAGTGCGCGAGCTGCTGTCGAAGTACGACTTCCCGGGCGACGACACGCCGATCATCAAGGGCTCGGCGAAGCTGGCGCTGGAAGGCGACAAGGGCGAGCTGGGTGAAGTGGCGATCATGAACCTGGCCGACGCGCTGGACACGTACATCCCGACGCCGGAGCGCGCAGTGGACGGTGCGTTCCTGATGCCGGTGGAAGACGTGTTCTCGATCTCGGGCCGCGGCACGGTGGTGACGGGTCGCGTGGAGCGTGGCGTGATCAAGGTCGGTGAGGAAATCGAAATCGTCGGTATCAAGCCGACGCTGAAGACGACCTGCACGGGCGTGGAAATGTTCCGCAAGCTGCTGGACCAAGGTCAGGCAGGCGACAACGTGGGTATCCTGCTGCGCGGCACGAAGCGTGAAGAAGTGGAGCGCGGCCAGGTTCTGGCCAAGCCGGGTTCGATCACGCCGCACACGCACTTCACGGCTGAAGTGTACGTGCTGAGCAAGGACGAAGGCGGCCGTCACACGCCGTTCTTCAACAACTACCGTCCGCAGTTCTACTTCCGTACGACGGACGTGACGGGCTCGATCGAGCTGCCGAAGGACAAGGAAATGGTGATGCCGGGCGACAACGTGTCGATCACGGTCAAGCTGATCGCCCCGATCGCCATGGAAGAAGGTCTGCGCTTCGCTATCCGTGAAGGCGGCCGTACCGTCGGCGCAGGTGTCGTTGCAAAGATCATCGAGTAAAATCGAGGATTCGCGGATTTCGCGCACGGCCTCACGGCATGCGCGGGATCCGCGTCGCGGCAAAATGCAGTGCCCGGAGCCGGGCGCTCGCCCCCAAGGCGTGAACCCGGCTCTACGTTCTTTCTTTAATTCGGCGGTGCAAAGCCGCCTCGCTCTTTCCAAGGAATCGCCATGCAGCAGAACCAGAAAATCCGCATTCGCCTGAAGGCCTTCGACTATCGCCTGATCGATCAGTCGGCTGCCGAGATCGTCGAGACGGCGAAGCGGACTGGCGCGATCGTCCGTGGCCCGGTGCCGCTGCCGACTCGCATCCAGCGTTTCGATATCCTGCGCTCGCCGCACGTCAACAAGACGTCGCGCGACCAGCTCGAAATTCGCACGCACCAGCGCCTGATGGACATCGTCGACCCGACGGACAAGACCGTCGACGCGTTGATGAAGCTCGATCTGCCGGCCGGTGTGGACGTCGAGATCAAGCTGCAGTAAAGGTTTGCGGCCGCTGCCCGCTCCGGATTTCGGGGCGGGCGGCGGTAAGTCTTTGATTGCTTGCGAAAAAAGAAAGGCCTCGCTATAATGCTAGGCTTTTCGCGCATTCGCGCAAAAAGTCGGTGCCAAACTGTCGGGCGGCAAGTGCCGCGCGGCAGCCTGCGGCGAAGCATGTCAGGTGGGTTTCGACATGCGTGCAGGCAAGCATTTGTGCGGTGCCGACACCTTGTAAATTAGCCCCGGCCAATCGCAGTCGGGAATGGAGAAAACGATGAGCCTTGGACTCGTAGGTCGCAAGGTTGGCATGACCCGTATCTTCACGGCTGAAGGGGATTCGATTCCCGTCACCGTGCTGGACGTGTCCGACAACCGCGTGACGCAGATCAAGACCGTTGAAACGGATGGTTATACCGCCGTTCAGGTGGCTTTCGGCAAGCGCCGTGCGTCGCGCGTGACGAAGCCGCTGGCAGGTCACCTCGCCAAAGCCGGTGTCGAAGCCGGCGAAATCCTCAAGGAATTCAAGATCGATGCCGCAAAGGCTGCCGAGCTCGCTGTCGGCAAGCCCGTGGGTATCGACCTTTTCGAAGTAGGTCAGAAGATCGACGTGCAAGGCGTGTCGATCGGTAAGGGCTACGCCGGTACGATCAAGCGCTACAACTTCAGCTCGGGCCGCGCAACGCACGGTAACTCGCGTTCGCACAATGTCCCGGGTTCGATCGGTATGGCGCAGGATCCGGGCCGCGTGTTCCCCGGCAAGCGCATGACCGGTCACATGGGTGACGAGACGGTCACGGTGCAGAACCTCGAAATCGCTCGTATCGACGCCGATCGTCAGTTGCTGCTCGTCAAGGGCGCAGTGCCTGGCGCGAAGGGTGGCAAAGTTTTCGTGACGCCGGCAGTGAAGGCGCGTGCCGTGAAAGGAGCGAAATAATGGAACTCAAGCTCCTGAATGCGAATGGTCAGGAAGGTACTGGCGTGAGCGCGTCGGACGTGGTGTTCGGCCGCGATTACAACGAAGCCCTGATTCACCAGATCGTCGTTGCTTACCAGGCGAACGCGCGCAGCGGCAACCGCGCGCAGAAGGATCGCGAACAGGTCAAGCACACGACCAAGAAGCCATGGCGCCAGAAGGGTACGGGCCGTGCCCGTGCCGGTATGTCGTCGAGCCCGCTGTGGCGCGGCGGTGGTCGCATCTTCCCGAACTCGCCCGAAGAAAACTTCGCGCACAAGGTCAACAAGAAGATGCATCGCGCAGGCCTCTGCTCGATCTTCTCGCAGCTCGCCCGTGAAGGCCGCCTCTCGGTTGTCGATGACATCGTTCTCGAAGCGCCGAAGACGAAGCTGCTGGCTGAAAAATTCAAGGCCATGGGTCTCGACTCCGTGCTGGTCATCACCGACACGGTCGACGAGAACCTGTACCTCGCGTCGCGCAACCTGGCCAATGTGGCCGTTGTCGAGCCGCGTTACGCCGACCCGCTCTCGCTGATCTACTTCAAGAAAGTGCTGATCACGAAGGCTGCGGTCGCCCAGATCGAGGAGTTGCTGTCATGAGCGAGATTCGCAAGAACGATCATCGTTTGATGCAGGTCCTGCTCGCGCCGGTGATCTCCGAAAAGGCGACGCTGGTGGCCGACAAGAACGAGCAGGTCGTGTTCGAGATCGCACCCGATGCGACGAAGCAGGAAGTGAAGGCCGCCGTTGAGCTGCTGTTCAAGGTGGAAGTCGATTCCGTCAACGTGCTGAACGTGAAGGGCAAGGCCAAGCGCTTTGGCCGCTTCATGGGCAAGCGCAAGGACGTGAGGAAGGCGTACGTCTGCCTGAAGCCCGGCCAGGAAATCAACTTTGAAGCGGAGGCCAAGTAATCATGGCAATCGTAAAAGTTAAGCCGACCTCGCCGGGTCGCCGCGCGATGGTGAAGGTGGTCAACAAGAATCTGCACAAGGGTAAGCCGCACGCCGCGCTGCTCGAAACGCAGAGCAAGGCTGCCGGCCGTAACAACAACGGCCATATCACGACGCGCCACCAGGGCGGCGGTCACAAGCAGCACTACCGCGTCATCGATTTCCGTCGCACGAAAGACGGCATTCCGGCGAAGGTCGAGCGTCTCGAGTACGACCCGAACCGCAGCGCGAATATCGCGCTCGTGCTGTACGCAGACGGCGAACGCCGCTACATCATCGCGTCGAAGGGCATGACGGTCGGCCAGCAGCTGATGTCTGGCTCCGAAGCGCCGATCCGCGCGGGCAACACGCTGCCGATCCGCAACATCCCGGTCGGTACGACGATCCACTGCATCGAAATGCTGCCGGGCAAGGGCGCGCAAATGGCGCGTTCGGCCGGTACCTCGGCGATGCTGCTGGCACGTGAAGGCACCTACGCGCAGGTTCGTCTGCGCTCGGGCGAAATCCGCCGCGTGCACATCGAGTGCCGCGCGACGATCGGTGAAGTGGGCAACGAAGAGCACAGCCTGCGTCAGATCGGCAAGGCTGGCGCAAACCGCTGGCGCGGTATCCGTCCGACGGTGCGTGGCGTGGCGATGAACCCGGTCGATCACCCGCACGGCGGCGGCGAAGGCCGTACCGCTGCAGGCCGCCATCCGGTGAGCCCGTGGGGTCAGCAGACGAAGGGCTATCGCACCCGCAGCAACAAGCGCACGACGACGATGATCGTCCAGCGCCGTCACAAGCGTTAAGGAGTAGGCAATGGCACGTTCTGTTAAAAAAGGTCCGTTCTGCGACGCCCATTTGCTGAAGAAAGTTGAGGCGGCTGCAGCTTCGCGCGACAAGAAGCCGATCAAGACCTGGTCACGTCGTTCGACGATTCTCCCGGACTTCATCGGCCTGACGATCGCCGTCCACAACGGCCGTCAACACGTTCCGGTGTACATCTCGGAAAACATGGTCGGCCATAAGCTTGGCGAGTTCGCACTGACCCGTACGTTCAAGGGTCACGCGGCCGACAAGAAGGCCAAGAAATAAGGGGCAATCAAGATGGAAGTGAAAGCAATTCATCGCGGTGCCCGCATCTCGGCGCAGAAAACGCGCCTTGTGGCCGACCAGATCCGCGGTTTGCCGGTCGACAAGGCGCTGAACGTCCTGACGTTCTCGCCGAAGAAGGCGGCTGGCATCGTGAAGAAGGTCGTGCTGTCGGCGATCGCGAATGCGGAGCACAACGAAGGCGCCGATATCGACGAGCTCAAGATCAAGAGCATCTACGTCGACAAGGCCGCCTCGCTGAAGCGTTTTACCGCGCGCGCCAAAGGCCGCGGCAATCGCATCGAGAAGCAATCCTGTCACATCACTGTGACGGTCGGGAATTAAGGGGTCACACGATGGGACAGAAAATTCATCCGACTGGCTTCCGTCTGGCCGTCAGCCGCAATTGGGCTTCGCGTTGGTACGCGAACAACAACAATTTCGCGGCGATGCTCCAGGAAGACATCGGTGTTCGTGAGTATTTGAAGAAGAAGCTGAAGAACGCTTCGGTTGGCCGCGTGGTCATCGAGCGTCCGGCGAAGAACGCGCGCATCACGATTTTCAGCTCGCGTCCTGGCGTCGTCATCGGCAAGAAGGGTGAGGATATCGAACTGTTGAAGTCGGAACTGCAGCGCCGCATGGGCGTGCCGGTCCACGTCAACATCGAGGAAATCCGCAAGCCGGAAACCGATGCTCAACTGATCGCCGATTCGATCACGCAACAGCTCGAGCGCCGGATCATGTTCCGCCGCGCGATGAAGCGTGCGATGCAAAACGCCATGCGTCTTGGTGCCCAGGGCATCAAGATCATGAGCGCCGGCCGTCTGAACGGCATCGAAATCGCCCGTACCGAGTGGTACCGCGAAGGCCGCGTGCCGCTGCACACGCTGCGCGCAGACATCGACTACGCGACCTCGGAAGCGAAGACGACGTACGGCATCATCGGCGTGAAGGTGTGGGTCTACAAGGGCGACACGCTCGGCCGCAACGACGCGCCTGTCGTCGAGGAAGCGCCGGAAGAAAAGCGTCCGCGCCGTAACGCACGCCCGGGCGACCGTCGTCCGCGCCGTGACGGCGAAGGTGGGGCACCGGGTGCCCGCCGTGGTGGCCCGCGTCGCGGTGGTGCCGGTGGCAAGCCTGAAGGCGACGGCAAGACTGGAGAATAACGATGCTGCAACCGAAACGCAGGAAGTATCGCAAAGAGCAAAAGGGTCGTAACACCGGCGTCGCGACACGCGGCAACGCCGTGTCGTTCGGTGAGTTTGGCCTGAAGGCTATCGGTCGCGGCCGTTTGACCGCGCGTCAAATCGAGGCGGCGCGTCGTGCCATGACGCGTCACATCAAGCGCGGCGGCCGCATCTGGATTCGCATTTTCCCGGACAAGCCGATCTCGCAAAAGCCGGCCGAAGTACGGATGGGTAACGGTAAGGGTAACCCGGAGTACTACGTCGCCGAGATTCAGCCGGGCAAGATGCTGTACGAAATGGATGGCGTATCCGAAGAGTTGGCGCGTGAAGCGTTCCGTCTGGCTGCAGCCAAGCTGCCGCTGAAGACGAGCTTCATCGTTCGCCAGCTCGGCGCCTAAGGAGCAAAGATGAAGGCTTCCGAACTTCACCAGAAAGACAAGGACGCACTCAACAAGGAGCTGTCGGACCTGTTGAAAGCGCAATTCGGCCTGCGCATGCAACTCGCGACGCAGCAGCTCACGAATACGAGCCAGCTGAAGAAGGTTCGTCGCGACATCGCGCGCGTGCGCACCGTCCTGACCGAGAAGGCGAACCAGAAATGAACGATAGCGTGAACACCCTCAAGCGGACGCTGGTCGGCAAGGTCGTCAGCAACAAGATGGACAAGACGGTCACCGTGCTGGTCGAGCACCGCGTGAAGCACCCGATCTACGGCAAGTACGTCGTGCGTTCGAAGAAGTACCACGCGCATGACGAGGCGAACACGTACAACGAAGGCGATCTCGTCGAAATTCAGGAATCGCGTCCGATTTCGAAGACGAAGGCCTGGACCGTGTCGCGCCTGGTCGAAGCTGCGCGCGTGATCTAAGCGCCAAGCCCCGTTGGCTGGCGGCCGGCCCCGAAAGGGGCGGGGAAGTCGGAAGATCCCGGCTTTTCCCAAAAAGGCGGCCAACGGCGGGCGAACGGCTACCGCAGCCCCACCGCCCGGTGAGCGGCGGCAGAAGTCGTTGAAATAGCAGTAGATTTTGCTTGCAAGACCGGGGTTATTTGTTATAATCTCGGTCTTCCCTCTTTATGGGATCCGTTGCGGACGAAGTGGAAGAAGGGAAGCGGCGAGCGCTAGCTCGTTGTGAAGGATTCACTCGATTGCGATGGCGGTTTCGCATGCCGTCGCTGCTGTTCCAACCCAAGCAGCTGAGCAGCCAGAAGTAACAGCGGCGCGGCTGACGGGACCAAGACTGACCGGCTGAACCATGGTGGTGCAGGCGGATTAAGTTGGGAAAGATAAACCATGATCCAGACCGAATCTCGGCTTGAAGTGGCCGATAACACGGGTGCGCGTGAAGTCATGTGCATCAAGGTGCTCGGCGGCTCGAAGCGTCGTTACGCCAACATCGGCGACATCATCAAGGTGAGCGTCAAAGAGGCAACGCCGCGCGGGCGCGTGAAGAAAGGCGAAATCTACAACGCCGTGGTCGTTCGTACGGCCAAGGGCGTGCGCCGCCAGGACGGCTCACTGATCAAGTTCGACGGCAATGCCGCCGTCCTTCTGAACAACAAGCTCGAGCCCATCGGCACCCGTATCTTCGGGCCGGTCACGCGTGAGCTGCGCAGCGAACGGTTCATGAAGATCGTTTCGCTCGCGCCGGAAGTGCTGTAAGGAGTCGCGATGAACAAGATTCGCAAGGGTGACGAAGTTCTCGTCATTACCGGCAAGGACAAGGGCAAGCGCGGTGTGGTGCTCGCCGTCGCTGACGATCGTGTGACGGTCGAGGGCATCAACCTCGTCAAGAAGCACGTGAAGCCGAACCCGATGAAGGGTACGACCGGCGGTGTGGAAGCCAAGGCGATGTCGCTGCATGTTTCGAACGTCGCGCTCGTCGACGCGAACGGCAAGGCTTCGCGCGTTGGCATCAAGGTCGAGGACGGCAAGAAAGTCCGTTTCCTGAAAACGACCGGCGCCGTGGTCGGTGCTTGACGCTGCGGAGTAAAAAATGGCTCGTTTGCAAGAGTTTTACAAAGAGAAGGTTGTACCCGGCCTCATCGAGAAGTTCGGTTACAAGTCGGTCATGGAAGTGCCGCGCATCACCAAGATCACCCTGAACATGGGTCTTGGCGAAGCCGTCGCGGACAAGAAGATCATCGAGACCGCCGTGGGCGACCTCACGAAGATCGCCGGCCAGAAGCCTGTCGTTACGAAGGCTCGCAAAGCAATTGCCGGCTTCAAGATTCGTCAGGGTTACCCGATCGGCGCGATGGTCACGCTGCGTGGCCGCGCGATGTACGAATTCCTCGATCGTTTCGTCACGGTGGCACTGCCCCGCGTGCGTGACTTCCGTGGTGTGTCGGGTCGTGCGTTCGACGGTCGCGGCAACTACAACATCGGCGTGAAAGAGCAGATCATTTTCCCCGAAATCGACTACGACAAGATCGACGCGCTGCGTGGGCTGAACATCAGCATCACGACGACTGCGAAGACTGACGACGAAGCCAAGGCACTGCTCGCCAGCTTCAAGTTCCCGTTCAGAAACTGAGGTTACCGTGGCTAAACTGGCACTGATCGAACGTGAAAAGAAGCGCGCCCGCCTGGCTGCGAAGTTCGCACCGAAGCGCGAAGCGCTGAAGGCGATCATCGACGACCAATCGAAGTCGGAAGAAGAGCGCTACGCAGCTCGCCTCGAGCTGCAACAACTGCCCCGCAATGCGAACCCGACGCGCAAGCGCAATCGCTGCGCGATCACGGGCCGTCCGCGCGGCACGTTCCGCAAATTCGGACTGGCACGCAACAAGATTCGTGAAATCGCGTTCCGCGGCGAGATCCCCGGCCTCACCAAGGCGAGCTGGTAATAGGAGAAACATAAATGAGCATGAGTGATCCTATCGCCGATATGCTGACTCGCATCCGCAACGCGCAGATGGTCGAGAAAGTCTCGGTGACGATGCCCTCGTCGAAAGTGAAGGTGGCGATTGCACAAGTCCTGAAGGACGAAGGCTATATCGACGACTTCGCTGTGAAGTCGGATGGTGTGAAGGCGGAATTGAACATCGCGTTGAAGTACTACGCGGGCCGTCCGGTCATCGAGCGCCTCGAGCGCGTCTCGAAGCCCGGCCTGCGCGTGTACCGCGGTCGCAACGACATCCCGCAGGTCATGAATGGCCTCGGTGTGGCGATCGTCTCGACGCCCAAGGGTGTGATGACCGATCGCAAGGCGCGTGCAAACGGCGTCGGCGGTGAAGTCATCTGCTACGTCGCTTAACGCCGAAAGAGGAGAGGAAACATGTCTCGAGTAGGTAAAAGCCCGGTTGCGCTGCAAGGCGCCGAAGTGAAGATCGCTGACGGTCTCATCACCGTGAAGGGCGCGCTCGGTACGATTTCGCAAGCTCTCAACAAGCTCGTGAACATCGTGGTCGACGGTGCGTTCCTGAAGTTCGAGCCCGTCGACGAGAGCCGTGAGGCGAACGCGATGTCGGGCACGATGCGCGCGATCGTCGCGAACATGGTGCACGGCGTGACGAAGGGGTTCGAGCGCAAGCTCTCCCTCGTCGGCGTGGGGTATCGTGCGCAAGCGCAAGGCGACAAGCTCAACCTGTCGCTGGGTTTCTCGCATCCCGTCGTGCATCAAATGCCCGAAGGTGTGAAGGCGGAAACTCCGACGCAAACGGAAATCGTGATCAAGGGGATCGACAAGCAGAAAGTCGGCCAAGTCGCAGCCGAAGTGCGCGGCTATCGTCCGCCTGAGCCCTATAAGGGCAAGGGCGTGCGCTATGCCGACGAGGTTGTGATCCTCAAAGAAACGAAGAAGAAGTAAGGGTGCGCAATCATGGATAAGACTCAATCTCGCCTGCGCCGCGCTCGTCAGACGCGTATCAAGATCGCCGAACTGCAGGTCGCGCGCCTTGCCGTGCACCGCACGAACACGCACATCTACGCGCAAGTGTTTTCGCCCTGCGGCACCAAGGTGCTGGCCAGCGCGTCGACGCTCGAAGCCGAAGTGCGCGCTCAGCTCGCCGATCAATCGGGCAAGGGCGGCAATGTCGCCGCTGCCACGCTGATTGGCAAGCGCATCGCGGAGAAAGCCAAGGCTGCCGGCATCGAATCCGTCGCCTTCGACCGCTCGGGTTTCCGCTACCACGGCCGCGTGAAGGCGCTGGCTGATGCGGCGCGCGAAGCCGGGCTCAAGTTCTAAGGGAAGAATTCGTCATGGCAAAGATGCAAGCGAAAGTTCAGGCTGACGAACGCGACGACGGCCTTCGCGAAAAAATGATCTCGGTCAACCGCGTGACCAAGGTCGTGAAGGGTGGCCGTATTCTCGGCTTCGCCGCACTGACCGTGGTTGGCGACGGCGATGGCCGCGTCGGCATGGGCAAGGGCAAGGCGAAGGAAGTGCCGGTCGCCGTTCAGAAGGCAATGGAGCAGGCCCGCCGCAACATGTTCAAGGTGCCGCTCAAGAACGGTACGCTGCAGCACGAAGTGCACGGCAAGCATGGCGCGTCGACGGTCCTCCTCGCGCCCGCGAAGGACGGTACCGGCGTGATCGCCGGCGGTCCGATGCGCGCTGTGTTCGACGTGATGGGTGTGCAGAACGTCGTGGCGAAGAGCCACGGTTCGACGAACCCGTACAACCTCGTTCGTGCGACGCTCGACGGTTTGCGTAAGCAGTCGACGCCGGGTGACATCGCCGCCAAGCGTGGCAAGTCGGTCGAAGAAATTTTGGGCTAAAGCCTGGGTGGTCACCATGTCTGAAAAAACTGTCAAGGTTCAGCTCGTCAAGAGCCTGATTGGGACCCGCGAATCGCACCGTGCCACGGTGCGTGGCCTGGGCCTGCGCCGACTCAACTCGGTCAGCGAACTGCAAGACACGCCCGCCGTGCGCGGCATGATCAACAAGGTCTCGTACCTCGTTAAGGTCATCGCCTAAGCGCTCAGGGAATCGAGGAGTTGAATATGGAATTGAATAACCTGAAGCCCGCCGAAGGCGCCAAGCACGCGAAGCGTCGCGTCGGTCGTGGCATCGGCTCGGGCCTTGGCAAGACGGCTGGCCGCGGTCACAAGGGTCAGAAGTCGCGCTCGGGCGGCTTTCACAAGGTTGGCTTCGAAGGCGGTCAAATGCCGCTGCAGCGTCGTCTGCCGAAGCGCGGGTTCACCTCGCTGACGAAGGAATTCGTCGGTGAAGTGCGCCTGGGCGATCTGCAGGCATTGCCGGTCGACGAAATCGACCTGCTCGCGCTGAAGCAAGCCGGCCTCGTCAGCGAATTGACGAAGACCGCGAAGATCATCGCCACGGGCGAAATCTCGCGCAAGATCGTCGTGAAGGGTCTCGGTGCTACGAAGGGCGCACGTGCGGCCATCGAAGCGGCCGGCGGCTCGTTCGCCGAGTAATCGGCATCGCTCGCGTGAATAGTCGATAGCCGATCATGGCATTTGTATCGGAGAAGGTACTTGGCTAACAGCCCGAGTCTCGCAAAGTCCGGTAAGAGCGCGGCGAAGTTCGGCGACCTGCGCCGGCGTGCAGTTTTTCTGCTGCTGGCGCTGATCGTCTATCGGATCGGCGCGCACATTCCGGTGCCGGGCATCGACCCGGATCAGCTGGCCAAGCTGTTCCAGAGCCAGTCGGGTGGCATCCTGGGCATGTTCAACATGTTCTCGGGCGGCGCACTTTCGCGCTTTACGGTGTTCGCGTTGGGGATCATGCCGTACATCTCCTCGTCGATCATCATGCAGCTGTTGGCGATCGTCTCGCCGCAGCTCGAGGCGCTGAAGAAGGAAGGGCAGGCGGGGCAGCGCAAGATTACGCAGTACACGCGGATCTTCACGGTCGTGCTGGCGACGTTTCAGGCGTTCGGCATCGCTGTGGCGCTCGAGAACCAGCCTGGCCTCGTAATCGATCCGGGCATGGTGTTCCGCCTGACGACGGTCGTGACGCTCGTGACGGGTACGATGTTCCTGATGTGGCTCGGCGAGCAGATCACGGAGCGCGGCCTTGGCAACGGTATCTCGATCATCATCTTCGGCGGTATCGCGGCCGGCTTCCCGAACGCGATCGGCGGGCTCTTCGAGCTCGTGCGCACGGGCTCGATGAGCATCATCTCCGCGATCATCATCGTGGCGTTGATTGCAGGCGTGACGTACCTCGTCGTGTTCATCGAACGCGGTCAGCGCAAGGTGCTCGTGAACTACGCGAAGCGTCAGGTCGGCAACAAGATTTACGGCGGACAGTCGTCGCATCTGCCGTTGAAGCTGAACATGTCGGGCGTGATTCCGCCGATCTTCGCGTCGTCGATCATCCTGTTCCCGGCAACGATCCTGAATTGGTTCAGCTCAGGCACGCGCGGCGGATGGTTCTCGGAAACGCTGCATAACGTGGCCGAGGCGCTGAAGCCGGGGCAGCCTGTGTATGTGCTGCTGTATGCGTTGGCGATCGTCTTCTTCTGCTTCTTCTACACCGCGCTGGTGTTCAACAGCAGGGAAACGGCCGACAACCTGAAGAAGAGCGGTGCCTTCGTTCCGGGGATCCGGCCCGGCGATCAGACCGCACGCTATATCGACCGCATCCTCACGCGTCTGACGCTGGCCGGTGCGATCTATATCGTGTTCGTCTGCCTGCTGCCCGAGTTCCTGGTGCTGCGCTGGAACGTGCCGTTCTATTTCGGTGGAACGTCGCTGCTGATCATTGTCGTCGTCACAATGGACTTCATGGCGCAGGTACAGTCGTACGTTATGTCGCAACAGTATGAGTCACTGCTCAAGAAAGCCAATTTCAAGGGCAGCAACATCCCGATGCGGTGAAAGGACTTATGGCCAAAGACGATGTAATCCAGATGCAGGGCGAGGTCATCGAGAACCTGCCCAATGCGACCTTCCGCGTGAAGCTGGAAAATGGCCATGTCGTATTGGGACATATCTCGGGCAAGATGCGGATGCACTACATCCGCATTCTTCCGGGCGACAAGGTGACGGTTGAATTGACCCCTTACGATCTGTCCCGTGCGCGGATCGTGTTCCGGGCGAAGTGATTTGAAAAAAGGGTAATATCATGAAAGTGATGGCATCGGTTAAGCGCATTTGCCGCAATTGCAAGATCATCAAGCGCAAAGGCGTCGTGCGCGTGATTTGCAGCTCTGATCCGCGCCACAAACAGCGTCAAGGCTAACGGCCACGCTTTTGCTTGCGCTTTTTGTTTGAGGAAAAACAATGGCTCGTATTGCAGGGGTGAACATCCCGAACCACCAGCATACCGTGATCGGCCTGACGGCGATCTTCGGTATCGGCCGCACGCGCTCGCAGCAGATCTGCGCAGCAGCTGGTGTCGATCTCTCGAAGAAGGTCAAGGACCTGAACGACTCGGATCTCGAAAAGCTGCGTGAGGAAGTCGGCAAGTTCGTTGTCGAAGGCGACCTGCGCCGTGAAGTGACGATGAACATCAAGCGCCTGATGGATCTCGGCTGCTACCGTGGTGTCCGTCATCGCAAGGGGCTGCCCCTGCGCGGCCAGCGTACCCGCACGAACGCCCGTACGCGCAAGGGTCCGCGCCGTGCTGCGCAATCGCTGAAGAAGTAAGCGCGTCTGACAGTTACAGGAAAACGTAATGGCTAAGGCTTCGAACAACACCGCGGCGCAACGCGTTCGCAAGAAGGTCAAGAAGAACGTCGCCGAGGGCGTGGTTCACGTTCACGCGTCGTTCAACAACACCATCATCACGATCACCGATCGTCAAGGCAACGCGCTTGCATGGGCGACGTCGGGCGGCCAGGGCTTCAAGGGCTCGCGCAAGTCGACGCCGTTCGCTGCTCAGGTTGCTGCCGAATCGGCTGGCCGCGTGGCGATGGAATACGGCGTGAAGAACCTCGAAGTGCGGATCAAGGGCCCGGGCCCGGGTCGCGAGTCGGCAGTGCGCGCACTGCATGGTCTTGGCATCAAGATCACCGCGATTTCGGACGTGACGCCGGTTCCGCACAACGGCTGCCGTCCGCCGAAGCGTCGCCGCATCTGAGGCGAACGCACGTATGACGCCTGTTGGCGCTTGGCCGCGCCAGCAGGCTATTTGCACATCGATTGACTAAGTCCACCGTTCGGCCCACCGGGGTCGGACTAGCGCGAGGCGATGAGTTTCGCGTGATCAAACCTAGAAGGAACGCAAAGTGGCACGCTATACCGGCCCTAAAGCCAAGCTGTCTCGCCGTGAAGGCACCGACCTCTTCCTGAAGAGCGCCCGCCGCTCGCTCGCCGACAAATGCAAGCTCGACAGCAAGCCTGGTCAGCACGGCCGCACCTCGGGTGCGCGTACGTCCGACTATGGCACGCAGCTGCGCGAAAAGCAAAAAGTGAAGCGCATCTACGGCGTGCTCGAGCGCCAGTTCCGCCGCTACTTCGCGGAAGCTGACCGCCGCAAGGGCAACACCGGTGAAACCCTGCTGCAACTGCTCGAGTCGCGTCTCGACAACGTCGTCTACCGTATGGGCTTCAGCTCGACGCGCGCGGAAGCCCGCCAGCTCGTGAGCCACAAGGCGATCACGGTCAACGGCCAAGTCGTGAACATCCCGTCGATGCAAGTGAAGGCCGGCGACGTCGTCGCCGTGCGCGAGCAAGCGAAGAAGCAGGCGCGGATCCTCGAAGCGCTGTCGCTGGCCGAGCAAGGCGGTCTGCCGAGCTGGGTCGCCGTCGATACGAAAAAATACGAAGGCACGTTCAAGCAGATGCCGGAACGCAGCGATATCGCTGGCGATATCAACGAAAGCCTGATCGTCGAATTGTATTCGCGCTAATCGAATTTGCGGCCGGGGTACCTGATTGCGTCGAGCAAGGGGGCACCTCGGCTGTTCATTTTCAGGTTGTTACCGGTCAGCCTTATCGGTGTAACGAGCCGAGGGTATTGAAAAGGAAAACCTATGCAAACCAGTTTGTTGAAGCCCAAGATCATCGCCGTGGAATCGCTTGGCGACAACCACGCGAAAGTGGTCATGGAACCGTTCGAACGCGGTTACGGCCACACTTTGGGCAACGCACTTCGGCGCGTGTTGCTGTCGTCGATGGTCGGCTATGCGCCGACCGAGGTGACGATCGCCGGCGTGGTGCACGAGTACTCGACGCTCGATGGGGTGCAGGAGGATGTGGTCAACCTGCTGCTGAACCTGAAAGGCGTCGTGTTCAAGCTGCACAACCGCGACGAAGTGACGGTCACGCTGCGCAAGGAAGGTGAAGGCTTGGTGACCGCGCGCGATATCGAGTTGCCGCACGATTGCGAGGTCATCAACCCGGATCACGTCGTCGCGCATCTCTCGAAGGGCGGCAAGCTCGACGTGCAGATCAAGATCGAGAAGGGCCGCGGCTACGTGCCGGGCAACGTTCGCCGCTATGGCGAGGAAACGGCGAAGATCATCGGCCGCATCGTGCTGGACGCCTCGTTCTCGCCGGTTCGTCGCGTGAGCTACGCCGTGGAAAGCGCCCGTGTGGAGCAACGTACCGACCTCGATAAGCTCGTGATGAACATCGAGACCAACGGCGTGATCTCGCCCGAGGAAGCGATTCGTCAATCGGCGCGCATTCTGGTTGACCAGCTCGCGGTGTTCGCGGCGCTGGAAGGCACGGAAGCAGCTGCAGAAGCCCCGTCGCGCGCGCCGCAGATCGATCCGATCCTGCTGCGTCCGGTGGACGATCTCGAGCTGACGGTTCGTTCCGCGAACTGTCTGAAGGCCGAGAACATCTACTACATCGGCGATCTGATCCAGCGCACCGAGAACGAGCTTCTGAAGACGCCGAACCTTGGCCGCAAGTCGCTCAACGAGATCAAGGAAGTACTGGCCTCGCGCGGTCTTACGCTGGGCATGAAGCTCGAAAACTGGCCGCCGGCAGGTCTCGACAAGTAAGTCGGTCGAACCGGCGCACGGCGGGAGCAGGCGCTAAAGCGCCAGCACCTGCCGGCTCGCGGCCGACAAGTGGCGGGGGTGCGGATTTTCCGTTAAAATCCGGCCCTCGTCTTTTTCATTACCGGCCCGTGTCCGGCCTTCGCAAGAAGCGGCCGAGACGATAGAAGAGCTGGATCAAAACTGTGAATCAAGGAAACTGAAATGCGTCACCGTCATGGTCTGCGGAAATTGAACCGCACGAGCAGCCACCGTCTGGCTATGCTCCGTAACATGTCCAACTCGCTGATCGAGCACGAAGTCATCAAGACCACGCTGCCGAAGGCGAAGGAACTCCGCAAGGTCGTCGAGCCCCTTATCACGCTCGGCAAGAAGCCCTCGCTCGCGAATCGTCGTCTCGCCTTCAACCGTCTGCGCGATCGTGACTCGGTCACGAAGCTGTTCGACGTGCTCGGCCCGCGCTTTGCGAATCGCCCGGGTGGCTACCTCCGTATCCTGAAGTTCGGCTTCCGCGTGGGCGATAATGCGCCGATGGCGCTCGTCGAACTGCTCGACCGCCCTGAACCGGTCGAGGCCGAGGAAGTGCAAGAAGCGGAATAAATCTCCGCTATCTCGAAAAAGGGTCAAGCTGAGCTTGGCCCTTTTTGTTTTTGGTGCGCTCACGGGCCACATCCATCCCCGTTCGTGTGCTGGCGCGCCCGAAATCGCGCAGGTGTTACGATAATGCGTGCATGATCGCCGCTGCTGGAGAAGCCGTGCCTCTCGATATTGTTTTATTGCTGACGACGCTGCCCGATTCGGGCTCAGCGCAAAAGCTCGTAGACGCGGTACTGGACGCGCGGCTGGCTGCCTGCGTCACCGAACTCGGCGTGGTGCAGTCCCATTACCGCTGGAAGGGGCAGCGCGAATCGGCCCAGGAGATCCAGCTGCTCTTCAAAACCAGTGCTGCGCGAGCTCTCGAGCTCGAGCGGTTCATTGCCGCGAACCACCCATACGAGACGCCCGAAATAGTCGTCTGGCCAGCGTCCGCTTCGGCCGCTTACGGTCAGTGGGTGGCGGCGGAAACGCATCGTCCGACACATGTGTAAGTTATTTGGCGCGCATGCGAATGCGCTGGCCCGCTTCTTTCTCTTCGTCGTTTTCGTCTGTGCCAGCCTTGCCGCACTCACGAATCGGGCGCGGGCAGACGATTTTCTCGATCCGTCCGCCGCATTTCGTTTTCAAGCGAGCGAGGTGCCCGGTGCGGTCGATATCCGTTTCAAGATCGCCGACGGCTACTATCTCTATCGCGAGCGTTTCGCGTTTGCGGTCAAGAGCGGCAGTGCTACGCTCGGCGAGCCGCAAATGCCGGCCGGGCACGTGAAGTTCGATCAGACCTTCCAAAAGGATGTCGAAACCTACCGCGGGGAACTCGCAATTCGGCTTCCGGTGAAAGCCGCTGCGGGGCCGTTCGAACTGGCCGTCACCTCGCAGGGGTGCGCCGACGCCGGAATCTGCTACCCCCCGGAGACGCATACTTACCGCGTGAGCGGCGCAGCGCTGTCGGCCGCCGCGGCAAACGACGGGGGAGGCGCCCAAAGCGTGGTCGGTGGTGCCGGCGCCGCCACGGGTTCTCAGGCGGTGGCTTCGTGGTACGAGCGGGCGACGAGCGCGGATTATGCGCAATCGCTTCTGCAAGGCGGCAGCTTCGCCGCGACGGTCGGCCTGTACTTCGTTGCGGGGCTCGTGCTCAGCCTGCTGCCGTGCTCCTATCCAATGATTCCGATCGTCTCGGCGATCATCATCGGCGAGGGGCGTAAAGTCACTCATGCACGCGGCTTTGCACTGTCGCTCGCCTACGTGCTCGGTATGGCGCTCGTCTACACGGCCCTCGGCATCGCGGCCGCGCTGGTCGGCCAGAGCCTCGGCGCGTGGCTGCAAAACCCGTGGGTGCTTGGCGCTTTTGCGGTGCTGCTCACCGCATTCGCGCTATCGTTGATCTCGGGTGTCGATATTTCGCTGCCTCAGCGCTGGCATGATCGCGTCTCTGAAGCATCGGGCCGGCGCCCGGGCGGAAAATTCGCCGCCGTCGCGGCAATGGGCGCACTCTCGGCGCTGGTGGTCGGCGCCTGCATGACCGCGCCGCTGTTCGCGGTGCTCGCGTTCATCGCGCATACGGGCAACGCGGTGCTCGGCGGCGCGGCGCTGTTTTCGATGGCGATCGGCCTCGGCGTGCCGCTCATGATCGTCGGCCTCGGTGCGGGCACGCTGTTACCGCGCGCCGGCGCCTGGATGGAAGGCATCAAGGTATTTTTCGGCGTCATTCTGCTCGCCGCGGCGCTGTGGATCGTCTGGCCGGTGCTGCCGCCCGTCGCTCAGATGCTGCTCGGTGCTCTGTGGCTGCTGCTCGCCGCAGCGGCTCTCGGCCTCTTCTCGGCTCATGCGGGCGCGGTTTCGGTCTGGCGCCGGCTGGGCCGCGGGATCGGCGCAGCACTCGCGATCTGGGCCGCCGCCCTGATCGTCGGGCTTGCCGCAGGTTCGACCGACCCGTTGCGCCCGCTTGCCATCCTGGCCGCACGCGTCGGCGCGCCCGGCGCGGCGCTGGCGCGCGAACAGCCGACGCGGCTCGCATTCGAGCCAGTACGTTCGGCGGCGGCACTGGATACGACGCTACGCGCGGCCGGCCGGCCCGCGATGCTCGACTTCTATGCGGACTGGTGCGTGAGCTGCAAGGAAATGGAGCGCTTCACGTTCGCGGATCCGCGAGTCCAGGCGCGGCTCGCGCAAATGCAACTGCTGCGCGCCGACGTCACGGCAAACGGGCCCGACGATCAACTGCTGCTCAAACGCTTTGCGCTCTTCGGGCCGCCGGGCATCATCTTCTTCGATCGTACGGGCAAGGAGGTGTTGCGCGTGGTCGGGTACGAGTCGGCAGACACGTTCCTGCGCAGCCTCGACCGGGTGGCCCCGGAGGCCGCACCCGCGCCGAACGCCTGAGTGCGGTTCACGCCCGCGCCTATCGCTGCGCGCGCAGCAAGCGCGCAGCGTCGAGCGCGAAGTAGGTCAGCACGCCATCGGCGCCGGCCCGCTTGAAGGCCAACAGCGATTCCATCATGACCTTGTCGTGGTCGAGCCAGCCGTTTTGCGCGGCGGCCTTCAGCATGGCGTACTCGCCGCTCACTTGATAGACGTATGTCGGGAAGCGGAATTCGTCTTTGACGCGGCGAACGATATCGAGGTACGGCATGCCAGGCTTGACCATGACCATGTCGGCGCCTTCGTCGATGTCGAGTCGGACTTCGCGCAGCGCTTCGTCCGAATTGGCCGGGTCCATCTGGTACGTCATCTTGTTGCTCTTGCCGAGATTCGTGGCCGAGCCGACCGCATCCCGGAACGGGCCGTAAAAAGCCGATGCGTATTTGGCCGCGTAGGCCATGATGCGAGTGTGGATGTGCCCATCGCTTTCAAGCATTTCGCGCAGTGCGCCGATGCGCCCGTCCATCATGTCGGACGGCGCCACGATGTCGACTCCCGCTTCGGCTTGGGTCCGCGCCTGATCGATCAGGATTTCGACCGTCTCGTCGTTGATGACGTAACCCGTTTCGTCGAGCACGCCGTCCTGGCCGTGGCTCGTGTAGGGGTCGAGCGCGACGTCCGTGAGCACGCCGAGTTCGGGAAAGCGCGCCTTCAGGGCCCGCACGGCGCGCGGGATCAGGCCGTCCGGGTTGGCGGCTTCGCGGCCGTCAGGCGTTTTCAGCGACGGGTCGATGGCGGGAAAAAGCGAAAGCACGGGCACGCCAAGCTCGACGCACTGCTCGCCGACGCCGAGCAGCAGGTCGATCGAGACACGCTCCACGCCCGGCATCGACGGTACCGCCTGTTTGACGTTGTCGCCTTCGACGACGAATACCGGGTAGATGAGGTCGTTGGTCGTGAGAACGGTCTCGCGCATCAGGCGTCGCGAGAAATCGTCGCGGCGCATGCGGCGCGGGCGGTGAAGCGGATAAAGACTCATGGTGTCGGGCTTTTCGCTTGCGATTCGTTGAAACAATGCCGGGCGAGCCGGCCGGAAAACTTCGCTGGACAACGTGCGTGGGCTGCGCTATGCGCTCAGCCACGATGGTATATGATAGCGATCGAGCGACGCGCCTGGCGCCGAGCTCCCCGCTTCTCCTCCCTGAGCGGGTGCCTGTCGTTTTTTCGATTAGGCTGTTTAACCCGCCGAGGTCCGGCGGGTTTTTTTATGGCGTGCGCCGCCAGCGTGCGGTTGCAAGCGAACGGACGGCCGTTCGGACAACGCGGTGGGATGGCGGCAAAGCGGCGCTGAGCCGCTTATTCGGCGGGGGCCGAGGGTGCGGCTTCGTTGCCGGCCGCCGCGAGCCAGCCTTCGATCAGCGCGTGCGCTTCCTCGAGCCCGGTGCGCTTGAGCGCAGAGAACAACTGGGCCGTGAGTTCCCCCGTGTAGCCACCGGCGCGATATTCGGCCAACCCCTTTTGCGCGGTGCGCAGCGCATTGGTGCTTTCCTGGCGTGTCAATTTGTCGCACTTCGTCAGCAGCGTGTGAATCGGCTTGCCCGTCGGTGCGAACCATTCGATCATGCGGCGGTCGAGGTCGGTCAGTGGGCGGCGCGCGTCCATCATCAGAATCATGCCGCGCAGTTGCGCCCGTTCCTGCAGATAGCGCGACAAGAGCGCCTCCCAGTGCGCCTTGGCGGCTTCCGGCACTTCCGCATAACCATACCCCGGGAGATCGACGAGATAGCCCGCCGGGGTATCGGCCGGACCGACGCCGAAATAGTTGATGTGCTGGGTACGCCCCGGCGTCTTGCTGGCGAAGGCAAGCCGCTTCTGGTTGCAGAGCACGTTGATCGCCGTCGACTTGCCGGCGTTGGAGCGGCCGGCAAAGGCGATTTCGGGCGTTACCGTCGCGGGCAGATCCCGAAAATGGTTGACGGTCGTGAAGAAGCGGGCTTGATGCAGCAGGAAGGCCATGGCGAGAGTGGGGAGGGCGCCGCCGCGCGACGCCTGGAGAACGGGGCCAAGCGCATCGAGGGTGCGGCCGACTGGCGCCTTGGCGAATAGCGAGGTATTGTACAATACGACGGTTTACTGAAGACCAGCCGCAGGGCCGCTTGCACGGCCCTTCGAGCACTAGCCGCAGGCTTTTAGCGGCATGACTTTTGGGTCTGAGTCGCTTTTCCGTCACCCATCCAGGAATGGGCCGGGCTTTGGGCCGGATGTTTGCGGTCCGGCTGGGTCCGCCTCGGTATGGTGTGAGGGCACTCTATTCTCACAAGACGAAACCGGGTGTGCGAATGAATCGACTGTGCAAGGCGTTGGTGGTCCTCGAAGTGGCAGTGGCAGGTTGGTTGGGTTGGGCAATAGAAGCAAATGCGGCAGAAGCGGTAAAACCAGATGCAACGAAGGGGCAGGCGATCGCGACTGGGGTCTGTGCGGCTTGCCATGGCGCCGACGGCAACAGTGCGAGCAGCGCGTTTCCCAAGCTCGCCGGGCAGCATCAGGCGTATCTGGTCAAGCAGTTGAATGATTTCAAGGTCAAGCCGGGCGAGAAGGTCGCCGCGCGTCAGAACCCCATCATGGCGGGTATCGTCGGTCCGCTTTCCGATCAGGACATGGCCAACGTGGCCGCCTACTTCGCGCAACAGGTGCCGAAGGGCGGCGCAGCGCACGACGCGGCAACGGTCGCGCTGGGGCAGAAAATCTATCGGGGCGGTATCGCAGACAAGGGCGTGCCGGCCTGCGCGAGCTGTCACGGGCCGACGGGCCAGGGCCTGCCGGTGCAGTATCCGCGCGTATCGGGCCAGTGGGCCGACTATACGAGCGCGCAACTCACCGCATTTGCCGGCGGCACGCGCAAGAACGAGGTGATGCAGCCCATCGCCTCGCGGTTGAGCGAGAAAGAGCTGAAGGCCGTGGCCGATTACATGGCCGGTCTGCACTGAGCGAGCCGTCAGGGCTGGCGTGGCAGGCCGCGCGCGGCACTGAGACGCGAACGAAAACAAGAAAAGGGTGGGGCGCCGCTGCGTCGGCGGCCCTACCCTTTTTTGCATGGTAGTTTGGAGCAGGAATGAGTGTTACCACGTCGGGTTTTGAACTGAAGTCGGAACGGCGGGTGCTGCGCAGCGCCGTCGAATTACTGAGTTCGATGCGCTTTGCGATCGCGCTGCTGGTCGTGCTCGCCATTGCGAGCGTCGTCGGTACCGTGCTGACGCAGGACGACCCGTACCCGAACTACGTCAACCAGTTCGGCCCGTTCTGGGCGGACATCTTCCGCGGCTTGAGCCTCTACACGGTCTACAGTGCCTGGTGGTTCATGCTGATCCTCGGTTTTCTGATCGTCTCGATCTCGCTTTGCGTGCTGCGCAACGCGCCCAAGATGATCGCCGACATGAAGAGCTGGAAGGACAAGGTCCGCGAAGGCAGCCTGCGTGCCTTTCATCACAAGGCCGAATACGCGCTCGCCGGTACGGCCACGCGCGCCGATACGACCGCGCGCCTCGCCGCGCTGCTCGGCCGGCTCGGATACCGGCATGTCGTTCGGGAAAACGAAGGCGCGACATTGATCGCTGCCAAGCGCGGCGCGTTTGCCAAGATCGGTTACATCTTCGCGCACCTCGCCATCGTGGTCATCTGCATCGGCGGGCTGCTCGACAGCAATCTGCCGATCAAATTCCAGATGTGGCTCTTCGGCAAGTCTCCCGTGACGAGCAACGGCGTCATCAATGAAATCTCGCCCGAGCACCGGCTCTCCGAGTCCAACCCGACTTTCCGCGGCTACGCCTGGGTGCCGGAGGGGCAGCATGTCTCCACCGCCATCCTCAATCAGCCGAACGGTTCGCTGATCCAGGATCTGCCGTTTTCGATCGAACTGAAGAAGTTCATCGTCGACTACTACTCGACTGGTATGCCGAAGCTCTTCGCGAGCGACATCGTCGTGGTCGACCACAAGACGGGCCAGCGCATTCCCGCTCGCGTGGAGGTCAACAAGCCGTTCGAGTACGACGGTATCTCGATCTACCAGTCGAGCTTTCAGGACGGTGGCTCGAAATTGAGCCTGACGGCATGGCCCATGACCGGCGACGCGACGAAAACGATGCCGATCTCGGGTACGATCGGCGCGGCCGCGCCGCTTTCCGCTTCGATGCCAGGGGTAGCGGGGCAGACCGTCGAGTTCACCGATTTCCGGGCGATCAATGTCGAGAACATCACCGACGCCAAGGGTAAGACCGATGCGCGCGGTGTGAGCGCGCATCCGGTCGAGCAGTTCCTCGATAATCGGCTCGGCTCGGGCGCGAAGAGTTCCAAGCCGCTCGATCTGCACAACGTCGGCCCTTCGGTGCAATACAAGATTCGCGGCACGGACGGCCAGGCGCGCGAATTCAACAACTATATGCTGCCCGTCGAGATCGACGGCGAGCGCGTTTTCCTCGCCGGTGTCAGGCTCGCGCCCGACGATCCGTTCCGCTTCCTGCGCATTCCGGCCGGCAGCGACGGTACCGTCAAGGAATGGATGCTGTTGCGCTCGGCGCTCGAGAACCCGTCGTTGCGCAACGCTGCGGCCCAGCGCTTCGCCGCGCGCGCCGTGGTGGAGCAGAATCCGACTCTGCGCGAGCATCTCCAGGAAAGCGCCCAACGCGTGCTGACGCTCTTCGCCGGAGCGGAAGACGGTCTCGGCAAGACGCCGATGGGGCAGAACAGCGCCGGCTTTCAAGCCATCGCCACCTTCATCGACCGCTCGGTACCGAAAGGTGAGCAGGAAAAGGCGGCATCGCTGTTGCTGCGCATGCTCGAAGGCTCGATGTGGGACCTCTGGCAGCTCGCCCGCGAGCAAGCCGGCGAGCCCGACATGAAGGCCGACGCGAGCGCGACGCGCTTCGTGCAGAGTTCGATCAATGCGCTTTCCGACAGCTTTTTGTACGGATCGCCGGTTTATCTGCAGCTCGACTCGTTCACGCAGGTCCAGGCGTCGGTGTTCCAGCTCACGCGCGCACCCGGCAAGAAACTGGTGTATCTTGGCAGCCTGCTGCTCGTGATCGGCATTTTTTCGATGTTCTACGTCCGCGAGCGGCGGCTCTGGTTCTGGCTCAAGGAGACGGCCTCGGGCGTCTTGGTGGTCATGGCGATGTCGACGGCACGCAAGACGCTCGACTTCGAGAAGGAATTCGCGCGTACGCGCAACACGGTGGGCGCGACGCTCGGCACGACCGCCCATGAAGCAGCAACCGCGCCGGGCGACGGCGCGCACGATCATACTCGGTAACATCATGGATCTGACCAACGCCTCCCGCTCGCACCCCACGGCGAGCGCCCCCGCAGCCGGGGTCCTTGACGAGCGTTCGTTTCTGCGGCGGCTCACCGCGATCGACTGGCTCTTCGCGCTGGCCCTCGTGGCGGGTGCGGGCTTCGCCCTTTCGCGCTACCACGCCTACATGAACTATTACGACAAGCTCGTGCTCGCAGGCTCGACGCCCGCGCTTGTCGTGCTCGGCTGGCGCTGGAAGCCTGCCCGCCTGTTGATGGCCGGCATCGCCGTGCTCGCGCTCTCGTCGATTTCGCTTTATCACGGTGACCTGACGCGGGCCGACTCCGCCTTTTTCCTCAAATATTTCCTGTCGAGCCAGTCGGCTATTCTCTGGATGAGCGCGCTCTTCGTGCTCGCCACGGTCTTCTATTGGATCGGCATGCTTTCGCGGTCGCCGTCGGGCGGCGCGATCGGCTCCAAGCTGACCTGGTTCGCCGTACTGATGGGGTTCACCGGCCTGATGGTGCGCTGGTACGAGTCCTACCTCATCGGTGCCGACGTCGGGCACATTCCGATTTCGAACCTCTATGAAGTGTTCGTGCTGTTCTGTCTCATCACGGCGCTCTTCTATCTGTACTACGAGGTGCATTACGGTACCCGGGCGCTCGGCTCGTTCGTACTGCTCGTGATCGGCGCGGCGGTCGGCTTCCTGATGTGGTACTCGATCGCGCGCGATGCGCAGCAGATCCAGCCGCTCGTGCCCGCGCTCCAGAGCTGGTGGATGAAGATCCACGTACCCGCCAACTTCATCGGCTATGGCAGCTTCGCACTTTCGGCCATGGTGGGCGTGGCGTATCTGGCCAAGGAACGCGGCGTTCTCGCAGATCGCCTGCCCTCGCTCGACGTGCTCGACGACGTCATGTACAAGTCGATCGCGGTGGGATTCGCATTCTTCACGATCGCGACGATTCTCGGTGCGCTGTGGGCCGCCGAGGCGTGGGGTGGGTACTGGAGCTGGGACCCGAAGGAAACCTGGGCACTCATCGTCTGGCTCAACTACGCGGCCTGGCTTCACATGCGGCTCATGAAGGGGTTGCGCGGCGCCGTGGCGGCCTGGTGGGCGCTTACAGGGCTGCTCGTGACGACGTTCGCATTCCTGGGCGTGAACATGTTCCTCTCGGGATTGCACAGCTACGGCAAGCTGTAAGCCGCAGGCAGGCGCGCCCGGGCGTTGTTTCGTGCCCGGGCCGATCGGTACCGAAAAAGACCGCCGGGCCACCTTCGGCGGTTTTTTTTCGTCTGCGGATTTCAGGTGCATCCAAACACGCCCACGCGCGGTATATACGGCTGGCGGGCCATGAATGCCGTGTCCCGCGTTATTTGAGAGGAGCAGTCATCGTGTTGATCAAACGAGAGCAGCGCATTCTTCTCGCCGGCGAGGATGTCAGCCCGAGCGAAATTACGCCGCGTGCTGTGTTCGAGCACAGGCGGCGGCTCCTGCGCGCGGCCGGGTTTGCCGGTCTCGCGGCTGCCGGCGGGTTCTTCGGTGCGAGCGGAACCGCTCAGGCCACCTACGCGTCGCCCGATGCGCGAGCGAAAAAGCTCGCCGCGGTCACCAACGCGAAGTTCGTCGTGTCCGACAAACCGACGCCTTACCAGGACGTCACCACCTATAACAACTTCTATGAATTCGGCACCGACAAGAGCGACCCGGCGCACAACGCGGGGAGCTTGCGCCCGCATCCGTGGCGCGTAAGCGTCGAGGGCGAGGTGAAGAATGCGAAGGTCTACGACATCGACGATTTGCTGAAGCTGGCGCCGCTCGAGGAACGCGTTTATCGCCACCGATGCGTCGAAGGCTGGTCGATGGTCATACCGTGGATCGGCTTTCCGCTCGCGGAACTCGTCAAGCGCGCGCAGCCGACAGGCAACGCCAAGTACGTGCAGTTCATCACGCTGGCCGATCGATCGCAGATGCCCGGGCTATCCGACCCCATTCTCGATTGGCCCTATTCCGAGGGCCTGCGCATGGACGAAGCGATGAATCCGCTTGCGTTGCTCGCCGTCGGGCTTTATGGGCAAGTGCTCCCGAACCAGAACGGCGCGCCGATCCGCATGGTGCTGCCCTGGAAATATGGCTTCAAGAGCGCGAAGTCGATCGTGAAGATCCGCTTCGTCGAAAAGCAACCGCCGACGAGTTGGAATACCTACGCGCCGAACGAGTACGGGTTCTATTCGAATGTGAACCCCAATGTCGATCATCCGCGCTGGAGTCAAGCCACCGAACGCCGGATTGGAGAGGACGGCTTTTTTACGCCGAAACGCAAGACGCTGATGTTCAACGGTTATGGGGAATTCGTCGCCTCTCTGTACCAGGGCATGGATCTGCGCAAGAACTTCTGAGTCTTGACGAACGGGGCATACCGAAATGACGACCGATACCTCGACGCTCCCGCGCGAGCGCAATGCGAGCGCCGCGCGCAACCTGCGCTCAGCGAAGGCCGCGCCGGCACGCCGGGCCGATCGATGGGTCGCACCGGCGAAGGTCGCTGTGTTCGTGGCGGCTTGGTATCCGCTCGTGCGACTGCTCGTGCTCGGCCTCACGGGTGGCCTGGGCGCAGACCCGATTCGCTTCATTACATGGTCGACCGGCCTTTGGACGCTCGTCTTTCTCTGCATCACGCTGGCCGTGACGCCGGTGCGCAAGATGACGGGCTTTACCGCCTTGCTGCGTTTTCGCCGCATGCTCGGGCTTTACGCGTTTTTCTACGCATGCCTGCACTTCGTGACTTATCTCTGGTTCGACAAGTGGTTCGACATCGCCGAGATCGTCAAGGATATCGGCAAGCGGCCGTTCATTACCGTCGGCTTTGCTGCGTTCGTCCTTTTGATCGTGCTCGCCGCCACGTCGCCACGCGCGGCGGCGCGCAAGCTCGGCCGCCGCTGGCAGACGCTGCACCGCGCCGTCTACGCGATCGCGGCGCTCGCCATCCTGCATTTCTGGTGGTTGAAGGCCGGCAAGCACGATCTGCAACTGCCGAAGATCTATGGGGCGATCGTCGTTGCCCTGCTCGGCTGGCGGCTGGCCGTATGGCTGCTGGCGAAAGCGCGCGAGCGCCGGCAGCGCGCCTAGATCCGTTCAGGCGGAGCGCGCGTGCCGGTTCAGCGCGGCAGGATCGTTTCAGTCGCGAAGAGTTCGCGTACCGTCTCACGCGGGCGCACGAGATGCGCCTCGGTACCGTCGACCATCACCTCGGCCGCCCGCGGGCGCGTGTTGTAGTTCGAGCTCATGACGAAGCCGTAGGCGCCCGCCGAGCGAACGGCGAGCAGATCGCCGGGCGCGATGGCGAGCGAGCGTTCCCGGCCCAGCCAGTCGCCGCTTTCGCACACGGGGCCGACAACGTCGTACACGCGCGATGCAGCGCTGCGCGGCACCACGGGCTCGATCGCGTGATACGCCTGGTACATCGCCGGGCGGGCGAGGTCGTTCATGGCAGCGTCGACGATCGCGAAGTTTTTTTCCGCGCCCGGCTTCAGGAACTCTACGCGCGTGAGCAGCACGCCTGCGTTGCCCGTAAGCGAGCGGCCCGGCTCGAAAAACACCTCGCGGTGACCGTGGCCGCGCGCCTCGATACGGTCGAGCAGCGTTCGCACGAAGAGCGCCGTGTCGGGCGGCGTTTCGTCGTCATACGTGATGCCGAGGCCGCCGCCCACATCGATGTGCTCGATCGTCGTGCCGTCGGCCTCGATTTGCTCGACGAGGTCGAGCAACTTGTCGAGCGCATCGAGATAGGGCGCGATTTCGGTGATCTGCGAACCGATATGGCAGTCGATGCCGACCACGTCGAGATGCGGCATCGCGGCGGCGTTCCGATAGACCGCGCGTGCTTCGTCGAAGGCAACGCCGAACTTGTTCGCCTTGAGGCCGGTCGAGATGTACGGGTGCGTTTTCGGATCGACGTCGGGGTTGACGCGTAGCGAGACGGGTGCCTTTTTGCCGAGTTCGCCGGCCACCGCGTCGAGCCTGTCGAGTTCCGGAATCGACTCGACGTTGAAGCATTTCACGCCTGCGTTCAACGCTTCGCGCATTTCATCGGCGCTCTTGCCGACGCCCGAAAACACGATGCGCTCCGCTTTGCCTCCGGCGGCCAGTGCGCGTGCGAGTTCGCCGCCGGACACGATGTCGAAGCCGGCACCCAGCCGGGCGAACACATTGAGCACGGCGAGGTTGCTGTTCGCCTTCACCGCAAAGTGCACGGATGCGCGGCGGCCCGCGCACGCCTGCGCATAGGCTCCGTAGGCACGCGTGAGCTCCGCGCGCGAATAGACATAAAGCGGCGTGCCGAACTGGTCGGCCAGAGCGACGGCGCTGACGCCTTCGGCGTGCAGCACACCGTCGACGTACCGGAAGGCGGATTGGGACATGCGCGGGACTCGAATGCTGGGCTACGGGTTGGGGCGTTTCGCTGCTTCACTCGTTGGGCGCGCTGACCGAAGACGGCGCACTTGCGGGCGCTCGAGCCTTCGCGCTCGATCCCGTTCCGAGTTCGTCGGCAGGCGACAACATGAGCGGCGCCGAGGTGGCCGAAGGCGTTTCGGCCTCGGGTGCGATATCTGCCTGGGCGGCCTGCGGCACGGGTTGCGTGCCCGGTTTTTGCGGCAGCGGCGGTACGGTCGGCAGATAGAGTGGCCCGCGTTGGCCGCAGCCTGCCAACGACGCGCTTGCCGCAACGGCCAAAGCCGCTACAATCGCGCTCATCCTGAAAACGACTCGCATGACTGCCTCTGAATGGCCTGTGAATGTGTTTAAGCGCCGGAGTTTAGCATGACCGACAATGACTACCTCACCCGGGCCGAAGCGGTCCTCGCCGCGATCGAGGGGGCGCTCGACGACATCGATGCGGATATCGAAGCGTCCCGCAACGGCAACGTGCTCACCCTCGAGTTCGACAACGGCTCGAAGATCATCGTCAATCTGCAGCCGCCGATGCAGGAGATCTGGATCGCGGCGAAGGCGGGCGGCTTTCACTTCAGATATGCGGACGGCCAGTGGCGCGACACGCGCAGCGGCGCCGAGTTCTTCGCCGCGCTGTCCGAATACGCGACGCAGCACGCGGGCGAGCCGGTTACGTTCGTCGTGCCTTCCTGACGCGTCCCTTTGCGACGTTCGGCGACGTTCAGCGACGTGCCCGCCTCGTTGCGGCCGGTGTGCCCTACCTGCCGTCGAGCAGATTGGTGACGCGTTGCGATTCGTCCTCCGCGGACGCGGCGGGGTGTGTGCCCGATGCTCCGGCCACCTCCGGCTGCCCGTCTCCCGTGCTCTCTTCGGGAGACGGCACGCCGACCGACGCGACGAAGCCCTGGCCCGGCTGGAAACCGTCCAGGTAAAGCTCGCCGGCGAGCGACTGAACGTCTGCCGGCATCGGCATCTGGTAGGCCGGCACTCCCTTGAGCGCATCGCGCATGTAGTCGATCCAGATCGGCAGCGCCACGCCGCCGCCCGTTTCCCGATCGCCGAGGCTGCGCGGGTTGTCATAGCCGACCCATGCGATCGCGGCAAGCGTGTGCTGGTAGCCCGCGAACCACGCGTCGCGCGATTCGTTCGTCGTGCCCGTCTTGCCGGCGAGATCCTTGCGGCCCAACTCGTTCGACTTCGCTCCCGTGCCGCGCTGCGCCACGCTTTGCAGCAGGCTCGTCATCACATAGGCATTGGCCTCGGTGATCGCGCGCGGCGCGCTCTGCTCGGCGACGATCGGCTGCGCGCGCGCGAGGACGATGCCTTGCGGGTCCGTCACCTCCGAGATCAGGTAGGGGTTCACGCGATAGCCGCCGTTGGCGAAGACGGAGTAGGCCCCGGCCATCTGCAGCGGTGTGACGAGGCCCGCCCCCAGCGCCATCGGCAGATAGGCCGGATGACGCTCTGCGTCGAAGCCGAAGCGCGTGATGTATTGCTGCGCGTAGTGCGTGCCGATATGCGCCAGGATGCGGATCGACACGAGGTTGCGTGATTTTTGCAATGCCGTGCGCATCGTCATCGGGCCGTCGAAGCCGCCGCCGTAGTTCTTCGGCTCCCACGGCGTACCGCCCGTTTGCGCCGCGCTGAAAAAGAGCGGGGCGTCGTTGATGACGGTGGCGGGGCCCAGGCCCTTTTCGAGCGAGGCCGAGTAGATGAATGGCTTGAAGCTCGAGCCGGGCTGGCGCCATGCCTGCACGACGTGATTGAACTTGTTCTTGTTGAAATCGAACCCGCCGACGAGCGAGCGGATCGCGCCGTCTTGCGGCACGATCGAAATGAAGGCGCCTTCGACTTGCGGCAACTGCACGATTCCCCAACTGCCGTTGTCGCGTCTCGCTACACGCACGATCGCACCGGGCCGGATGCGGGCGTTCGGTTGCGCGCGCGGCGAGAGCGCGCTCGCGGCAAAACGCAGGCCGTCCCCTTCGAGCGCGATCACGGTGCCGTCGCCGAACGAGGCTTCGACGCGGCGCGGCTCGGCGGCCGTCACCACGGCGGCCGCGATCTCGCCATTGTCGGGGCGGCTCGCGAGCGCATTGGCGATAGCATCCTTGCGTGCGTCGGCCGAAGGCGGCAGTGCGATATAGCCCTCGGGCCCCCGGTAGCCACGGCGCGCGTCATAGGCCAAAAGGCCGCGCCGCAACGCACGGTAGGCGTTGGCCTGATCGGCAGAGTCTATCGTCGTCACGACGGAGAGCCCGCGCGTGTAGGCTTCGTCGTGATATTGCGCGTACATTGCCTGGCGGACCATCTCGGCCACGTATTCAGCGTGCACGCTGAACTGCTGTACGGGCGTCCTCACGACCGCGAGCGGCTCGTTGGCGGCTGCGTCGTACTGGGCCTGGGTGATGTCGCCGAGTTCCAGCATGCGCTGCAGGATGTACTGCTGGCGCAGCTTGGCCCGCGCCGGGTTGACGATCGGGTTATAAGCCGACGGGGCTTTCGGCAGGCCGGCGAGCATGGCGGCTTCGGCGAGCGTGATGTGCCTGAGGTCCTTGCCGAAATAGATCCGCGCGGCCGATGCGAACCCGTAGGCGCGCTGACCGAGGTAGATCTGATTCATGTAGACCTCGAGGATCTGGTCCTTCGAGAGTTCGCGCTCGATCTTGTAGGCGAGCATCATCTCGTACACCTTGCGCGTGTACGTCTTTTCGCTCGACAGGAAGAAGTTGCGCGCCACTTGCATCGTGATCGTGCTCGCGCCTTGCGTCGCGTGGCCGTTGTAGAGCGCCGCCACGCTTGCCCGCACGATGCCCGCGAGATCGACTCCGCCATGATCGTAAAAGCGAGCGTCTTCGATCGCGAGGATCGCCTGCTTCAGGAATACGGGTACGTCGGCGATGTGCACGACATCGCGCCGCTCCTCGCCGAATTCGCCGATCAGGATGTGGTCGGCCGTGTAGATGCGCAGCGGAATTTTCGGGCGGTAATCGGTGAGCGCCTCGATCGACGGCAGCCGTGGGCTGGCGACCACGAGCCCGTAGCCGAGCACCAGCCCGACGCTCACTGCGCCTGCGGCGCAAAGCCCGGCCGACCATACGAGACACTTCACGAGCACGCGCCGCCAGCGCGGCGATGCGGCGCTGGCGGAGGGCGGGGGGGACTCTGGCGGGGGAGGGTCGATCGGCTGCATAAAAAAGCTGAGGGCTGAGGCCGCGATTATAGCCGGCGCTCGATGCGCCTTTCGATTGGCTTAATGGGGGGGATCCGCACGACGCTTCCGCTTCCTCTTGTCTCTAAATCGATTGGCCGTCCGGCCGAGTGTTCAGACGATACTGCCGTTCGCACAATTTCTCCACGTCAAAACATGCAGGGCGGCCGCCACGCGGGGGCTGCCTCGAGGAGAAAACATGCCCATCCTGACGCGCCGCCGGCGCGGCGCACGCCGCTATGCCGGCGGCATCGATCTCGACACAACGGAAGTGCGGCTCGCGATACTGAGCCGCGGCGGCTCTCACGCGGCGTCTGTCCGCGTGGAGTGGTTCGGCGCGGCGCCGCTCGAGCCCGCCTGGCAAGGCGGCGCGGCGCCGGCCGAACGCGAGGCTGCGGCCTCGGCGCTCGCGCGGCTCGTCGACGCGTGGCCCGGCCGGCACGGCGCGCGCGCCGTGTCCTACGCCATGGCACTGCCCGGCAGCGCCGTTTTTCGTGCGCTGGTGCCCGCCGCCCGGCACCCCGCAATGACCATGACCGCTGCTGCCTTGTCCGACGCGGCTTTGCCGGCCATGGAACCCCTGGTGCGGGCCCAGGCCGAGCGTGTCACGGGCTTTCCGGGTGACACGCTCGCGCTCGATTGGTCGCTGGGGCACCCGGTTGGGGTTATGTCCGCGGGGGCATCGAGCCATGCCGTCGGCGATCCATCTCTCATGATCGCGGCTGCACAACGGCAATGGGTGGAGATGCGCGTGGAGGTGGCGGCCGCGGCGGGCGTCGTGCTCGATGCCGTCGATGCCGAGCCGCTGGCGGCTTGCCGTGCTCTTTGCCGGGCGGCAGCGCTCGAGCGGCAAGAGGGCGACGCGTACGCGGCTGTCTGGATTGGTGCAGACGGCTTTTACGCGTGGCGCGTCGAGCATGGCACGCCGGCAGACGAAATCCACTGCGCCGCCGGCGGCGATCCGGTAGCGGCGCTGCGCGGGCTTTCGGGCTCTCGGGCATTGGCGCGCGCGATCGTCGCAGGCGACCTCGATAGGCTCGAGGGCTATGGCTTGACGCTTGCCGATATCGGCGATGCGCTCGGCTGCACAGTCTCGACGTTCGATTGCGCGGCATTCGTCGACGGCAGCGTGCGCGGGCAGTTCCCGCATGCTTGCGGCCAGCCGCGAGCGGCTGCGTTCGCCGTTGCTTTCGGACTCGCGCTGCGCGGGGAGGCGCCATGACCGCAAGGCTGCTTACGAACCGCGATGGGTGCGTGACGGGCCTGTGTCTTGGCGGATTGAATCTGCTGCCGTACCGGCAGGCGCTCAAGCGTGGCCGTGGCCGCCGGCGGCTCATCGAGTGCGCGTCGGCAGCCGCGGCCGGCATTGCGGCGGCAGGAGCGGCAATCGCGTGGAATGCCTTCGGGGATGCGCGCGAGGCCGGTCCGCGCTCGGCGCTCGCAGCGCAGCTGCGCGGGCTCGAGCCGCTGCTCGCCGAGCGTGCGCGGCTCGACGCCATCGAGACCCAGGCGCGCGAGCGCGATATCTTCGTCGCCCGTCTTGCAGGGCCGGGCCGGGACCTGTCGGCGCTCGTCGATGCCTTGAGTGGCGAGCCCTCTCCGGGCGTCGCGCTTTATCGGCTGCACCATACCGAAGCGGGTGTGGAGTTGCGGGCTGGGGCAACGGATTCCACCGTCGCCGCAGGCTGGATCGGGCGCCTCGCCCGCGTGCCCGGTGTACGCGCCGCCGAGATAACCGATATCCGGGGGGCCCGGCGAAGTGCCCTTCCCGTCGACGTCGTGGCTCGTCTCGAATGGGCACGCGTGGGCGCCTCCGCTGCGGGGGCGCCGCCGCGGGCCACAGGGGCACGGCCATGAGCACGGCATTCATCGCCCCTGGTGCCGCGTTTCGGCATAGTGCGCCGGCCTCGCCCGGTCATGTCAGGGTCGCGAGGATCGGACATTGGTTCCGGGTGGGAGCAACGGCGCCGCACGCCTGGGGGGCCGCGCACCGGTGCGTTGCCGCCGCGGCGGCGGCCGTTGCGGCGTTCGCGTGCAGTTGGTATGGCGCACACGTCGCCGGGCTCGACGGGCATCTCGCCGGGCAGCCGGCACCGGCCGAACTCGCGCGACGCGTCGAAGCGGCGCGCGCACGCGTGGCGGAGTTGCCATCGGTTCGCGGGCGTATGCAGGCGGGCCCCGAACGCAACCCCGATGTCTCCTCGTCGGCAGGCCCGCGTTGGCAAGCCGTATCGACGCTGGCAGCCCGGCACGGCATGACGATTCGCACTCTCGAGCCGCGTGCGGTAGTCGGGGACGGCCCCCACGCGGTTCGCCCGGTGCGGATGTCGGCACGGACGAGCTTCGCCGGGCTCGTCGGATTCGTGCAGAGGCTCTCGACGCTGCCCGTGCTCGTCGTGCCGGTTGAGTTCAGCGTCGAGCAGGCGGACGGCATGCTGCTGCTCGAAACGACGCTGCGTGTCCACGAGGGACTGCCCGCATCGCCGATTGCCCGGGAGGGCGAAGCGGCGCCGGACGGCCAGCGCGCCCGCGGCGAGGAGCGGCAACCGTGGTTCCATGACCCGTTCGATGTCTCGCGGCAGCAAGCCGCCCGACAGGTGCGAGCCGTTCGGCTGCTCGGGACCATGCGCGATGGGCACCGTTCGATTGCGGTTCTCGACACGAGCGAAGGCACCATGGTGCGGCTGGCGGGGCAGGCAGTCGGGCTCGAGCGGCTCGTGCGCATCGGCCCGCGCGCCGTCACGCTTGCGGGACAGGCCGGCGAACGCGTGATGACGCTGGCAGAGGAGGCGTCGTGAGTCCGCGATCGACGGTGTCGGCGTGGCTGATCGCGGTTGGCGCGGTCGCCAGCTGGCCTGGGCGCGCGGCCATCCCCCCGCTGCCGCCCTGGCCGGCCGATTGGACCCCCGGCCAGATGCGCGAGCACACCGCCGCGCCGCTCGATGCCGGGGGTGAATCGCAGCGCGCCGCGCCGGTTGCCGAGTTGGACGATGTCCCGCCCGGCGTTGGCGAAGTAGAGCCTGGCGATGATGACGACGAAGACGATGACGTAGGCCTGGCCCTTTCATCGTCGCGTGATGCGCGCGCCCAGCGGCGGGCACCGGACGCTGCGCACCACGCCAACGAAGCAGCCAATGATGCGGCCGAAGGGCCGAGCGGCGAATCGGAAGACCGACCGGCACGTCAAGATCGGCTCGGACAAGGGCTCGCGCCGTTGCCCGAGGCGCAGCCCGGCGCATCGGCTGGCGTGCGCCTCGAGGGACCGCCGGTGCCGCTTGCCCCCGCGCCGCGCCTGAGTGCGGGCGCGGCGGGGGGCCGCCCGCGCGTGCTCGACGATGCGCCGATTACGATGCACTTTCGCGAAGCCAGCCTCGCCGACGTGCTCGACGCCTTTGCGCGGTTTACGGGCCTGAACATCGTCGCGAGCGAGCGCGCCCGCGGTCCGGTCACGCTCTTTCTGAACGACGTGCCGTGGCGGACGGCATTCGATACGCTGCTGGACGCCAAGGGCCTCGCGATGACGCGCAGAGGCAACGTGATCTGGGTCGCGCCGGTGGCGGAGCTCGCCGCGCGCGAGCGGCAACGCTTCGAAGCCCATGCCCGTGCGGCCGATCTCGAGCCACTCGCGAGCCGCACGTTCGTTTTGCGCTACCCGCGTGCGGAAGACGTGCAGCGCCTGCTGACGGCGGCCGGCGCGCAGCGTGTGCTTTCGAAACGTGGCGCCGCGATGGCGGATGCGCGCACGAACCTGCTCTTCGTGACCGACCTGGACGCTCGCCTCGCCCAGGTGGCCCGGCTCGTCGAGGCGATCGACAAGCCGAACCGGCAGGTGCTTATCGAGGCTCGCATCGTCGAGGGTGCGCGAGGGTTTTCGCGCGATCTCGGCGCCCGCCTCTCGGTGCGGGCTGCCGCCGCGGCTAACGGAGCCGGCCGCGAGGCAGCGGGCTTGGGCGGCGGCGGCGCCAACGGGCTCGTGCACGACCTTGCCGCACGCGGGCTGGGCGGATTCGAGGCGGCCACGGCCGGCTTGACGCTCTTCGCGGCGCGCGCGACGCGCCTCGTCACGGCCGAGCTCAGCGCACTCGAGGCCGAGGGGCGCGGGCAACTCGTGTCGAGCCCGCGCATCGTCACGGCGGATCGCATGAAGGCGACGGTCGAACAGGGCACCGAGCTGCCATACCAGGCCAAAGTGCGCAACGGCGTCTCGGGCGTCCAGTTTCGCCGCGCGACGCTCCGGCTCGACGTGGAGCCGCAGATTACCCCGAACGGCCGCGTCGTGCTGGATCTCGATATCGCCAAGGACAGCGTAGGCGAGGCGACCGCGGCCGGGCCCGCCATCGACACGAAGCGCGTACGCACACGGGTGGAAATCGAGGATGGCGGTACGGTCTCGATCGGCGGTATTTATGAGCAATCGCGTCGCGACGATGTGACGCGCGTGCCGGTGTTAGGCAAAATACCTCTTTTGGGTGCGCTTTTTCGGCATCGGATGGCGCGCGAGCAGACGAGCGAACTCGTGGTTTTCATCACGCCGCGCGTGATCGGGGCTGACCAATGACGGCCGGCCACGCCCGGGCGGGCGCACTCGACAAGCCGGCGCCTTTGCCAGTAAGCTGCGCCACGAGCCATAGCGGAATTGTTCAGAGGATACTGTTGCAAGAGCAGGGCGCACACACCAATATTTTTTTCGTGGGACTCATGGGGGCCGGCAAGACCACCGTGGGTCGCGCGGTCGCGCGCCGGCTCGATCGGCCTTTTTTCGATTCCGATCACGAAATAGAGGCGCGTACCGGTGCGCGCATTCCCGTCATCTTCGAATTGGAAGGGGAGGTGGGTTTTCGCGAGCGCGAGGCGCAGGTCATCGCCGAGCTGAGCTCGCGCGAATCGATCGTGCTTGCCACGGGCGGCGGCGCGGTACTGCGTGCGGATAACCGCGAGTTGCTTCACAAGCGCGGCATCGTCGTCTATCTTCGTGCGAACCCGCACGATCTCTGGTTGCGCACGCGCAAGGACAAGAATCGCCCGCTTTTGCAGACGGACGATCCGAAGGCCAAGCTCGAAGCGCTCTATGACATACGCGATCCGCTTTACCGCGAATGCGCGCATTTCGTTGTCGAAACCGGGCGGCCATCCGTCAACGGCCTCGTCAACACGGTCCTGATGCAGCTCGAAATGGCCGGCATCACTCGGCAGATAAACTCATGATTACCGTCAACGTCGATCTCGGCGAACGCAGCTATCCCATTCATATCGGCGCGGGGCTCATCGGCCAGACCGCGCTTTTCGCGCCCCACATCGCGGGCACGTCGGTGACGATCGTCACCAATACCACGGTCGAGCCGCTCTACGGCGACGCGCTGCGCGCCGCGCTCGCGCCGCTCGGCAAGGAAGTCTCCACCGTGGTACTGCCCGACGGCGAAGCCTACAAGAACTGGGAGACGCTCAATCTCGTATTCGATGCGTTGCTCGAGGGCCGCGCCGACCGCAAGACGACGCTTATCGCGCTGGGCGGGGGTGTCATCGGCGACATGACGGGGTTCGCCGCCGCCTGCTACATGCGCGGCGTGCCGTTCATCCAGGTACCGACGACGCTGCTTTCGCAAGTCGATTCGTCGGTGGGCGGCAAGACCGGCATCAACCATCCGCTCGGCAAGAACATGATCGGCGCGTTCTACCAGCCGCTTGCCGTCGTGGCGGACATCGGCGCATTGCGCACCTTGCCCGGGCGCGAACTCGCGGCGGGCATCGCCGAGATCATCAAGACCGCCGCGATTGCCGACCCGGCGTTCTTCGAGTGGATCGAGTCGAATATCGATGCGTTGAATGGCTGTGATCCCGACGCGCTCGCGCATGCCGTCAAGCGCTGCTGCGAGATCAAGGCGGCGGTCGTGGCGGCCGACGAGCGCGAGGGCGGCCTGCGGGCCATTCTCAACTTCGGGCATACGTTCGGCCATGCGATCGAAGCGGGGCTCGGCTATGGCGAGTGGCTCCACGGCGAGGCCGTCGGCTGCGGCATGGCAATGGCAGCCGATCTCTCGGTGCGGCTCGGCTATCTCGACGACGCGGCGCGCAAGCGCATCGTTGCCCTCGTCGGCGCCGCAAAACTGCCCGTGCAAGCCCCGGCGCTCGGCGATGCCCGCTATATCGACCTCATGAAGGTCGATAAGAAGGCCGAGGCCGGCCAGATCAAGTTCATCTTGCTCAAGCGCATTGGCGAGGCGATGACGACGGGCGTGCCGGAAGACGTACTGCGAGCAACGCTCGCGGCCAGCATCTGACGACGGCCGGCCGAGCTCAGGCGCCGCGCCGTGATTCGAGGGGGATGACATGAACCAGAACCCGATGCTCGACGAATCGGCCGGCGCCGTGCCGGGCGATCCGCGGACCCCGGCGTGGGGCGCGCCGACCGTCGCCATGCTCGAAGCGCATCTCGCGCCCTACGCGGCGCACTCGGCGCGCTCGCGCGGGCGCCGCTATTCCGAGGCCGCGCCGCACGCGCGCACCGAGTTCCAGCGCGATCGCGACCGTATCGTCCATTCCACGGCCTTTCGCCGCCTCGAATACAAGACGCAGGTATTCGTCAATCACGAGGGGGACCTGTTTCGCACGCGTCTCACTCACAGCCTCGAGGTGGCCCAAATCGCGCGCTCGGTCGCGCGCAACCTGCGCGTGAACGAGGATCTCGTCGAGGCCATTTCGCTTGCGCACGATCTTGGTCATACGCCGTTTGGCCATGCGGGCCAGGATGCGCTCAACGACTGCATGCGCGAGCATGGCGGCTTCGAGCACAATCTGCAGAGCCTCGCCGTTGTCGACGAACTCGAGGAGCACTACGGCGGCTTCAATGGCCTCAACCTCTGCTTCGAAACGCGCGAAGGCATTCTCAAGCACTGCTCGCGCGAAAATGCGCTCAAGCTCGGAGAACTCGGCGAGCGGTTCCTGACGGCCAAGCGGCCTTCGATCGAGGCCCAGATCGCCAATATCGCCGACGAGATCGCCTACAACAACCATGACGTCGACGATGGCCTGCGTTCAGGGCTCCTGACTATCGAGCAGCTCTCGCAGGTGGCGCTGTGGCAGCGGCACTACGAGGAAGCCCGCCGCGCGCATCCGCAGCTCGATGGCCGGCGTCTCGTGCACGAAACGGTGCGGCGCATCATCAATACGCTCATCGTCGATCTGATCGAGACCACGCGCGCCAATCTGGCCGAGCATGCGCCCGATTCGCTCGACGCCGTGCGCGCCGCCCCCGTGCTTGTAGCGCACAGCGGCGCCGTGGCGGCACAGGCAGCCGAGCTCAAGCGCTTCCTTTTCAGGAATCTCTATCGGCACTACCGTGTGATGCGTATGGCCAGCAAGGCGCGGCGCGTCATCAGCGGGCTCTTTGCCGCGTTCACCGAAGACCCGCGGCTCTTGCCGCCCGACTACTTCGCCGATGACCCGGCCACGCAGCCGCGGCTCATCGCGCATTACATCGCGGGCATGACGGACCGCTACGCCCTGAAGGAATACCAACGTTTATTTGTCATCAACGATAACTAAACTGTTCGGCCGGCACGAGGCCGATTCGACTCCGTGCCGGCCGCGCGCTTATCGGCGCGTTATTTCCAAGGAGAAGAAATGAGGGATTGCAAGACGCTGGTTCGGTTGCTCGCGTTCGGGGGTGTGCTCTTCGCCGGTGCGACGCAGGTCGCCTCGGCCGCCACGGAAATCCAGTTCTGGCATGCGATGGAGGCCGCGCTCGGCGAGCGCGTGAACGAGATCGCCAACCAGTTCAACGCATCGCAGAGCGACTACAAGATCGTGCCCGTCTTCAAGGGCACTTACGATCAGACGCTCGCAGCCGGCATTGCCGCTTATCGCAGCGGCAATGCGCCGGCGATCCTGCAAGTGTATGAGGTAGGCACGGCCACGATGATGCAGGCCAAAAAGGCCATCGTTCCCGTGAGCGAGGTGTTCAAGCAGGCCGGCACGCCGCTCGATTCGAAGCAGTTCGTGCCGACCATCGCGAGCTACTACAGCGATGCAAAGACGGGCGAGCTCGTTTCGATGCCGTTCAACAGCTCCACGCCGGTGCTGTACTACAACAAGGACGCGTTCAAGAAGGCGGGCCTCGATGCGAGCCAGCCGCCGAAGACGTGGCAGGAGTTGGCCGACGACGCCGCGAAGCTGAAGGCTGCCGGCATGTCGTGCGGGTTCACGACGGCGTGGCAGGCGTGGGTGCAGCTCGAGAACTACAGCGCATGGCACGGGCTGCCGTTCGCCACGCGCAACAACGGCTTCGACGGCACGGACGCGAAGCTCGAGTTCAACAAGCCGCAGCAGGTCGCCCATATCGCCTTCCTCCAGAAAATGGCGAAGGACGGCACGTTCACGTATGCGGGCCGCAAGGACGAACCGGCGGCGAAATTCTATAGCGGCGACTGCGGGATCCTCATGGGTTCCTCGGGCTCGCTCGCGACGATCCGCAAATACGCCAAGTTCGAGTTCGGTACCGGCATGATGCCTTACGACGCGAACGTGAAGGGGGCGCCGCAAAACGCGATCATCGGCGGAGCCAGCCTCTGGGTGCTTTCGGGCAAGGATCCGAATGTCTACAAGGGTGTGGTGAAGTTCCTCACCTATCTTTCCTCGCCGGCCGTGGCCGCCAAGTGGCACCAGGACACGGGCTATCTGCCCGTGACGCAGGCCGCCTACGAGGAAACGGAAAAGTCGGGATTCTACAAGAGCCATCCCGGCGCGGATACGGCGATCCGCCAGATGTTGAACAAGCCGCCTCTGCCGTATACGAAGGGCCTGCGACTCGGCAACATGCCGCAGATCCGTACGATCGTCGACGAGGAACTCGAGCAGGTTTGGGCGCAGAAGAAGACCGCGAAGGACGCCCTCGATTCGGCCGTGTCCCGCGGCGACGAGCTGCTGCGCCGTTTCGAGAAGTCGGGCACCTGAGCCTGCGGGCGCCCACCGCGTGCCGGGCGCCCGGCACGCGGCACGACGGTTCCACCCGAAGAACGCCCGCGCTGTGCCGTTCCATCCGGCGCGTGTGGGCGGCAGCGTCATTGAGCAGGCACCCAAAAGTCATGCGAGAACGTTCCCGTTTTGCGGCGAGTCCGCTACCCTATCTTCTCCTCGCGCCGCAGTTGGCCATTACCGCCGTGTTCTTTCTATGGCCGGCGGGCGTGGCGCTCTGGCAGTCGACGCAAATGCAGGATGCGTTCGGCACGTCGAGCGAATTTGTCGGCTTCGCGAACTTCGCGCACCTGTTCGCCGATCCGCTCTACCTCGATTCGTTCAAGACGACGCTCGTTTTCAGCTCGCTCGTGACGGCGACGGGCCTGGCCGTGTCGTTGCTGCTGGCCATGTGCGCCGACCGGGTCACCCGCGGTGCGAAGCTTTATCGCACGTTGCTCATCTGGCCGTATGCCGTGGCGCCGGTGCTCGCCGCCGTGCTCTGGGCATTCCTCTTCAATCCGAGCATAGGCCTCGTCACTTACGCGCTGGCCAAGGCGGGCATCGTCTGGAACCATGCGCTCAATGGCGGACAGGCGATGTTTCTCGTGGTGCTGGCGTCGGTCTGGAAACAGGTCAGCTACAACTTTCTTTTCTTCTATGCGGGATTGCAGGCGATTCCGCGCTCGTTGATCGAGGCTGCCGCGATCGACGGCGCCGGCCCTGTGCGGCGTTTTTTCGGCATTGCTCTGCCGTTGCTGTCGCCGACGACGTTTTTCCTCTTCGTCGTCAACATGGTCTATGCCTTCTTCGATACGTTCCCCGTTATCGACGCGGCTACGGGAGGAGGGCCGGCCCAGGAGACGAAAACGCTCGTCTACAAGATCTTCGCCGAAGGCTTCCAGGGCCTCGATATCGGCAGTTCGGGGGCGCAGTCGGTCGTGCTGATGGTAATCGTCGTCGCGCTGACCGTCGTTCAGTTCCGCTTCGTCGAACGCAAGGTACAGTACGCATGATCGAGAATCGCAAAGGCTTCGATCTCTTCTGTCACGCCGTGCTGATCCTCGGTGTGGTGGTGATCGCATTTCCCGTTTACGTGGCCTTTTGCGCGGCGACCATGAGCGAGCGCGAAGTGTTTACGGTGCCGCTGTCGCTCGTGCCAAGCGGCCATCTCTTCGAGAACGTGGCACGCATCTGGAATCAGGGTACCGGCAACGCGGCGAGCCCGTTCGGGCACATGCTGCTGACGAGCGTCGTCATGGCGCTCGCGATCTCGATCGGCAAGATCGCCGTGTCGATCATCTCGGCCTACGCGATCGTGTTCTTCCGCTTTCCGCTGCGCAACACGGCCTTCTGGCTGATCTTCGTCACGTTGATGCTGCCCGTCGAGGTGCGGATCTTTCCCACGGTGCAGGTCGTTTCGTCGATGCACCTGGTCAATACCTATGCCGGCCTCACGCTGCCGCTCATCGCGTCGGCCACCGCCACGTTCCTCTTTCGTCAGTTCTTCATGACGCTGCCCGACGAACTGATGGACGCCGCGCGCATCGACGGCGCCGGCCCGATGCGATTCTTCTTCGACGTCGTGCTGCCCTTGTCGAAAACGAACATCGCGGCCCTCTTCGTCATCACGTTCATCTATGGCTGGAATCAGTATCTGTGGCCGATTCTCGTCACGAGCGAGCAGTCGCTCATGACGGCCGTGGTCGGCATCAAGAGCATGATCGCCTCCGGCGATGCCGCCACGGCCTGGCATCTCGTGATGGCCGCGACGCTGCTTGCGATGCTGCCGCCGCTGGGCGTCGTCATCGCCATGCAGCGCTGGTTCGTGCGCGGGCTCGTCGACGCGGAAAAATAAACGCCGGTAAATGCCGCTACGGGCTGCCGCCCCGGGCGGATCATCAGGAGAACTGACCAAGTATGGCTGCGCTGAGTTTGAAGGGCGTTCGCAAGAGCTACGACGGCAAGCACTTCGTCTTGCACGGCATCGATGCCGACATCGCGGACGGCGAGTTTGTCGTGCTCGTCGGCCCGTCGGGTTGCGGAAAGTCCACGCTGCTGCGGATGATCGCGGGGCTCGAGAGCGTCTCCGAAGGCGACATCGCTATCGGAGGCCGCGTCGTCAACACGCTCGAGCCGAAGGATCGCGACATCGCCATGGTGTTTCAGAATTACGCGCTCTATCCGCATATGAGCGTGCGGGAGAACATGGCGTACGGGCTCAAGATTCGTGGCATCGACCGCGCGCAGATCGATGGCCGCGTGGCGTCGGCCGCGAAGATTCTCGAACTCGAGCCGTTGCTGGGCCGTAAGCCGCGCGAGTTGTCGGGCGGGCAGCGCCAGCGGGTGGCGATGGGGCGTGCGATCGTGCGCGAGCCGGCCGTCTTCCTCTTCGACGAACCGCTTTCCAACCTCGACGCGAAGCTGCGTGTTCAGATGCGGCTCGAGATTCAGCGCCTGCATGCGCGGCTGGCGACCACGAGTGTCTATGTCACTCACGATCAGGTCGAGGCGATGACGCTTGCCCAGCGCGTGATCGTCATGAACGGCGGCCGCGCCGAGCAGATCGGTGCGCCAACTGAAGTGTACGAACGGCCGGCGACCGTGTTCGTGGCGGGGTTCATCGGTTCGCCGGCGATGAACCTGATCGAGGGGCGGCTCGCGGACGACGGCAGGACGTTCGAGGTGGCGGGCGGCGGCCCCGTGCTCGCGCTCGCAGACGTGCCGGGTGTCGGGCGGGAGATCGCGTGCGGACGCGACTGGATACTCGGCATTCGCCCGGAGCATATGACGCCGCGTGCGGGGCCGCCGCAGGCACCGCTCGTCGTCGAGTCGTGCGAGCTGCTCGGCGCCGACAATCTCGCGCATGGGCGCTGGGGCCGGCACGATGTGACGGTGCGTCTACCCCACGCGCACAGGCCTGTACGGCAAGAGGTCGTATCGGCCGTGCTGCCGCCCGAGCATCTGCACTTTTTCGATCCGACGAGCGGCGCGCGCGCCGGTCTCGCCTGAACGAGCCGGCGCCCGAGAACCGGCGCCCATGCCGGTCGCGAGCCCGACATAGTCGATGAGAGAGTCATGACGACGCAGACGCACCCCTGGCCGTACCCCCGCGTGGCCGCGCATCGCGGCGGCGGAACGCTTGCCCCCGAGAACACGCTGGCCGCGATCGATACCGGCGCGCAACTCGGCCACAGGATGGTCGAATTCGACGCGAAGCTCTCGTTGGACGACATCGTCTTTCTGCTGCACGACGACACGGTCGATCGCACGTCGAACGGGCAGGGCGCGGCTGCGCGTATGCGCTACGCCGAACTCGCCGCGCTCGACGCGGGCAGTTGGCGGGACGCGCGCTTCGCCGGCGAGCGGATGCCGACGCTCGAGGCGGTGGCCGAACGCTGCATGGCACGCGGGCTGGCTGCGAACGTCGAAATCAAGCCGTGCCCGGGCCGGGACATCGAGACCGGACGACGGGTGGCTGCCGAGGCCGCGCGGCTGTGGGCGGGCGAGGCACCGGCCCCGCTGCTGTCCTCCTTCTCGGTGGCGGCGCTCACGGCGGCGCGCGAGGCAGGCCCCTCGTTACCGAGGGGCCTGCTCGTCGATGCCATTCCGCGCGATTGGCGGGAACAGGCCGAGGGGCTGGCTTGCATTTCCCTGCACGTGAACCATCGCCACCTCGACGCTGCGCGCGTGGCCGACATCAAGGCGGCGGGTTTGCGCCTCCTCGTCTATACGGTCAACGATCTCTCACGCGCCCGCGAACTCGCCGGCTGGGGTGTCGATACGATCTGTACGGATCGCATCGATCTCATCGGCGCGGACTTTTTCGAGCGGGTGTGAGCGCACGCTCACGCGCAGCCCGACCGCTCGAAGACCGGGCGTGAAGGGGCATGAAGGAGCGTGAAGGGAAATCAGCGGTTGCGTGCCATCAGCCAGCCCGTGAGCAGCGCGAGTCCTCCAACGACCGCGAGCGTCTCCCACGGGTTTTCCCGTACATAGTGCTCGGCGCCGGAGACGGCGGAAGCAGCGCGTTGGCGTATCGTCTCGCGCGTGCCGTCGAGCCGGGCACGCGCGGCGTCGAGTCGTTTGCGCATCTGCTCGCGCAAGACGGCCGCGTCGGCCTGTGTGCCGTCGGCCAGCGTTTCCTCCAGCTCGGACAGTAGCTCGCGCATCTCGCCGCCGATATCGCCGGCGGCGTTGCGGCTATGCCTCGCGATGCGACGTGCGTGGCGTCCGGCGCTTTTCCATGAGGTTTCGAGCGCGTCGCGCGTATTCGGTAGTGCGGTCATGGGTCGCTCCCTCGGTTTTCGAGTAACGGGATGGACGAACCCGCAGTCCGACTGCGGGGAAGCCATGCTGCCGCAACTTCGGTGCCAACGCCCGGGCAGTGGCGGGCGCACCGGTTCGCGCGGGCAGGCGCGGCAAAGATGCGATGAAAAACGAGTAGAAACGTTACCGGCGAACAATGTCCACGGTTGAAATTACAACGCCGCCGTGAATCACAGCGGCGTTCATCAAATGCTCAACTTGCACTAGGCTAGAAGGCGTACCCGATCTTTGCGTAGGTCACGATCGGGTTGAGCTTGATCTTTGCTTGCGTGTGCGACGTCACGCCGAATGGCCCGACGTTGGATGTCGTGAGATCCGCGGTCACGCTGACCGGAATGTACGAGATCGACACGCCGGCAAACCAGTGTTTGTTGAACGAGTAATTGAAACCGGCATTGAATACCGGGGCCCAGGAACGATCCGTCGAAACGGAGGTCGGACTGCCATGAAGCACGCCGGACTCGAATGCAGTGTTGGTGATCTTCGCGTCGCTGAACCAGACGCGCGTCACGCCAATGCCGAGATACGGCCGGAACCGGTCGTCGGGCTTCATGAAATTCCACTTGAAGAGCAAGGCGGGACTCCATTGCCGGGCGCTTCCGAGCTTGCCGTACGAGGCGAACGAGCCTGTGCCTTCGATGTTGAATTTCGGCGGGATGCCGCCTTCGAGTTCGGCGGCAAGATGATCCGTGATGAAGTAGCCGATGCTCAGGCCCAGCGTGTCGGAGTTGTCGACGGTCGAACCTGTGCCGGCGACCTCTCTGTTGATCGTCGTGCCGCCGAGGCTGATTTGTTTGAACGGATCGCTGGAGCTTTGAGGGGCGAGATGGAACCACCCCGTTGTAGCGTAGAAGGTGCCAGCCGATTGTGCCTGCGCAGCCGTCGTACAGGCGAGCGCCAGGACGGCCCCCGTAATGGCCTCTTTTAATTTCATGTGTCTTCCTCCATAAAAGGCCCGCCTATTATGAGTAGAAGGTTTCAAACAAACCAAGCGCGCTCGCTAGAGCATTCTCCCTAGCGTGGCACGCACGCGGCGCAAGCCGCATCAGCCCGTCGCACAGACTCACGCGGCGCTTCGTCCCTTGGGGTTATCACCAACGTACTAACGGAATCCAGCATGGCACGGCTTGCACGTCTTTACGTCCCTGAACAGCCGCAGCACGTGATCCTGCGCGGACTCGACCAGCAGCCCGCTTTCGTCGACGAACAGGACTACGAGCTTTTTGTCGATTGCCTGAAAGCCGCTTCGCGCGATCACCGTCTGGCAGTTCACGCCTATGTGCTGATGCCGGGCACGGTCCAACTGCTCGTCACGCCGAGCGACGAATCGAGCTTGCCCAAAGCGATGCAGGCGGTCGGGAGGCGCTACGTCGCGCACTTCAACCGCCGATACTCGCGGCGCGGCACATTGTGGGAAGGCCGCTATCGCGCGACGGTCATCGAAGGCGAGCGATACTTCCTGCTCGCAAGTCGCGTGATCGAGTTGTCTCCCGTGCGCGAGCACCTCGTCCCGGCAGGCGAGGACTACCGATGGTCGAGCTATCGCCATCACATCGGGCTCACGGTCGACAGCCTCGTGACCGACCACCCTCTTTACTGGTCGCTCGGCAATACGCCGTTCGAACGGCAACGCGCCTACAAGGACCTTTGCGAGCAACCGCTCGACGAGCGCGAAACCAACGAGTTGCAGCAGGCCACGCTCAAAGGCTGGGTGCTCGGCGGCGAGTCTTATCGCGAGTGGGCGGCGCGCGCCGCGAACCGCCGCGTTTCGCCGTTGCCGCGCGGCCGACCCAAAAAGGTCCGCGAAACGCCGCAGACGCAGCAGTAGCACGGCGAGTTTCTCCGGCCGCCCGCCGGCGGCCGTCATTCGGCGCAGCGACCGCCGCGGGCGGTGCTGCGCGCGCGACCGAAGCGGCCCATCGCGGGCCGCTTTTTCTTTTGACGCGCCTATCTGCATGCTTTGTTGATATGTCCCCATTAAAAATGCACCGCAATGATGCGGCGCGATAATTGGGGTCGTATCATGCGATTTTTGTTGCTATTCCTTTGATTCGTCGCGTATATTCCGATTTCCAGCGGCCTGACCGACGCGTGCCCTTTCTTCGGGGTGCTGCGGTGCGGCCCGCGAAGCCCTAATGCGAACGGCCTGTCCGGCCCCCCATCAGACGGTGTCCCCATGAACGACAAGCAACCGATCACCACGGTCCCCGCCGCGCAGGGTCTATATGACCCGAGCAACGAGCACGATGCCTGCGGCGTCGGTTTCGTCGCCCATATCAAGGGCCAGAAGAGCCACGAGATCATTCAGCAAGGGCTCAAGATCCTCGATAACCTCGATCACCGCGGCGCCGTGGGCGCCGATCCGCTGATGGGCGACGGCGCCGGCATCCTGATTCAGGTCCCGGACGCCTACTATCGCGAGGAAATGGGGCGGCAAGGCGTGACGCTGCCGCCGGCCGGGGAATACGGTGTCGGCATGATCTTCCTGCCGAAGGAACACGCATCGCGGCTCGCCTGCGAGCAGGAGCTCGAGCGCACGGTCAAGGCCGAGGGCCAGGTCGTGCTCGGCTGGCGCGATGTGCCGGTGGACCACGCGATGCCGATCTCGCCCACTGTGAAGGCGACCGAGCCGGTCATCCGGCAGATCTTCATCGGGCGCGGCCGCGACATCATGGTGACCGACGCGCTCGAGCGCAAACTCTACGTCATCCGCAAGACGGCGAGCCACCGCATCCAGGCGCTCAAGCTGAAGCACGGCAAGGAATACTTCGTGCCGTCGATGTCGGCGCGCACGGTGGTCTACAAGGGCCTGCTGCTGGCCGGGCAGGTGGGCGTCTATTACCGCGACCTGCAGGACGAGCGCGTCGTCTCCGCGCTCGCACTCGTGCACCAGCGCTTTTCGACCAACACGTTCCCCGCATGGGAGCTGGCCCACCCGTACCGCATGATCGCGCACAACGGCGAGATCAACACGGTGAAGGGCAACGTCAACTGGCTCAACGCGCGCACCGGTGCGATCGCGAGCGCCGTGCTCGGCGAGGATCTGCCGAAGCTCTGGCCGCTCATCTATCCGGGGCAATCGGATACGGCGTCGTTCGACAACTGTCTCGAGCTGCTCGTGATGGCGGGCTACCCGCTCGTGCACGCGATGATGATGATGATTCCGGAAGCGTGGGAGCAGCACACGCTGATGGACGAGAACCGCCGCGCGTTCTACGAATATCACGCCGCGATGATGGAACCGTGGGACGGCCCGGCCGCGATCGCGTTTACCGACGGCCGCCAGATCGGCGCGACGCTCGATCGCAACGGGCTGCGTCCGGCGCGCTACATCATCACCGACGACGACTTCGTCATCATGGCGTCGGAAGCGGGCGTGCTGCCGATTCCCGAGTCGAAGATCGTCAAGAAGTGGCGTCTGCAGCCGGGCAAGATGTTCCTCATCGACATGGAGCATGGCCGCATCATCGGCGACAAGGAGCTCAAGGACAACCTCGCGAACGCGAAGCCCTACAAGAGCTGGATCGACGCCGTGCGCATCAAGCTCGACGAAATCGAGCCGAAGCTCGAGGACGTCGCGACCGAGCGCCGCGAAGCCGCCGTTTTGCTCGACCGTCAGCAAGCCTTCGGCTATACGCAGGAGGACGTCAAGTTCCTGATGGCGCCGATGGCGCAGCAGGGCGAGGAGGCGATCGGCTCGATGGGCAACGACTCCCCGCTCGCGGTGATGTCGAACAAGAACAAGACGCTCTATCACTACTTCAAGCAGCTTTTCGCGCAGGTGACGAACCCGCCGATCGACCCGATCCGCGAGAACATGGTGATGTCGCTCGTCTCGTTCCTCGGGCCGAAGCCGAACCTGCTCGATACGAACAACATCAACCCGCCGATGCGCCTCGAAGTGTCGCAGCCCGTGCTCGACTTCAAGGACATCGCCAAGATCCGCGCCATCGATCAGTACACGGGCGGCAAGTTCAGCTCGTATGAGCTCAACATCTGCTATCCGGTGGCCTGGGGCAAGGAAGGTATCGAGGCGCGTCTCGCCTCGCTGTGTGCCGAGGCCGTCGATGCGGTGAAGTCCGGCTACAACATGCTGATCGTGTCCGACCGCCGCGTGGATCGCGACAACGTCGCCATTCCGGCGCTGCTCGCCACGGCCGCGATTCATACGCACCTCGTTTCGCAGGGGCTGCGCACGAGCACGGGTCTCGTCGTCGAAACGGGTTCGGCGCGCGAAGTGCATCACTTCGCGCTGCTCGCGGGCTACGGCGCCGAGGCTGTCCACCCGTATCTGGCGATGGAGACGCTCGCCCAGACCGCGCAGGGCATGAAGGGCGACCTCTCGCCCGAGAAGGCGATCTACAACTTCACGAAGGCGGTCGGCAAGGGCTTGCAAAAGGTGATGTCCAAGATGGGCATCTCGACCTACATGTCGTACACGGGCGCGCAGATTTTCGAAGCGGTCGGCCTCGCGAGCGACCTCGTCGAGAAGTACTTCAAGGGCACGGCCTCGAAGGTCGGCGGCATCGGCCTCTTCGAAGTGGCCGAGGAAGCGATCCGCCTGCATCGCGAAGCGTTCAGCGACAACCCCGTGCTCGCGACGATGCTCGACGCGGGCGGCGAGTACGCGTACCGCGTGCGCGGCGAAGACCACATGTGGACGCCCGACGCCATCGCCAAGCTCCAGCATTCCACGCGCAGCAATTCCTATCAGACGTACAAGGAATATGCGCACCTGATCAACGATCAAACGCGCCGCCACATGACGTTCCGCGGCCTGTTCGAGTTCAAGCTCGATCCGTCGAAGGCGATTTCGCTCGACGAAGTCGAGCCGGCCAAGGAGATCGTCAAGCGCTTCGCCACGGGCGCGATGTCGCTCGGCTCGATCAGCACCGAGGCGCACGCCACGCTCGCCATCGCGATGAACCGCATCGGCGGCAAGTCGAATACGGGCGAAGGTGGCGAGGACGAAATGCGCTATCGCAACGAACTGCGCGGCATTCCGATCAAGAACGGGGATACGCTCGCGTCGGTAATCGGCCACGAAGTCGTGCGCGACATCCCGCTGAAGGATGGCGATTCGCTGCGCTCGAAGATCAAGCAGGTCGCTTCGGGCCGCTTCGGCGTGACGGCCGAGTACCTCGCTTCGGCCGACCAGATCCAGATCAAGATGGCGCAGGGCGCGAAGCCCGGTGAAGGCGGCCAATTGCCGGGGCACAAGGTGTCCGAGTACATTGGCAAGCTCCGCTATTCGGTGCCGGGCGTTGGCCTGATCTCGCCGCCGCCGCACCACGACATCTACTCGATCGAGGATCTGGCGCAGCTCATTCACGATCTGAAAAACGCGAACCCGGTGGCGAGCATCTCGGTCAAGCTCGTTTCTGAAGTGGGCGTCGGTACGGTGGCGACCGGTGTCGCAAAGGCGAAGGCCGACCATGTGGTGATTGCCGGCCACGACGGCGGCACGGGCGCCTCGCCGCTTTCGTCGATCAAGCACGCGGGCACGCCGTGGGAGCTCGGCCTGGCCGAGACGCAGCAGACCCTCGTGCTGAACCGCTTGCGCGGGCGTATCCGCGTGCAGGCCGACGGCCAGATGAAGACGGGCCGCGACGTCGTGATCGGCGCGCTGCTCGGCGCAGACGAATTCGGCTTCGCGACGGCACCGCTCGTCGTGGAGGGCTGCATCATGATGCGCAAGTGCCATCTGAATACGTGCCCCGTCGGCGTTGCGACGCAGGATCCCGTGCTGCGTGCGAGGTTCCAGGGCCAGCCCGAGCACGTGGTCAACTACTTCTTCTTCGTCGCGGAGGAAGTCCGCGAGATCATGGCGCAGCTCGGCATCCGCAAGTTCGACGATCTGATCGGCCGCGCGGAGCTGCTCGACATGAAGAAGGGCATCGAGCACTGGAAGGCGAAGGGCCTCGACTTCGCGAACGTCTTCTATCAGCCGGCCGTGCCGGCCGACGTGGCCCGCCGCCATGTGGACGTGCAGGACCACGGCCTTGTGCGCGCACTCGACCATACGCTGATCGAAAAGACCCGCGCCGCGATCGAGAAGGGCGAGCACGTGTCGTTCATCCAGCCCGTGCGCAACGTGAACCGCAGCGTCGGCGCGATGCTCTCCGGCGTGATCGCGAAGAAGTACGGCCACGATGGTTTGCCCGACGACACGATCCATATCCAGTTGAAGGGTACCGCCGGTCAAAGCTTCGGCGCGTTCCTCGCGCGCGGCGTGACGCTCGATCTCGTCGGCGACGGCAACGACTATGTCGGCAAGGGCCTCTCGGGCGGCCGCATCATCATCCGCCCGACGAATGACTTCCGCGGCAAGTCCGAGGAAAACATCATCTGCGGCAACACGGTGATGTACGGTGCGATCGAAGGCGAAGCCTATCTGCGCGGCGTTGCGGGCGAGCGCTTCTGCGTGCGCAATTCGGGCGCGAGCGCCGTCGTCGAAGGTACGGGCGATCACGGCTGCGAGTACATGACGGGCGGCACGGTCGTCGTACTCGGCGAGACCGGGCGCAACTTCGCGGCCGGCATGTCGGGCGGGGTTGCCTTCGTCTACGATCCGGACGGCACGTTTGCCTCCAAGTGCAACCGCTCGATGGTCGCGCTCGAGCCGGTGCTGCAGCAGGCCGAGCAGGAGCGCACCGTCGACCGCGCGCTCTGGCATACCGGCGTGACCGACGAAGGTCTCCTCAAGGGACTCGTCGAGCGGCACTTCCAGTTCACGGGCTCGCCGCGCGCGAAGGCGTTGCTCGAAGACTGGGACGCGGCGCGCCGCCAGTTCGTCAAGGTCTTCCCGACCGAGTACAAGCGTGCACTCGCCGAGCTCGGGGCAAAGAAGGCCGCGAAGGAGGCGCTCGCGGCATGAGCGCCGGGCTTCGGACGAACGCACAGCACTGACGCTCAAACGAACGCCCTTTCTTGCCGCGATGCCACCGGTGCCGCGCAGAAAGGGCGAAAGATACGACGCCATCGAGGCTTGCCGTATGCGAACGACGCATGCGGCGCCCGCCGGCCCCCGATACGATTTGGATCACGACAAGAGAACCCCATGGGCAAGGCAACCGGTTTTCTCGAATACGAACGCCTTCACGAGGCATACGAAGCGCCGCTTGCGCGCGTAAAGCATTACAAGGAATTCGTCCTCGCACTGAGCGACGACGACGCGAAGATTCAGGGCGCGCGCTGCATGGACTGCGGCATTCCGTTTTGCAACAACGGCTGCCCGGTCAACAACATCATTCCGGACTTCAACGATCTCGTTTACCGCCAGGACTGGCGGCAGGCGATCGAAGTGCTGCATTCGACGAACAACTTCCCCGAGTTCACGGGCCGCATCTGCCCGGCGCCGTGCGAAGCGGCTTGCACGCTCGGTATCAACGCGGAGCCCGTCGGTATCAAGTCGATCGAGCACGCGATCATCGACAAGGCCTGGTCCGAAGGATGGGTCACGCCACAGCCGCCGAAGAAGAAAACCGGCAAGAAGGTCGCCGTGGTGGGCTCCGGGCCCGCGGGACTCGCCGTCGCGCAGCAGCTCGCGCGTGCGGGCCACGACGTGACGGTGTTCGAAAAGAACGACCGCATCGGCGGCCTGCTGCGCTACGGCATCCCCGACTTCAAGCTCGAGAAGTGGCTCATCGACCGCCGCATGCGCCAGATGGAAGCCGAAGGCGTGACGTTCCGCACCAACGTCTTCATCGGCAAGGACGCGCTGCCTCCGTTCATCGGCAGCACCGCCAAGGAAACGATCTCGCCGGACGAGCTCAAAGAGCGTTTCGACGCCGTGGTCGTGGCCGGCGGCTCCGAGACGCCGCGCGATCTGCCGGTGCCGGGGCGCGAGCTGGCCGGCGTCCATTTCGCCATGGACTTCCTGCCGCAGCAGAACAAGGTCAACGCCGGCGACAAGGTTACCGACCAACTGCTCGCCAAGGGCAAGCATGTCGTCGTCATCGGCGGCGGCGACACGGGCTCGGACTGCGTTGGCACGTCGAACCGGCATGGGGCGAAGAGCGTCACGCAATTCGAGTTGCTGCCTCAGCCGCCGGAAGCGGAGAACAAGCCGCTCGTCTGGCCGTATTGGCCCATCAAGCTGCGCACGTCGTCCTCGCACGAGGAGGGTTGCAGCCGCGATTGGGCCGTCGCCACGAAGCGCCTCGAAGGCAAGAACGGCAAGGTCGAGAAGCTCATCGCGGCACGCGTCGAGTGGAAGGACGGCAAGATGCAGGAAGTGCCGGGTTCGGAGTTCGAGCTCAAGGCCGACCTCGTGTTGCTGGCGATGGGCTTCACGCAGCCGGTCGCGGGCGTGCTCGAGGCGTTCGGCGTCGACAAGGACGCGCGCGGCAACGTCCGCGCGTCGACCGAAGGCGAGCGCGCCTACTATACGTCCGTCGACAAAGTCTTCGCGGCCGGCGATATGCGCCGGGGCCAGTCGCTCGTGGTCTGGGCGATCCGCGAAGGGCGGCAGTGCGCGCGCTCCGTCGACGCTTACCTCATGGGCAGCTCCGAGCTGCCGCGCTAAAGCGCGCGGGCTAGGCGTGGCCGATTCGACGGAGCCCGCGCCCGAGACGGACCATGCGGACCATGCCGGCTGGCATCGCTGCTTCGTGGCGCTCGTGCCCGATGCCGCCTCGCGGGAGGCCCTCGCGGCATTGCCCATCGATGTGGGCGTGCGCCGCGTGCCCGCCGATCAGCTGCATATGACGCTCGCGTTTCTCGGCTCGATTGCCGAGAGCAAAGGGCGAGCACTGGCGGCGGCGCTGCCCGCCGCCGTCGTGCCGCTGCCGGCGCTCGCGCCGCGGCGGCTCGCGTACTGGCCTCATCCGGGCCGCGCGCGGCTCGCCGCACTCGATTTCGAACCGGCGGACGAACTCGCCGTGCTCGAAGCACGAGTCCGCGCGCTCATTGTCGATCTCGGCCTGCCGATCGACGACCACCGGCCGTTTCGTCCTCATGTCACGCTCGCGCGCATGTCGCGCAATGCGAAGGCCGCGGGCGCGCACAGGACGGCGCGCGAGGACGTTTCGTTCGACGGCGCCGAGGCTTTCCGTTTCGATATGCTGACGCTTTATTCGAGCACGCTTGCGCGCGGCGGCGCGCGCTATCGATCGCTCGCGAGCGTGCCCGTGCCCGCGCGTTGAGCCTGCCTTGCGGCCTTGGGTGCGTTTGTCGCGCGCGCCAAACGCACGCGCCAAACGCACGCGACAAACGCACGCGACAAGCGGCTCACGGCCGCCCGGTCATACCGCCCGTGCCGCCTTCGTCGACGAAGGCGCGGGGCGCCGCTCGAGCGTCGCGCTCGTCGCGCTCATCGAGGCCATCGACGCTTCCCGCGAGGGCCTGGCCTTTCGTCTCGGGCAGGATCAGCGCCGCCGCGACGACGAGCAGATAGCCGGTGCCCGCCACGATCCCGATTGCCTTGACGAGCGATGTCGTTTGCGCGAGCGAGCCAACCGCCATCGGAAAAAACGAACCGATGCCGCGCCCGAAGTTGTAGCAAAAGCCCTGGCCCGAGCCGCGGATCGAGTGCGGATAGAGTTCGGACAGATAGGCGCCGATGCCCGCGAAGATCCCGAGCATGACGAGGCCCAGGGCGAAGCCGAGCACGAGCATCGTGCGATCGGTGATCGGCAGCATCGTGTAGACCATCGCGAGCGTGAACGAGCCGAGCGCGAAGAGCACGAAGACCGGGCGACGGCCGAGCCGGTCCGCGAGCACGGCGCCCGTCACGTAACCCGCGAACGACCCGGCGATCAGCACGATCAGGTAGCCGCTCGTACCGAACACGGACAGATGGCGCTCGGTTTTCAGGTAGGTCGGAAGCCATGTCGTGATGGCGTAATAGCCGCCGAGCATACCGGTGCAAAGCAGGCTGCCGAGCACCGTCGTCGGCAGGTGGCGGCGCGAGAAGATATGAAGGAAATGCGAGTGGTCGAGGCCGGCTTCGCGCGCCTTGCGCGTGGCGATGAAGATATCGGGCTCGCTGACGTTGCGCCGGATATAAAGAATCCAGAGCGCGGGCGCGATGCCGAGCCAGAAGCACGCGCGCCAGGCGTAGGCCTCGGGCAGCAGCGCGAAAGCGGCCCAGTAGACGATCGCCGCGGCTGCCCATCCGAACGACCAGCTGCTTTGCACCATGCCAACGGCCTTGCCGCGATGCGCCGGCGAGCGGATGGTCTCCGCCATCATCATCGTCACGACCGACCATTCGCCGCCGAAGCCGAGTCCTTGCAGCGTACGCGTGGCGAAAAGCTGCCAGAACGACTGCGCAAAGCCTGAAAGGCAGGTGAAGAGCGCGAACGTGGCGATCGTCGCCTGCAGCACGCGTACGCGGCCGTAGCGGTCGGCCAGGACACCCGCGAGCCACCCGCCGACGGCCGACGAAATCAGGGCGCCTGTCGCGATCGTTCCCGCCTCGCTTTTCGTCATACCCCATGTCGCGATCAGCGTCGGGATCAGAAACGCGTAGATCATGAAGTCGAACGCGTCGACCGCGTAGCCGCCGAAGCCGGCATAGAGCGTGCGGCGCTCGCGCACCGACAACTCGTGAAACCATCGCAACGATTCCATTCGGCTCCCTTTTTGGCTGCGGCGGAACGACAATCAGGCATGACAGGCGCGACGCCGGCCATTGTAGGCGCATCCGCGAAGCCGGTGGGGCCAGGTGGTTCGGCCGCCGGCTTGCCTCGGGCGCTACGGCGCGTCCGTCTTTCCGTCTCTTACCGATTGCTACATTTGTCATCGAAACTTCCCAGGGCGCGTTAAGCTTCTCACCTGCGCCCGTCGCCATGACTCCGTTCGCCTATACGGCATGCGACGGCACTGCCTGTCACCCGCCCTTACCAACGATTCGATGGATCCGACCGCAGAAGCCTTCGCTCCTTGCGCATGCCCCGGCATGACGGCGTTGCGCGCCGCGCCGCCGCAGGTGCGGCACGCGCGCCGCGCGTTTCTCAAAGGAACGGCCAGCGTGCTGCTGAGCGGCGCAGCGGGCGGGCTTTCGCTGTCGGGTTGCGGCGGGGGCGGCGGGGCGGATGCCGGGGCGACGCCCAGGCTTGCATCGGTGGCGAATTTTCGCGACGTGGGCGGGGCGGCAGGCGGCTATCCGACCATCGACGGCCGCTTCGTGCGGCGCGGCGTTTTTTACCGGTCGAGCGCTTTGACGCTCGACGCGGCCGACCGGGCGTCGCTCGACGCCCTCGCGATCGCGGTGGTCCACGATCTGCGCACCCCGGGCGAGGTGGCCCGTGCGGCCGACGTCCTGCCCATCGGCGCGGCTTATCAGACATTCAATGTGCTCGGCACGAGCGACGTGGCCGATCGGGCGTTCGACACGGCCGCCGAGGCAATAGCCGCCATGGAGCGGGCGCAGCGCGAATACGTGCTCGGCAGCGCGCAGCGGGCCGCATTCGGCAACCTTCTCGAACAGCTCGCGCAAACGGCGGGGGCGCAGCTCGTGAATTCGAGTGCGGGCAAAGATCGCGCGGGCTGGGCGGCCGCGCTGCTGCTCAGCATCGCGAACGTGCCGTTCGACGTGATCATGCAGGACTATTTGCTTTCGAACACCTACGCCGCTGCATCGATCCGGGCGCGAGTCGACGTCATTACCGCGCAGCGCGGCTCGATCGCGGCGGCCGCGGCGCAGCCCATGCTTGGCGTGCAGCCGAGTTTTCTGCAGGTCGCCTTCGATCAGGTGCATGCCAGTTACGGCACCATGACGGCCTATCTAACCGATGGCCTCAGGCTGACGCAGGATACGATCGACGTTCTGCACGACCGTCTCGTCGTCTGACCGCGAAAGAGGAGCACGGCAAGCTTCGCCGCTGCGTCGAACGGGGTGCGGATGGGGTGCGGATGGGGCGCGGGTGGGGCGGCTGGGGAGTCTTCCCGGCATCGAGCGACTGTCGAGCCGGCACACGGCTCGCGCCCAAAAAAAGAAGGTCCACCCCGGCCATTCAGGGTGGACCTAAAGGGGCTGGCATTGCGGAGATGCCAGGCCACCAATATAGCTGCGCAAGTACGCCAAGGCAGGCACAGGTAAGGCCGGGTAAGCGCCCGGCAGCGGCGCCTTCGTCGCTCATTCCACCTTTTGCGGCACGGCTGCAAGCGGTACCGCGATGCGTACGCGCAATCCGCCTTGCGGTGCGTTGCTGAGTTCGCATTGGCCGCCGCAGTCGCGCGCGAGCCGAGCGACGATGGCCAGGCCAAGGCCGCAGTGGCCGGCACTGCCGCGAGCCGGGTCGAGTCGCACGAACGGTTTCATCGCGGCGGCCATTCGGTCTTCGGGGATGCCTTCGCCATGGTCGCGAACTTCGATGATCCAGTGCTTCTCCTCGCGCAGCGTCATGATCTCGACGGGCGGCTCGCCATGCTCGAAGGCGTTATCGACGAGGTTCGTGAGAAGCCGGTCGAGCAGCGTGCGCGGCAGTGCGAACTGCGGACCCGCCCGCAGGTCGAGAGCGAAGAGCGGGGGGGGCGCGTCTTCGCCATGGTTGAACTGCTTGCGCAGGAAATCGTCGACAACCACGGGCGGCCCCGGATCGGCGGAGCCGCCCGCGAATTCGAGGAACTGCTGAACGATGCTCGTGAGCGAATCGACGTCTTCGATGAGCCCGCCGCGCTCCTCTTGTGCGACGAGCACGCTCGCGCGCAGCTTCAGGCGCGTGAGCGGCGCCTTCAGATCGTGCGCGACGCCGGCGAGCATCACCGCCTGATCGTCGCCGGCTTCGTTGAGCCGCCGCATCATGTCGTTGAACGAGGCGACGAGCTCGCGCAGCTCGCGCGGTCCGCTCTGCTCGACGGCCGCGGGACGCTGGCCCGCACCGAACGCGCTCGCGGCCTGGGCCACGCGCCGCAGCGGCCGCTGCATCTGCCACGCCGCGAGCAGCGACAGCACGACCGCCGCGACGAGCATCGACACGCCCTCGACGACGAACCGCGGCGGCGGGGGAATGTCGACGGGCACGACGATCCACATCGTCTTGCCGGCAAAGCGTACCCACAGGCGCGGCGGGCGCAGGTTGTCGATGGCCAGCTCCGTGCCGGGCGGCAGATTGTCGGCGAGCCGTACGGCGAGCTCGGTGAATGGCCTTTCGTCGGGGGGACGCAAATGGATCGTCGGCGGCACGTTCCACGTCGGCATCAAATGCACGCGTAGGGCGGGTGCAAGCTCGATGCCGTCCTTGGGGCCGGAATTGATGGCTTGCAGCGCAACGAGGATGCCGCGTGCGAAACCGTCGACTTCGTGATGCGGCTGGCGCGTCACGAGCACGAACCAGCAGACCTGGATCGCGAACAACACCGCCATCGACAGCAGCGCCATTCTGCCGAACAGCGTATTGAGCGGATTTTTCATCGCGCAGCCGGTCGGTGCTCGTCAGGTCGCGGCAGCCGGGCCATCCTCGGTAAACGGCGTACCGTCGGTGTCGGGCACGAACACGTAGCCTTTGCCACGCACGGTTTGCACGTGGCACGGATTGGCCGGATCGTCTTCGATGACGCGGCGCAGGCGCCAGATCGGTACGTCGAGGCTGCGGTCCCGGAAGGGAAGATCGTCGCGGTGAACGAGATCGTGGATCAGCACGCGCGAGAGCACCTTGTACGGGTTGTTGGCGAAGATCTTCAGCAACGCGAATTCGCTGTCGCGCAGCGGCAGGCGCTGGTTGTCGCGCGAGAGCGTACGAGTGACGAAGTCGAGCTCGAAGCGGCCGAACCGGTACCGTTGACGCGCCTCGGGCGCACTCGTCGTTGCCGGCCCGCGGCGCCGCAGCACCGTCTGAATGCGTGCGAGCAACTCGCGCGGATCGAATGGCTTCGTGAGGTAGTCGTCGGCGCCGATCGACAAACCCTGGATGCGGTCGGCAACGCTGCCGCGCGCGGTCACGAAAATGACGGGAATGTCGTCGCCGGCCGCGCGCAGCGCAGCGAGGGCACGCATGCCGTCTGTCTGCGGCATCATGACGTCGAGCACGACCACGGAGGGGCGTTCGCGTTCGAGGCGGCGCGCGAGATGGGTGCCGTCGTGCAAGACGGACGCCTCGAAGCCGTTCTCGCGCAGAAACCGGCAAAGCAGATCACGCACGACGGGGTCGTCGTCGACAATCAGAACCTGTTGACTCATTCCGCGATTCTAGATCGACGCAGGCGTCAGGGCGAACGTCGTCTCTTACCAATACTTACACGCGCCCGGCCGCGCCGAATTTCCCCTCGGCCCCCCACCGGCTGACCCGCATGCCCACGGTTTCTTACCGGGCGATGCCATTCGGAAAGATCTCGCGCGTACTCGAAATGTCCCGTAACGACCGTGCGAATCGGCGCGTTTCTTCGCCGATCGCGTGCCCTTCGAGCCCCCGAGAATGCCTTCACACCGCCTGGTGCTGCGTTTGCGCCGGTAGCGGACGCAAACGCGCACGCTACCGGCGAACCTTCCCGACCGCGATTTCACGAGACCAGCCATGACCATTCGAAACACCTCACATTCGCCGCATCTGTCGAATGTTTCGTCGACGAGCGCAACGAGACGCACGTCGACCACAGGCGCGAGCACGAACACGAGCGATACGGCGGCAACGTCCGATTCCAGCGCGCAGCAGACCTCGCGCAAGCCCACGCCCACGGGCCTCGTCGGTACGCACGTCGATACCACGGCGTGAGCGCGCCGATTCATCGACTCGCGGCGCTACGCGGCATCCGCCGCCCGCGCATCGCGAAAGCCGTGCGTCTCGCGGGCGCCGCGCTGCTCGTTGCGTCATTGGGCGGTTGCGGCGTGGCGGCGTTCCCCTGCCGTCTCGTTTCGGCGACGCTGAAGATCGTGCCCGGCGTGGGCGACGCGGCCGCGACGCCGTTCGACGCCTGCGCGAGTGCGATCGACTAGCGCGCTTCCGTTGCCGGTGCCGTGCCCCCGCTTTGAATCGAGCGAAGCCATGCGTAAAGGAACCTCCGCAGCATTTGCCCTGGCGGCGTTCGCGGTTGCCGCAATCTCCTGGGCCGGATCGACCGCCGAGGCCCTGGCCCGTGCGCCGGCACAGCCGGCGGCGGAGCGCGCTGCCCGGCGTGCCGCGGACAAGCCGTTCGCGTTTCGCGGCATCGCGCTCGGCATCACGCTCGACGAATTTCGCAACACGGCGCTCGTGCGCGCGGCTCCCGCCGGTAGCCTGCCGCTATGCGATACCGACATGGCGGCCGGCGGACTCGGCATGGACCTGCGCTCGGACGACAGCGTGACCGTCTCGTGCCGTTGGGCGCATCGCACGCAAAGCGGTTGGCAACCGTCGCGCGCCGTTGTAGCCGGCACGCTCGCACGCGACCACGTGCTGCGCTTCACGCGCACGCCCGAGCAGCGGCAATACCGGCTCTACGAAATTTCGTTCGTCGTGGACGAAGGCGCGGCGCGCGAGGTGCGCGACGCGCTTGCCGACCGCTACGGGCCGCCGCAGCTCGCGAATATGTCGGGCGCGTCGGGCGGCGCGGCACCGATCTACGTCTGGCGCAACGCGGCCAGCTCGATCACGTTGATCTATCTGCCCGCGAGCCGTGCGGCGACGCTCACCTATTTGCTCGACGATCCCGAGGCGTGGCTGCGCTCGGTTGCGCGCCGCTGGCTCGCAGACAGCCCGGGTGCGGGTTGAATGGGGCCGGCGGCTCTCGCTCGTCTTTACTCGTCTTTACTCGTCTTCGAGGATTCACCATGACCGTACTGCGCCTTGTCACCGTTGCCGGCGCCGCTGCGTCGCTGGCTGCCTGCGCGGGCGGCCACGATTCGATCGTCGACGTGCCGATGCAGCCGCCCGTTGCCGCGGCACCCCTGAACGTCAACACGATGGGCGCCATCTATCAGGCCGGCACACCGCTGCTGCTCTACGAGACTCCGCGCGCGCAGCGCATCGGCGACGTGCTGACGATCCGGCTGGCCGAATCCTACTCGAGCAACGACAGCATCGACATGGCGACGAAGCGTCAGGCGGATATGACGGCGAAGGCCGCCGACGGCTCGAGCCGCGCCATTCAGCGGCTCGCGAGGTTCTTCAACGTCGGCACGGCGACGAACGATTTCACGGCGAAGGGTTCGCTTTCCAATGCGAACGGCATGAGCGGCACGCTGGCCGTGACCGTCATCGGCACGACGGCGGGCGGCAACTTCGTCGTGGCCGGCGAGAAGATCATCTCGCTGAAGGGCAACCGCGAGCGGTTGCGTTTGCAGGGCATCGTGAACCCCAAGGACATCGAGGCCGGCAACTATGTCGAATCGAGCAAAGTGGCGAACGCGCGCATCGAAGAGGCGGGCTTCGGCACGCTCAGCGACGGCACCACGGTCGGCTGGCTTCAGCGCATGTTCATGAGCGTGATGGCGTTCTAGGGTCGGCTCGTGCCGATTGCAGGCTGGTGCTGGCCATTGGAACGGCCGCAATCGACGGCGCGGGCTACAGAGCGCTCAGCGGCCGGCCGGCGCGTTCGCGCCGTCGGCGGCGGACAGGCAGCGCTCGGCCGCGCCCACATCGCCCGCCGGAACGAATACATATCCACGGCCCCACACCGTCTGCAGATAACGCGGCTCGGAGGGGTCGCTTTCGATGATCTGCCTCAGGCGCCAGATGGAGACGTCCAGGCTGCGGCTGCGATGCGCCTGCGCGTTGCCGTGCAGCTTTTCGATGAGCTGTGCGCGCGTGAGCACCGTCATGGCGTGGGTCACGAATACCTTCAGCGTGGCGAATTCGTTCGAGCTGATCGGGATGCGCTCGCCGTCGCGGCGCAATTCGCGCGTGGCGAAGCTCACTTCGAAGTGGCCGAAGCGATAGGGGGCGCGCGCCTCCGGCGCGCCGGGCACGAGCGAGCTGCGGCGGCGCAGCACCGTGCGGATGCGTGCCACGAGTTCGCTCGGATCGAACGGCTTGCCGAGATAATCGTCGGCGCCGAGCTCGAGTCCGATCACGCGGTCGATGACGTCGTCGCGCGCGGTCAGCAAAATGACGGGCACGTCGTTGCCCGCCGCGCGCAATGCGCGTAGTGCGCTTACGCCGTCGAGCGCCGGCATCATGATGTCGAGCACGACGAGCTCGGGGCGATCGGTTTCGATCGTGCGCTCGAGCGCCATGCCGTCTTCGAGCAACGAAACCGCGTAGCCGCGCCGCTCGAGATAGTCGCGCAGCAGCTCCCGCACGACGGGGTCGTCGTCGACGACGAGAATCGAAGGGTTCATTTCGCCGATCTTAAAGACAGCATGCTGTCCCGGAAAGCATGCAACGCTTTCCGATTCTTACGCCGGCAAGATTCGTGCAACAGAGAACATGCGGGCGAAGGGCGCGCCGCGGCTCATTGTGCCGGCGTTGCGCCCGAGCCGGGCGGCGCAAGGGGCGTGGAGGATGCGCTGATGAGCGACGGCGCGCCGCGCTTGTCCACGACGATCTTGTCGATGATGCCTTTCACCTTGATGGCGGTGCTCGAGTAGCGGTCCGTATCGAGGCCACCCGTCTCGTAACGGGCGTTGACGATGATTCTGCCGCGTTCGACGAGCGTCATGTCGATGGCGGACAAATACTGCACGGCCTGGCCTGCGAGGGCGCGGCGGCCGTAGGAGACCGTCGCGCTGTAAGTGAGCTGCGCTTCGCAGCCGGCGGGTGCCGCGCCCGGATTGTAGATGCCCGAGGCGATGCCGCGCTGCTCGAGCGCAATCTGCATCGCCGGGATGATGTCGATCGTGGAGACGTTCGGATTCAGCTCGATGCAGACCATGCGGACGTTGGCGGGAGAGCCCGTCACGTAGGCCGGCGAGGAGTAGTTCGCCGCGATCGCATAGCCGGCCTGGATGGCCGACCCGGCCGCGTCGACTGCGGTGAAGACCGTCCACGCGCAGCCGCTCGTGGCGAGTGCGAGCACGCACGCGGCGCCTTTCGTGACGCCTCTTGCGACGCTGCGTACCGCGGCGAAGGCGAACGAGCCCACCTGCGCGCTCAGCGTGCGACGCGCAGCCGCAACGCGTTCGCGCCCGTGACGCCGGCCCAGATCGTTACGCGACGATTACCGTCGGACACGATGAAGTGCTGCCGATATGGCGTATTGACGTCGTGCACGGCATTGCCGAAGCAGGCGGCGATATCGGCGCCGAGCTCTTGCAGCGGGTCGTTGACGACGCCGTCGGCGCCCCAATGCGCGCGCCAGCGGCAGTCATAGGAACGTGCGCCTGCGCGGCAGGTGTCGGAGCCGTCGAAGCCGGGCAGCCGGGCAGCGGGATCGCTGCCGAGGGCGCCGAAATCGGGCGCCGCGACGATGTGCTTCAGCGGAGCGCATACGTCGGCGGGCTCGGTGCCTTGCGCCGAAGCCGCGGCTTGGGCGATGCCGAAAGCTGTGAGGGCCGCGGCGCCGAGAACGAGCCGGGCCTGAACGAGACGGGCGCCGCGCGAAACGAGCGGGCGGAAGGACGAAGCGAACGACATGAGCTGAACTCCGATGGCGGTGGTGGAACGGCGGCACGCCGCGAAAGGGTGTGCCTTGCATTGCACCGATGATCGCCGCCGCCAGGCCGATTCGAAGTCGCGAATAAACTGGCCTCGCCCGTTACCGCTTCCTGGATGTTCCCAGGGATTTCAAAAAATTTCGCCGACGTGCCCCGTGCCCCGTGCCCCGTGCCCCGTGGCGATGGGCGGGGGGCCGGAGACCTTGGCGGCTATGCCGCCTCGCGCTCCCGCACGCGCTCGACGACGAGCGTGTGCGTATGGAAGGCCGCGAGCGACTCGCGGTGGGCGACGCTGACGATTGCCGTACGCGGCAGGCGCTCGCCGAGCAGCCTGTACACGAGCGCTTCGTTTTCAGGATCGAGTGCGCTCGTGGCTTCGTCGAGAAACAGGAAGTCGGGCCGGTGCAGCAGCGCCCGCGCCACCGCGAGCCGCTGCTGCTCGCCTGGCGAAAGTACGCGGGTCCAGTGCGCGGACTCCGCGAGGCGTTCCCCATAGGGGCCGAGCCGCACGAGTGCGAGCGCCTCGCGGCACGCATCGTCGCTGAACGTGTCGGCCGCGGCCGGATAGGTCAGCGCGGCTTTGAGCGTGCCGATCGGCAAATAGCTCTGCTGCGGCACGAACATCGTGCGCGCGCCCACGGGGGCGTCGATCGCGCCGTCGCCGAACGGCCAAAGGCCTGCGAACGCACGCAGCAGCGTGCTCTTGCCCGAGCCCGATGCGCCGCGCACGAGCCAGCGCGCGCCGGGCTCGATCGTGACATCGGCGATCGAGGCGAGCGGGGTGCCGTTCGGCAAGGCAAGTGCGAGCGAATGCGTGGCGAGCGTCGGCGAATCGATGTAATGCAGGTTGATGCCGCCGTGTTCGGTGGCGGGCAGCACGGATTCCTTGAGGTGCGTGGCGCGCATGACGCGCTTGAATTCGCGCAGACGGTTGACGGTGGCGCGCCATTCGACCAGCGATTGGTAGCTGTTGATGAACCAGGAGAAGGCGTCGCTCACACGGCCGAACGCTTCGGAGATCTGCATGAGCACGCCCATGGTGTAGGCGCCGGCGAAATAGCGCGGTGACGCAACGACGATCGGGAAAATGATCGCGAGCTGGCCATAGAAGCTCAGCACGAAGTTCATGCGCCGCGTGTACCGCATGATCATCCACCAGTTGTCGCGAATGCGCTGAAAGACGCCGCGAGCCGTTTCGTTCTCGACTTGAGTGCCGTTGTAGAAGGCGATTTGCTCGGCGTTCTCACGCACGCGGATGAGGCCGAAACGGAAATCGGCTTCCACGCGTTGCTGCTGGTAGTTGATCGAGACGAGCGGGTGGCCGACCTTTCGGATGAGCAACGAGCCGCCGAGCGCGTAGATCGCCGCGGCCCAGACCATATAGCCCGGAATCGAGACGGGCGTGCCCCCTAGCGCGATGGTGATGGCGCCGCCGATGGTCCAGAGAATCGTGACGAACGTAATGAGCGTGACGACGGTCGAGAGCAGATCGAGCGACAGCACGAGTGTGGAGGTGGCGAACGACTGCAGATCGTCGGAGATACGCTGGTCGGGGTTGTCGGCGAGGCGATCGCGTTCGATGCGGTAGAAGGCGAGTTCGCCGAACCAGTCGCTCAGAAAGCGGTTCGTCATCCATTGGCGCCAGCGAAAGCCGAGCATCTGGCGCAGGTAGGTGCGGTAGACCGCAAGAATGATGTATGCGAACGCGAGGGCCGTGAAAACGAGCAGCAGATGCGGGAAATGACTGACGTCCTTTCCCTGCAACGCGTTATAGAACTGCGCGTTCCAACTGTTGAGCCGTACGTTGATCCAGACGATCGCGAGGTTCATCGCGATGATCGTCACGAGCAGCCCCCAGGCGATTTTCCATTCCTCCGACACCCAATAGGGTTTGATGAGGCTCCAGGCGGAGATCTCGTCGGGGTCGCGCTGGGCTTTGCCGCGCCAGAAGGGCCGGTCGTTCGTGATGGGCGTCATGATGGAGTATCTTGATCGATGGAGTCCAGGGATGGTCTGCGGATGCCGACCGGCGACCTACCGAGTTGCGTGCATTTTTTCGCGCGGCTCTTAAACAGGACTTAACCGTCCTGAACGTGTCGTAATTGTCCTGAGCGTGGCTCGATTGCGCAGGCGGCGGGTCCTTGCCGATCGAAAACCAGCCCACGCCCGGGGCGCTCGTTCGTGAGCCGACCGTGGCGCACGGCTCTCGAACGCCGCATTGTGCCAGAGCGTGCCACCGCGCCGCGGCATGACTGCCCGTGCCGCGCGTATCCCCATTTGGGGCCGTATGCCGCAGGCCGGGGTTTGCGGTGTCTCAAATTTTTATGGTCTAATGGCCGCGACGAAACAGGGGTGCTTCGCAAGAGGCGAGCATGGCGCAGGCCATATCGCGGCGAGGCTGAGAGAGTCCCTTCGCACCCGATCCGGATAATACCGGCGCGGGAAGTTTCCGGAACCCGCGCTTGACGCGCGCGGATGCTCGTTTGCAATCGGGTGTCCGTTTCTCCGCCGGGCCGCATGGCGCTATGTCGCCGAGGTGCGCCGCCCGGCCGGCCTCACCCGCCGGTTTCGTCCTTGGGTACGTGTGACTGCCGTACAGAAAGGATCGATCCGATGACTGTTCAATCTTCAACCGTATTGCCGGCGCTCCGCGATGCCGGCCGGCCCGGTATGCACGATAAGCCCGATTTCGCCGTGCTCGGCGGGGGGCTCGTGGGCCGGCTCGTGGCATGGCAACTCGCGGGCGAAGGCCACCGCGTCGCGCTGTACGAGCGCGGCGATGCCCGCGGCGCCGGCTCGGCCGCCTGGGTTGCCGCCGCCATGCTTGCGCCGTTCGCCGAGGCAGCAAGCGCTGAGCCGCTGCTCGTCGAGCTCGGTGCCGCTTCGCTCGACGCATGGCCTGCGATCACCGCGCAGCTGCCCGAGCCGGTTTTTTTCCAGCGCAACGGTACGCTCGTGGTATGGCATAGGGCCGATCGCGCCGAGGCCTCGCTGTTCGAGCGCCGGGTGCGCGCGAATGCACCCGCCTCGCTCGTGGCCAATGGCGATCTTGCCTCGCTCGACGCGGCGAGCCTCGGCGCGGCGGAGCCCTTGCTCGCAGGCCGCTTCAGCCAGGGATTGCTGCTGCCGCGCGAAGGCCAGCTCGACAATCGGCAGGTGCTCGCCGCGCTGGCGGCCGGGCTCGCCGAGCGCCGCGTCGAGCTGCACTGGCAGACGGCCGTGGAGGATCTTGCACTGCCCGCTGCGCACGTGACGATCGATTGCCGTGGGCTCGGCGCAAAAGCGGCATGGCCCGCGCTGCGAGGCATTCGCGGCGAAGTCGCGCGCGTACAGGCGCCCGGCATCGCGCTGGCACGGCCCGTGCGGATGCTGCACCCGCGGTATCCCATCTACATCGCGCCGAAAGAAGACGGCGTGTTCGTGATCGGCGCGACCGAGATCGAAGGCGAGGATATGTCGCCGGTGAGCGTGCGTTCGGCGCTCGAACTTTTGAGTGCGGCGTTCGCCGTGCATCCGGCATTCGGCGAGGCGCGCATTCTCGAGCTGGGGACGCAATGCCGGCCGACCTTGCCCGATCACCGTCCGTCGATCGTCTGGGACGGTGCGGCCCGTATCGCGGTCAACGGCCTGTACCGCCACGGTTTCATGATCGCGCCCGAGGTGGCCCGGACCGCCGCCGAACTCGCCCGTGCCCTCGTCGAGCGGCGCGTGGCCGATGCCGACGGCTTCGCCGCTTGGCGCGGCGGCTCGCGCTGGGCGCAGATGCTCCACATGGCCGGCCAGCGCGAAGCGGTAGCGGCCGGCGCATGAGCCGCCGCCCCTGAGCGCCGCTGAGCACGTCCGCCACGTCGAATCGTTCGAAATCATGGTCATACACGTCAACCAAAAGCCGCTCGCGCTGCCCGAGGGCGCGAGCGTCGCCGACGCCCTCGCGGCCTTCGGCGCCCGTCCCCCGTTCGCCGTGGCCGTCAACGGCCAGTTCGTCGCCCGCGCGCAGCATGCTCAGCGCGCGCTGGCGGCCGGCGACCGGCTCGACATCGTTCATCCGGTCGCGGGGGGCTGAGCGGGCCGGCCTCGCCAGCCCGCCGCACGAACCCGATGCCTGTCTCTTTGCCCTGCTTGCCACCCGCTCGAGGATTCCTTCGATGAACCCCGCTTCCGCCGCCGACGCCCTGACACTCTATGGCGCCACTTTCGCGAGCCGCGTGCTGCTCGGCACGTCGCGCTACCCGTCGCTGCAATCGCTGTCCGATTCGATCGAAGCGGCCCGGCCCGGCATGGTCACGGTCGCGCTGCGCCGCCAGATGAACGCCGAGACCGCCGAGGCCGGCTTCTTCGATCTGCTCAAGCGCCATGGCGTGCCGCTGCTGCCCAACACGGCCGGCTGCCAGACCGTGGATGAAGCCGTCACCACGGCGCACATGGCGCGCGAGGTGTTCGACACCGACTGGATCAAGCTCGAGGTCATCGGCGACGATTACACGCTGCAGCCCGATCCCGTCGCGCTCGTCGAGGCCGCCACGCGCCTCGTCAAGGACGGCTTCAAGGTACTGCCCTACTGCACGGAAGACCTCGTCATCGGCCGCCGCCTCGTCGATGCCGGCTGCGAGGCATTGATGCCCTGGGGCGCGCCGATCGGCACCGGCAAGGGCGTCATCAATCCGTACGGTCTGCGCGTGCTGCGCAAACGCCTGCCCGGGGTGCCGCTCATCGTCGATGCGGGGCTCGGTGTGCCTTCGCACGCGTGCCAGGTGATGGAGTGGGGCTTCGACGGGGTGCTGCTCAATACGGCCGTTTCGCAGGCGACGGAGCCGGCGCGCATGGCGCGCGCGTTCGCCATGGCCGTGGAGGCGGGGCGCTCGGCTTTCGTCGCGGGGCCAATGGACGAGCGCGACAGCGCGCAGGCAAGCACGCCGGTGGTCGGCATGCCGTTCTGGCACCAGGACGGGCATTGAGCGGCATCGCGCCGGGAGGGCTGTCATGAACCGCACGCTGTCGTTCACCGGACGCGAAGTCTTTTGGCCGCCCGCGGACGAACTGATCGAGGCGGCCGAACGGATCCGCGCCCACCTCGGCGAATGGCCGCGCGCTGCCGCGCCCTGGCGTCTGTGCCTGACGCCGCCCGACGAACCGCGCATGGGCGATCTCATCGTCGTGGCCGACGAGCGCGAGCACGATGCGGCCCGTCCGGCCTGGCTCGCGGCCGGGGCCGGCGTGCTGGAGGCGACGCACACGGGCGTGCGCCTGACGCTTGGCGGCAAGCGCACGGCGCTCGTGGGCGAGCCGGCCGACGATTGGCTCGCGGCACTCGCCAGCTTTCTCGATTGCGGCTTCGATCCCGCGGATGCGCTCGTGCTCGCGCTCGCCTGGCGCGACGCCGACGAGTCGCGTGGCGACGACGCCTGGCCTTGCACGCTCGCGCACTATCCGCGCATCGCGGACCTCCCGGCCGCGCCTGCGCGGCCCTTCGCCGCATGCCCGCCGCGGCTCGGGCTCTACCCGGTCGTGCCCAGTGCGCAGTGGGTCGAGCGGCTCGTGGCGCTTGGCGTCGGCACGATTCAGCTGCGCCTGAAGGATGCGCCCCCCGCGCGCCTTGCCGACGAAATCGGGCGCAGCGTCGAAGCCGGGCGCCGCCACGGCGCACGCGTGTTCATCAATGACCACTGGTGCGAGGCGCTGGAGGCAGGGGCCTATGGCGTGCATCTGGGGCAGGAAGACCTCGACACCGCCGATCTGTCCGCGATCGCCGCGGCCGGCCTGCGGCTGGGGCTGTCGACGCACGGTTACAGCGAGATGCTGCGCGCGGCGCATTACCGCCCGAGCTACCTTGCGTTCGGCGCCGTGTTCCCGACGGGCACCAAGATGGTGCCCACCGCCCCGCAGGGCCTCGCGCGCCTTGCGCGCTTCGTGCGCCTGTTCGACGGCGCCTTCCCGCTTGTGGCGATTGGCGGAATCACGCTCGAGTCGTTGCCGGGCGTGCTCGCCACGGGCGTGGGCAGTGCGGCGGTCGTGAGCGCGGTTACGGCCGCGGCGGATCCGGCGGCGGCGGTTGCCGCGCTCGAGGCGGCGTTCGCCGCCGCGCCTGTTCAGCGGCGGTAACGCAGTTTTTCAATTGCGACCGCGCGCTGTCACAGCGGCGTTGGCGCTGAGGCCCTATAATTCCGCTTCCGCCTAAAAGGAGCCCGTGCTTCGTGCCGCCATCTTCTTCCGAGCCCATTCTCGAGTTGCGCAACGTCGATTTCGGCTACGACGAAGGGCGCCTCGTTCTTTCCAACCTGAACATGCGCTTCTCGCGCGGACAGGTCGTGGCCGTCATGGGCGGCTCCGGCTGCGGTAAAACAACGGTGCTGCGCCTGATAGGCGGCCTCGAGCGGGCGCGGCGCGGCGAAGTGAATTTTCACGGCCGCGACATGGGCAAGCAAACGCGCGAGGGGCTCTACGCCCTGCGCCGCGAGATGGGTATGCTGTTCCAGTTCGGCGCGCTTTTCACCGACATGTCGGTGTTCGAGAACGTGGCGTTCGCGCTGCGCGAGCACACGGATCTGCCGGAAGCGCTGATCCGCGATCTCGTACTGATGAAACTCAACGCAGTAGGCCTGCGCGGCGCGCGCGATCTTTCGCCGTCGCAGATCTCGGGCGGCATGGCCCGGCGCGTGGCGCTCGCGCGCGCGATCGCGCTCGATCCCGAACTGATGATGTACGACGAACCGTTTGCGGGGCTCGACCCGATCTCGCTCGGCATCACGGCCAATCTGATCCGCACGCTCAATCAGGCGCTCGGGGCCACGTCGATTCTCGTCACGCACGACGTCCCCGAATCGTTCGCGATCGCCGATTACGTCTACTTTCTCGCGAACGGCGGCGTGCTTGCCGAAGGTACGCCGGCCGAGCTGCGCGAGTCGGTCGACCCGTCGGTGCGACAGTTCATCGATGGCGCCCCCGACGGCCCGTTCCGTTTCCACTATCCGACGCAAACGCCGCTAGCGGCGGATTTCGGCATCGGCGGAGGGCGCGCATGATCGGCATGATCAGTTCGGTCGGGCGCTGGGTGCTCGACGGTGTTGCGCGCACGGGCTACGCCACGCGTATGTTCGTTCGCCTCGTGCTCGAGTTTTTCGCACTGCTGCGGCGCCCGAACCTTGTCATCAAGCAATTGTTGTTCGTCGGTAATTATTCGCTCGTGATCATCGCGGTCTCGGGGCTTTTCGTCGGCTTCGTGCTCGGGCTGCAAGGCTATTACACGCTCAACCGCTACGGCTCCGAGCAGGCCCTCGGGCTGCTCGTCGCGCTCTCGCTCGTGCGCGAGCTCGGGCCCGTGGTCACGGCGCTGCTTTTCGCGGGCCGCGCCGGCACTTCGCTTACGGCCGAGATCGGCTTGATGAAGGCTGGGGAGCAGTTGACGGCCCTGGAAATGATGGCCGTGGACCCGCTCTCCACCGTGATCGCGCCCCGCATGTGGGCGGGCATCATCGCGATGCCGCTGCTCGCCGCGATCTTCAGCGCCGTGGGCGTGCTGGGCGGCTATGTGGTGGGCGTGCTCATGATCGGGGTCGATTCCGGCGCGTTCTGGTCGCAGATGCAAGGCGGCGTGGAAGTGTGGGCGGACGTGGGCAACGGCGTGATCAAAAGCGTGGTGTTCGGCTTCGCCGTGACGTTCGTCGCGCTCTTTCAAGGCTACGAAGCGAAGGCGACGCCTGAAGGGGTTTCGCGCGCGACGACGCGCACCGTCGTCTACGCGTCGCTCGCCGTGCTCGGCCTCGATTTCCTGTTGACGGCATTGATGTTCAGCTAACCGGACGGTGTCGCTCACCCGCGACCCTCTCTTAGGATGACGATGAAAAAGACTGTTCTCGACTTCTGGGTCGGCCTGTTCGTGGTGCTCGGTTTCATTGCGCTGCTGTTTCTCGCGCTGAAGGCCGGCAACATGAGCTCGCTCTCGTTTCAGCCGACGTACCCCGTGAAGCTGAAGTTCGACAATATCGGGGGGCTCAAGGTCCGGGCGCCCGTCAAGAGCGCCGGCGTGGTCGTGGGCCGTGTGGCGTCGATCGGCTTCGATACGAACACTTATCAGGCCGTCGTCACGGTCGACCTCGATAAACAGTATCCGTTTCCGAAGGACTCGTCGGCGAAGATCCAGACGGCGGGCCTGCTCGGCGAGCAGTACATCGGGCTCGAGCCGGGCGGCGACACCGAAATGCTGAAAGCCGGTGACACGATCACGATGACGCAATCGGCCATCGTGCTCGAGAACCTCATCGGTCAATTCCTGTACGGCAAGGCTGCCGACGCGGGTGGCGCGAAGGCGGCGCCCGCGCCGGCGGTACCCGCGGCGCCGACGCCGCCCGCCGTATCCGCATCCGCGCCGGCCAGTGCCTCGGCGCCGGGGGCCGGCGGTTGATGGATTGCCATCAGTCGCCTGATTAGGCACTCATTACGGAGAATAACAATGCAGACCACGCGCGCCAAAAACGTGACGATGGCCATCGCGGCGGCGGTTCTCGCGGGATGTGCGTCGGTTCCGACGCCCACCCCGGGCGATCCGCTTGAGGGCTTCAATCGCGGAGTGTTCAAGTTCAACGATACGCTGGACCAGTACGCGCTCAAGCCGGTGGCGAAGGGCTATCAATGGGCCGTGCCGGAGCCCGTGCGCCGGAGCGTCACGAATTTCTTTTCGAATATCGGCGACGTCTATATCGCCGCCAACGAGATCGTGCAGTTGAAGATCGCCGATGGTGTCGGCGACATCATGCGCGTGGCGATCAATACGATCTTCGGGGTCGGCGGCCTGTTCGACGTGGCCTCGCAGGCACGGCTGCCCAAGCATGCCTCGGACTTCGGGGTGACGCTCGGCCATTACGGTGTGCCGTCTGGCCCGTACCTGGTGCTGCCGCTGCTCGGGCCGAGCACGGTGCGCGATGCGGCTGGCCTCGTCGTCGATTATTATGGCAATCCGCTCACGTACGTCGAGCCATCGTCGGTGAGCTGGGCTCTGTACGGCGTCAATCTCGTGAATACGCGCGCCAATTTGCTGACGACCGTGGATGTGCTGTCGGGCGCGGCGCTCGATAAATATTCCTTTATCCGCAACGCCTATTTGCAACGGCGGCGCTTCCTGATCACGGGTGGCGGCGACGGCCAGCCGCTGCCGGACTACGATCAATCGTTGCCGAAATACGACGACGACGGCGCGGGAACCGGTGCCGCCGCGGCGCCGGCCGGCGCGTCCGCACCGGCCACCGGGCAGGCCGCTTCGGCGGCGCAGGCGGAGGCCGCCTCGGCGGCGTCCGGCACGGCTGTCCCGGCCGCGGTAGGCGGCCCGGATACAGGTACCGTACCGGGGCAGCAATACGTGCCGCCGCCGCAACGCTCGGGTTTGCCCGTCATTCGTCTGAAGTAGCCGGGCCCGCACCGGTAACACTTGGACACGATTCTTGCTGTGCCGTGCGGGATTGTTATGAACTCGCACGGTATGGTGGGGCTCGAAAACTGAGCCTTTTAGATATCAGGGTTGACGATGAAAAGATTCTTTCTGATTTCTCTCTTTGCCGCGTTCGTCTCGTTTGGCGGCGCCGCTTTCGCCCAGCAGGCCACGGTCAACAGCGTCGATACGAACTCGCCCGACGCCATGATCAAGACTGTCACGACACAGGTGCTCGACACCATTCGTGCCGACAAGTCGATTCGCAGCGGCGACATCAACCGCATCACGGAAGTCGTCAACAAGCAGATCCTGCCCTACACCGACTTCCGGCGCACGACCCAGTTGGCGATGGGCCGCGCATGGCGCTCGGCTACGCCGCAGCAGCAGGATCAGATGGTCGAACAGTTCAAGATGCTGCTTATCCGCACGTATTCGGGCGCGCTGTCGCAATTCCGGGATCAGCAGGTGCAATTCAAGCCGTTCCGCGCGAACGCGGGCGATACCGACGTCGTCGTGCGCAGCTCGGTTATCAACAATGGCCAGCCCGTGGAACTCGACTACCGTCTCTACAAGACGGCGCAAGGCTGGCGGGTCTACGATCTGAACGTGGCCGGCGCGTGGCTGATCCAGGCTTACCAGCAGCAGTTCTCTCAGAAGATCAACGAAAGCGGCGTGCAGGGCCTGATCCAGTTCCTCACGCAGCGCAACGAGGAGCTTGCCGCCGGCAAGCAGCCGTCGTGAGCGCCGACGCCGGTCGTTTTTCGAGCGGCGCGACGCTCACCCATGCGAGCGCGAAGGCTGCGCTCGCGGCGGGTCTTGCGAGTATCGCGGGCGGGGCGACGGGCGTGGACTGCGCGCCGCTCGCCGAGTTCGACTCGTCGGCGCTGGCGGTGCTGCTCGCATGGCAGCGCGCCGCCGCTTCCCGCGGCGGCGCCTTCGACATCGTGAATCTTCCACAGGGGCTGGCGAGTCTCGCCGCCGTGTATGGCATCGACACCTTGCTGAGTCCGCAACGTCGGTCGGTGCCGGAGGGCGTCGCGGCGCCGCTCTGATCGCGGCACCTACGCCTCGCCGCCCGCGGCGGGGCGTCTCACGCCGTCGCATCAATTGCGGTGCTGGGTATCTGTGTTATCTCGATAATACGCGGGATGCGTATTACTCGAAATATTTCCGTGCAGTAAGCAATCTCAAAAAGAGTGCGGAAATATCTCTTGCCTTGGTCCGTGTATCCGAATTTCAGAGAGCCGGAATCGAACGGGTAGGTGATCCTGTACTATACGGGCGCTCTATTGCCTTGCGGCGATTCTTTGAATTGCCCACATTCACCGATTGATGAATCGTTTCCAACCCGGCCTGCTCGACAAGTTGTTCGGTGATAGTCCGAATGAGCCAGCGTCCGCCGTCGTACGGCAGTTGTCGCTGGATGAGCTCAAAGGCGCTGTTGCGCGGCATATCGAGTCGCTCCTCAATGCCCGCGTTGCGTTTACGGACGAACGTCTTGGGAAGTTCACCGAATGCAAGCGATCGGTACTGACCTATGGGCTGAACGATTTCGCGGGGCTGAGTCTCGCGAGCCATGACGACCGCACAACCATCTGCAATTCGATTGAGCGGGCGATCGAGCGACACGAGCCCAGGCTCAAGCAAGTGATGGTGAAACTGGAGCTCAACGCGCAGTCCACGAACGCGCTGTGCTTCGCCATTCAAGCATTACTGGTGGTGCATCCGGCGGAGGAGCCAGTCAATTTCGACGCCATGCTGCAACCGTCCACGCTGCACTATTCGGTCACTCGCGCGCGTACGAAAAGGCCCTGAAAGGGGCGCTTGCCGCGCAGCTGCACCGGCCGAATGACAAATAGATCCTGAGAGCCAGATGGAAGAACTGCTACCGCACTACGAGCGCGAATTATCGTATTTGCGCCGCTATGCCGGTCACTTTGCCGAGCGATACCCCAAGATTGCCGGACGGCTTGCGGCCACCGGCGAGCACGCCGACGATCCGCATATCGAGCAGATGATCAAGGCGATCGCTTTGCTCGACGCTCGGATCGGCAGGAAACTCGAGCATGATTATTCGCAATGCGTCGAGGCATTATTCGACGTTCTTCACCCCCACTATCTGCGGCCGTTTCCGGCCTGTTCGATCGCCCAGTTTTCCGTGGCGGCAACACATTTCGGCTCCGGCCCATGCTGCAAAACGCTCCAACGCGGCACGGAGCTGATCAGCCGGACGATCAACGGTGTCGAGTGCCGATTCAAGACGGCTTACGACGTGACGCTTGCGCCGCTAACGATCAGCGAGGCGCGCTATTCGCCGGCCGCCACCGCCCCTGTCGTGGTGCCGTTGCATGCGGCGGGGATCGTCTCCATTACATTCGAATCGGCAGCACCGAAGATCGATCTGTGTGCGCTCGGCGTACGTGCCGTGCGCCTGTATTTGAATGGCGAGCCCTCGTTCGTTGCCGCGCTCGCGGACGGTCTCTTCATCCATGCGTTGGCAAGCTACGTGGAGCTCGACAGCGATCGTCGCTGGAAGCCTTTGGCGGCAGTGCCGATCATGCAGGTCGGCTTTGGCGAGGAAGACGCACTGCTCGATTATCCGACGCGGTCTCATCCGGCATACCGACCGCTATCCGAGTATTCCGGCTTCCAAGAGAAGTTCGATTTCGCCGATGTCGATCTCGGCGCGATGCTCGATACGGCAGGGGCATGCCGGCGGGTGACGCTGCATTTGATTCTCAAGGAGGGACACGGCAACCCCCTCGCTGGACGGCTGCTGGAGACGTTGTCGGCGGCGCATTTCAAGCTGTTTGCGACGCCCGTCGTCAACCTGTGTCAGCGGCCCGGCGAACCCATTCGCGTGACGCACTGCGAACTCGCGTATCCGGTTGTGGCGGATGCACGTCACGCGAGCGCTTACGACATTTATTCGATCGACGCCGTGCGCCTTGTACGCCAAACGCCCGAGCGTGAGGCCATCATCGACTTCAGGCCGTTCTTTTCGCTGCGATACGGCGAAGATGAGCAACACGCATATTATTGGTTCGCTCATCGCGACGAGGCGGTGGCTTCGATGAGTCCCGGCTACGAAACGGAGATTTCCGTGATCGACACCGGGTTTGACCCGACCACCGCTCAAACGGATACGTTGAGCCTTGAACTCACCTGTACCAACCGGGACCTACCGTCGAGGCTCGCCGTGGGGCTCGAGGGTGGCGACCTTTTCTTGGACGAGGGTGCTGGCGACGGCTTGGTGGCCGGTATCGCGATGCTCCGCCGGCCGACGCAAACCCTGCGTTTCGAGCGCAGCGACGAGTTGCCGTTGCGGCTGACCTCGCACCTGGCGCTCGACCATGTTTCTCTGACAGATATGCACGCCGAAGCGCTCAAAGCAGTGCTGGCGTTATACGACCTGCGGCGTTCCGTCGTATCGTCGCGTCATATCGACGGAATCGTGGGCATCGAGCCGCGCGACGCCGTGCGGGAGCTGCCCGGCAACCCGTTTACGACGGCCGTGCAAGGTGTCGAAGTGCGTTTGACCATCGACGAAGGCCATTTCGTCGGAAGCAGCATCGCGACGTTCGTGGGCGCGATCAATACGTTTCTCGGATATTACGTCCAGCTCAACAGCTTTGTGCAATTGACAGTCGTGTCGGCGCATACGGGCCACGAGATCGTGCGGTGCAGGCCGCGCAGTTGCGATTTGGTGTTTGAGTAATAAGAGGAAGCCTTTGCCGATGAGTGCAAAACACGACGACTACGACGACGACCTGCTGCGGCACTATTACGAGCGGGAACTCGAACGCCTGCGCCGCGAGATGCATGCCTTCGCACAGCGGCATCCACAAGCCGCGGCGCGACTGTCGATCAACAGCGATGGACGTTCCGACGATGCGGGCGTCGAACGGCTGGCACAGTCGGCGGCACTGCTCCACGCGCGCCACAGTGCAAAAATCGACGACGACTATCCTGAGTTGTCCGAGGCGCTGATACAGCGATCGTATCCACAGTATCTGCGGCCCTTCCCCTCGTGCGCGCTCGCCCAGTTCGACGTGGAAGGCGTGTTCGACAGCTTGGCCGAATGCGTCCGGATCGCTCGCGGCACGCGGCTGCAGACCACGGTCGGCCAGTACGTTTTTCGAACTCGCTATGAGGTGGTGCTTGCGCCTTTGCGGATCGCGCGTGCCCGGTACCTGCCGACGCTGGCTGTGCCGGCCAGCGTGACGTTGCCGCCGGATACGAGCGGCATGCTCTCCGTGAGCTTTGCTGCGACAAAAGCCGGCGCTGGCACAAGTGGTGCGATGCCGGCGACATTACGCACTCACATTGCGGGTCAACCCCCGATAGTGGCGGCGCTCATCGACACCTTGCTGCTGCGCGCGACGACCGCGTATGTGGAGGACGGTAGCGGACGTTGGACACGTTTGCCTGCCGTCCCCATCGCGGCCGTGGGCTTCGGCCCCGAAGACTGGCTCTTTACCGATCCCACGGAACCGGGCCGAGCGTTAGGGCTGCTTGGCGAGTACTTCGCATTCGCCGGACGTTTTCATTTCGTCGATATCGATTTCGCTTTGCTGCATGCCGCGGCGCCCGGCGAGCAACTGACGCTGCATGTGTTCGTAGCCGGCGCGCCGGCGGGTTCGCGCACTGCCCAGCAGCTTGTGCATGTGTCCGCGGATCACCTGAGGCTCTTCTGTACGCCCGTCGTCAATTTGTTCGAAAAGAAAGACGTGCCGCTCAAACACGATCAGAACAGTGGTGATTGGCCAATTGAAGCGCAGAGCAAGAACGACTCGTTCACCGAAGTGTGGTCCGTCGATAGCGTGTGCACGGAGCACGGCATCCCCCTGCGCTCATCGGCGGCGCTCATGACCAGCCAAGCGAGTCATGCGCAGCCCCGATGGACGCTCGTACAGCGCAGCGTTCCGTCTGCGTCCGATGCTGACCGGCGGGCGGCACTGCGCCTTTCCGGTGCCGACGGTTCCGTGGGCGGTGGCGGTGATATTGACACGTTGCGGGCCGACGTTACTTGCACCAATGGCGACCTGCCTCGCTCATTGCACTTGGGTGCCCCGGAAGGCGATATGCGGCCGGAGGGCAAGGCGGCGATCACCAAGAAAGTCACGCTGCTCCAGGTGCCGACGGCCGTCGGGCGCTTTTCGCGTACCAACGGCGCGCTGTGGCGGCTTATCGATCAGCAGACCACGCACGCTGCGCGACTCACTCAGGCCGGCCTGCCGGCCTTCAAAGAACTGCTCCAGCAGTTTGCCGCGCTGTCGCCCGCACAGGCACGGCATATCGACGGGATCACGGGTCTTCGCCACCGGTTGGTTACGACGCTGATCGCAAGGGCGTCGCAACCGGCCATGGTGCGCGGCATGGAGGTCACATTGGAGATTGACGAGCAGCTTTTCGTCGCCAACAGCATTGCCGTGTTTGCGGGAGTCATGGAGCGCTTCTTTGCGTCCTATGTCAGCGCCAACAGCTTTGTTCAATTGGTTATCGTGTTTCTCGGTGGCGAAGTCTTGTGGCGCGGCGAGCCCGTGAAAGGTGCCATTCCGTTGGTCTAAGAACGCACTCTATTGAGCAATAGTTGCCGATTGTTTGCAATCAATCGGAAATGTTTTCCGTGGAATGCCAGTCACTCCGAATCCCAGGTCGGACTGTTCTGCCATAACGGCATTCTGTGTAAAATCGCGCGACCTGGATTGCCGGCTCCTTGACTGGCGTGAAAATGAATACAAATCTGTCTGTTCAAGATCTGCGAAAGATTGCCGCCGGGATGCAGCATAAGCGGCTATTGACGTTGACCTTTCCGCAGGGCGATGCCCCGCACGACATCCTGTTGGCGAACCGCTTCGAAGGTGAAGAGCACCTGTCGCGCGATTTCCGGTTCGTTATCGAGATACTGTCCGATAACGCAAAGCTCGAGCCAAGGGATTTCGTGGGCAAGCTGATCGTGGTGCAATTGCTGCGCAACGACGGGAGCTTTCGTTATTTCAACGGTCACGTCTTTTCGTTTCGGCTGGTGCGAACCGATGGCGGAATTGCGACTTACGAAGCGGACGCCGGTCCCTGGATGCGATATCTGACGTTCCGCAAGAATAACCGGCTGTTTTTAAATCAGGCAATTCGCGGCCAGACGGCTACGATCCTCAGAGACTACGGCACGCTGCCGGTATGGGAGTGGAAGGTCTACGAGAAGGACCCTTCGATGACCATGGCGTGCCAGTTCGACGAGCACGACCACAATTACGTTCATCGCCGCTGGGAGCACTTGGGCTTGTGCTATTGGTACGAGCATACGGCGACCGAGCACAAGCTGATCGTGTCCGATCCGATGCGTACGGAGCCGGCGATCGACGGCAGCACCCCCGAGATCCCCTACCAGACGCAGGCCGGCTCGCAGGAGGCGGATGGTATCGCGTCGTGGTCGATCATCGAGTACACCACGCCCACGCACATCGCTCAGTCACGCACCGACTTCAAGGCCCGGCCTGATCTGAATGCGCGAACCGGCGGCTTCGTCGATGCGCGGACCGACGCGTGGGCTCGCGATGGCGGACAGAAGCTGGAATGGTACGAATACGCCGGCGCATATGGGCATCGCGATACAGAGGATGGGCAGGAGCAAACCAGCCGGCGCATCGAGGCGATCGAAGCGAGTGCGCGGCAGTACGAGGCGAGCGGGAACAATCGTTTCGTCATGCCGGGACGGTGGTTTCAACTGACGGACCACTTCGGCCACCCGATCAGTAACAACAGTCACGACGACGAATACTTGATCGTATCCGCGCGTCATATGGCGACGAACAATTACCTTCAGGGCGCCAATGCACAGGCGACCTACAACAACACGTTTACGTGCGTGAGCAAGCGCACGCCGTGGCGGCCGCTGCGTGGGTACAACAGCGTCGATACGCGGATTCTGGTACCGCAGACGGCAACGGTGGTCGGCCCCGAGGGCGAAAGCCTCTACACGGACGAGTACGGCCGTTGCCTCGTGCAGTTCCACTGGGACCGGGAGGGGAAGTACACGACGTGGGTGCGCGTGTCGAGCGGGTGGGCGGGTGGCGCTCAAGGCATGAGTGCGCTGCCTCGGATCGGCTCCGAGGTTCTGGTGATGTGGCTCGATGGGAACCCGGATCATCCGATCGTTGTCGGCCGCGTGGGGGGCGCAATGAACCCGCCGGCGTGGCGGCTGCCGCATCAACGGGCGTTGACGGGTATCCGCAGCCGCGAGTTGTTGGGCGATGCCGGTAACCAGGGTGGTGGCCGAAGCAATCACCTGGTCTTTGACGATACCGCCGAGGCCATTCAGGTCCAGCTACGGTCCGATCAGGCTGCCAGTCAGCTATCGCTCGGCAGTATTACGCGGATCGAGGACTGGCAGGGCAGACAGGATGCGCGTGGCGAAGGGTTCGAACTGCGCACCGATGCAGTCGGAGCGATTCGCTCCGGCCAGGGCATGCTCGTCAGTACTGAAGCTCGTCTGTCGGGCAAGTCGCATATCGCGGATATAGGCGAGCCGGCGTCGCGTCTTGCGCAAGCGCAAACTCAGCATGACCAACTCGGCAAATTGGCCCAACAGCATCAGGCGCAGGACAGTGGCGGCGATCAGAGCGGCGTGGCCGATGCGTTGCAAGGGCAGGTCGAAGGCATCAGGGGCCGTGCAGGTGGCGGTGGTTCGTTTCCCGAACTGAGCGACCCGCACTTGCTGCTCGCAGGCGCGAGTGGGCTGCAAGCCACGACGCCCGCGACGGTTCATGTCAGTGGCGGCGAGCACATTGCGCTCACGGCGGGCCGGAGCGTATCGGTTGCGGCCGGCAAATCGCTGCTGGCGAGCGTACGCGACAAGATCAGCCTCTTCGCGCACAGCCTTGGAATCAAGTTGTTTGCGGCCAAGGGACCGGTCGAAATCCAGGCGCAAAGCGACAAGATGGCGCTCGCGGCCCTCAAGGACCTCTCGATTGCTAGCACGGACGGAAAGGTTGTCATCACCGCGGACAAGGAAGTATGGATTGGAGCGGGTGGCTCCTATATTCGGATCACGGCCGAAAAGATCGAGAACGGCACATCGGGGGAGATTTTGGAAAGGTGCGCATCGTGGGATAAGCCGGGGCCATCGTCGATGCGCTTGCCCGCCGAGGTCCCTCTCTCGAAGGGCTGCTCGTGGAAGACCGCGGCTGCGTCCGCTGACAGTGCTTCAAGCGTCGTATTGGAGTAGGGCGATGAACCATCAGCAGACGGACAGACTCACCAATTCCGACGGCGAGGTGGATGAGACCGCGCGCATCGAATCATTGACCGCCGCCCTCACGGGGTGGTTTGGTCGGCATCGGGAAATGCACTGCTTCCTTGCAGTCGACCCGAGCCAGAGAGACTTGATCGAATCGGAAGCGGACGGCGGCGAGCCGTTCGCCAGCCAGCGTCGCGCTGATGTGGTCATCGAGCACGAAGCGTTTCCTGATGCGCACCGTCCCTACCTCCTGGAACTCGACCTATCGACCCGCGCAGGCGCCGACGCGCTGGCGCAGAGCGTGAGTGTAGCGTTCGAGGACCGACGCCCGGAATCCATGGCCGAGGGGCTGGGACAGCGCGTCGGAGGATGGTTGGCGAGTTCTATCGCGATCGACGAAGTCGCCGCGCACTGGTCCCGCCTCATGCTTCAGCGCGACGAGAGCGGTCGGGCCTGCATGCTGCGTTTCTTCGATTCTCGTGCCCTGGCTTTGTTATGGCCCATCCTGTCACCCGCGCAGCAACAAACGGTGCTGGGGCCGGCACGGGCATGGCATGTTCTCGACGCTGGTGCGAGACCGAGCGTCCACTTGGCTTCTCTGGAGCCACGCGCGCGCTTTTCCCTTTCGGTTGAGCAGTGGCGGGCAGTCCATCGACATGGTCTCGTCAATCGCGCGCTCGCATTGCATGCGCGGGCGTGTGATCGACAACCCGAATCCGGCGAGATCGAGACTGCCGTTGCGGCTGCTGCACGGGCCGAGCAATACGGGTTGCTTGATCGTGAGGACTGGATTGCGTTTATCGGCCATGCGCTGTCGTGGCACCCGCAGTTCGACTTACACCCGAAGGTGTTGCAATTGCTGGCCCATCGGGCCGCCGACGATTTTTATACCGGCGAGATCTCGCAGCTATCGGCGGTCGAGATCGATGAGATCCGCGAGGGCGCTTGGTACCAGCGTCTGCGTAGCTCGGTTTCCCAATAAGGCAGCCACGGGAACGCAAGGAATTCGATACGACGACAACGTATGCCAAAGAACCACCAGAAGTGTGTGAATTGCGAAAAAACCGGCTTGCCGATTCTGCCGGTGCGCTATTCTGCCTTGCCGAAAAACGTCAAGGCCGCGATGCCAGGGGGAATGGGCGGCGCGCGCGTGACCGATGTTGCACTGGATGCGCACCATTACGGGTTGCGCACGCTGCGTGAAGGGTGGGTCTTTCTCTTCTACGAGATCGGTCCGCGCGGCAATCGATACTGGGAAGCATATAAGGTGACGGCGGATGGGCGCCTCTGGAAGCAGACACTGCCGTTGCCGAGGGTGCCGATCACCGATCCTGCGTGTGCGCAAAGCGCGATTACGGTCCCGATGGACCTCATTGCAATCGAGCGGCCGGAAAAGTGCACGGGCCGTGTCTTCGTGGCGTTTTCGGAGCACGCCTGGCATCGGGAGGTTTTCGACCGATACGCCAGTGACGACGCGCTAAGAGAGGCGCGAATGCAGTTCATCGAGCCGTCGAAGTGGATCGCGAGCGGCACGGACGCCAGCGGACATGCAATTGTAGCGACCGCGCAGGCAATCGACGAGGTGATCGAATATATGCCCGGCTTCGATCCGAAGCTGCTGTCGCTTCCTGACGACAAGCAGTCGTTCAGCGACGAAAAGGGCGGGTACAAGTCAGGCTGGTTAACGCGCGAAGTCACACGCTATCCCGCATATATTCGGCAGGCTTCGCCTGCTTCGGCGAGTCAGGCGCTCGTGAGGTTGATGGAGCGGATCGGCGCGAAGGAAGTCGATTCCGAAAACGGAGACGCGCATCATCCGCCGATGATGCTCGCGCTGTGGGACAGTATCGGCACCGTGCATGAACTGAACGGATTCCGCGGAGACCCCGTGGCTTGGCTCGATCGATACGTGACCAAGGAGCGCACGCTGCAAGTCGGCGCGCTCCATGACATCGATACGGCTCACGCCATCGTGCAGTCGAACACCAATCAGGCGTTGAGCAATCAAGAGGCGATGGCGAGACAGGCGCAGTCGATGACGGCGCTTGGCCGGCCCGGTGCACAAAGTGCACTGGCGGGACAGCGAGCGCGTGCATTGGCGGGGGCGGACCCGGCGCGAGCGGCACAGATCAACGCCTACTATGACGACATGAACTGGATGGCCGCCAACGACATTCCGGGTAGTTACCAGAACAGGCTCGTCCAAATGGGGCAGATGAGTTCGGCGGGGAGCGCGAGGTCGGGCGTGCCGTATATCGGAGCGTATCGCGATCAAATCATGAGTGAGGCGCGCGCCTATGCCCAGGCGAAGCCGGGCGCGCACGATCGCAACCTCACTACGATGACGCGTTATAACTGGTCGAAGTACGAAGCGAGGCTCAAGCCTCAGGACATCGAGAAATTCCGCGGCAACTACAAGGCGCTTCAGTCCGCGGTGTTTGACCTGCAGGAGGCGCGCAGCGCCGACGTGGGCAAATGGTTGCAGGCCAAATTGTTTCTGGACACGCTCGAGGACTACCAATCGAGCGATTTGCTCGATGCCGTCGCTTTCGAGGTGGTGATTACCGACGCGCTTGCCGGCATCGGCTCCACGCCGAAGGGCAAGGCCATCCTCGATGCGCTCGTCACGCAATGGGACCCCGCTCAGCCGGCGAGCCTGATCTGGCGTGTGATTGCGATGAACCAAAAAGATGCTCGCAAGGAGTTGGGGCAATTGCTGAAGACGGCGCAGGCCAAGAAGGATGTGCCGCTGGAGTCGGGGCAGGGGCAGGCAAGCGTGGGGCATAGCCCGGGCGTCGATGCGGTGATTTCCGCGGCGGGGATGATCGGCAAGCTCAACGGGTACTACAAGTACCTTTCGAAGCTTGCGCTGGAATCCGATGTGAAGAAGATCTCGCCGCTGGGCGGGCTGCTAAAGCGTCTTGAAATCGATACGTTCGGGATGACGGTCGGGGACGCGATTTTTTCCAAGTTTCGCGTTAACCAAATGGGCGATTTCGTCGGAGAGAAGATCATTCAGTCGGTCTTTCTGCAGCGTGCGGGCGTTTCGTATTCCGATGCCATGATGCTGGTTCGTAAGCAGGCGGAGCTGGAAAAGCTGAGCCGCGTGCAGACGGTCGAGCGCTTGCTGACGGCGCGTTCGATATTGCAAACTGGGTCGCCAACAGATGTGCCCAAGCCGACCCAAGCCCTCTATGATGTGTGGGGCGGAATGAAGTCGACCGATGACGGCGTGAAGGCGTTGAGGTCGAGCCGGATCGCGGTGGTCGCGGCGCTAATGGAGACGGTTAACTTTTACAAAATCATGACCGCTGCCAAGGATCGGGACACCGAGATCAAGCTCGCGCAGTCGGGCGCTTCGATGCTGTCGTCGCTGATTACCATCACGATGACGCCTTTCTATGGAGCGCTGAAGGGTTCCTATCGCACGCAAGGTTGGAAGCTGGTGGGCGGCGGGTTGAGCAGTTTTGGTACGTTTATTTCGGCTTGGATGGATGGCGAGAAGTCACGTGATGGGTTCGAGAAGGGCCAGTACGACATATTTTTGCTTTATTTCGCGAAGGCTGGAATTGAGGTCGGCATTGGCGGAGCGATCTTGATTGATGCGGCCTGCACCTCTTCAAAGTTGCTCAAGAAGGTCGCAGGCCGGTACGGTGTAAACGTTGTTGTCGCGGCGGTAGAAACGATTCCTGGTCGAGTGATAGCATCGACAATAATGCGAACGGTCGGCATGCTGATTGGCTGGGAGGCAACGGTGGGGTTGGTTGTGCTTCAGATTATGGCAGAGTGGATCACGCCAAATGAATTGGAAAGCTGGTGTTCGCGATGTGCTTTTGGTACCGGCCGCGAAACTCAATTTCGGATCGCGGATCACGACGTTGCACGCTATGAGGACCCTTCCCTTCAGGAGAAGGATTTTATCGACGCTATGACCAAGCTCTCATGAAGAAATGGAAATCGACCAATTCGCTAATGTTGCTGAAGGGAACGATTGCAGGACTAGAACGTTCGCGTCGTAGTCACGACTTTATTCTGACAGAACTTCAGCGCCAACAAGTCAGTGCTGCAGCAATTGCCGCCTCGGCTATGGGTATGGGTGCAACCGGCGTAGGCCTGATCGGCATGGCGGGGAACTCCGATGAAGAGGCTGATTGGGTTGAGTTCGAACTTGACGGCAAGCAAGTTACCGGATGGCTTTGGATGATGCCGATGCGCAACGGCGATAACGTCGAAGTCGTCGCTGAATGTATTGACGGTCGCTACGTTGCGTATGCAGTCAAGCGCGGGACTGACGACCTGCTTGCGGTGTATCCGCATGCTACGGCGGGAAGAAAGGTGCATTATCGTAGATCGGTAAAAATATGGTTGTGGATCTCATTGATTATTTATCTAGTTGTGTGGTTGATGTTGTTGATTCCGGGTTGGCGATCCTTTTTGGGTTGGCATGGGCTGTTGTTTGGGGTATTGCCGACGTTTATTTTTTGGATGATGATGTCCGGATTCTTTGCTTTTCGAGTTTCACGAAAATTTATGGGTTTTGTGCAGATTGCAGAGCGGATCTTCAGGGCCTTTGGGTGGCCTGATGTCGAAAACATCGATCTGCGGAGAACGTCACGGGAGCACCGTCGAGAGAATAGGCTGCCAAATTTTGGAAATTTGTATTTTCGCTACAAGTAGGATTTGTACCCCGGCACAACGAGGATGATGCAGATACTGCGATCAAACGTACATGAAGAAACGGGAGCCTAGCAATTCAACCGCATTGCTGAGGGGAGTGATCTCGGGGCTGGAGCGATCGCGCCGTAGCCACAACCTTATTCTGACGGAGCTTCAGCACCAACAGGTCGGTGCGGCGGCAATTGCGGCCTCGGCCATGGGCATGGGCGCGGCAGGCGCCGGCCTGATCGGTATGGCGGGAAATTCTGATGAAGAAGCGGATTGGGTGGAGTTCGAGATCGACGGTAAAAAGATCACGGGCTGGCTCTGGATGATGCCGATGCGCAATGGTGACAAGGTTGAGGTTGTTGCTGAGCGTATTGCAGAAGACCTTTACGTTGCGTATGCGGTGAAGCGCGACGGAGATGAACTGCTTGCTGTGTATCCGCATGCGACTTCTGGAAGGAAGGTGCATTACCGTAGGTCGCTTAAAATATGGTTGTGGTGCTCGTTGCTGTTGTACTTAATGTTGCCATTCATGTTTCTAGTCACGGATGGTGTGGAAATTTTTCTTGATGTTGGGATGGTTGTAACTCTTGGTGCAATACTTATTTTCTGGATGGTGATGTCGGGTTTTGTGGAAATCGCGGAGGAAGTTTTCAGAACATTTGGTTGGCCAAATGTTGAGAACATCGATCTGCGGAGAACATCAAGGGAGCACCGTCGGGGGAATAAGCCTCCAAACTTCGGCAACTTGTATTTTCGCTACAAGTAAGGATTCGCATTGCTGCACAGGAGCATAATGCAGATGCTACTTCCGCTACAAATAGCGGTAGCTTCGTCAGCGCCAAGCTTCCCAGGGATGCTGGCGCCTTCAAAACTCGCGCCGAATCGAACTGGCGCGCGCCAGCGACTTACTCTGCAGGAGAACAAACAGGACATGATGGATCTCATACGAGTGGGCGACGACACAGATCACGGCGGTAAAGTCATCACAGGCTCGTCGACGATGCGCTTTGACAGCCGCTTCGTCGCGCGCAAGGGCGACGAGGTATCGTGTCCCAAGCACCCGGATGTGAAGCCGAACCTGATTGAGGAAGGTGACGAATCGATGACGGACAACGGTGTTCCGATTGCCCGGCACGGTCATCGCGCCACCTGTGGCTGCCACCTGATTTCGAGCCTCGTGTAGGGGGCGTGCGGGTCCGGCCGCCTTCACCTTCGCTGCGGCGCAGCAACCACAGCCTACGGTCCGCTGCCGCGCCCCGGCCTCAAAGCCCCAGCGCCCTCCACAGCCGACTTGCCCTATAATCAACCGTTTTTCCGGGCATCCGTTCGGCCCCGATTTTTCGGCCGATGGCCCCACGCCGTTGCCGGCGCCGGGTCTGCTCACGTCTAAACAAAGGCGCGCCGCCGAGAACGGCCGCGCACATCCATGTCAGCCATAGAGATCCGCAACGTCAAGAAGCGCTACAAGGCTTTGCAAGCGCTCAAGGGCGTCAGCTTGACGGTCGACGAGGGCGAGTTCTTTGGCCTGCTCGGCCCCAACGGCGCAGGCAAGACGACGCTCATCAGCATCCTCGCCGGGCTCGCCCGCGCCGACGAAGGCAGCGTTTCCGTGCTCGGCCACGATGTCGTGAGCGACTTTCGCCACGCGCGCCGCGCGCTCGGAGTGGTCCCGCAGGAACTCGTCTTCGACCCGTTCTTCACCGTCCGCGAGACGCTGCGGATCCAATCGGGTTATTACGGCCTGCGCCACAACGACGACTGGATCGACGAAGTGATGGCCAACCTCGATCTGACCGAGAAGGCCGATGCGAACATGCGTGCGCTTTCGGGCGGCATGAAGCGGCGCGTGCTCGTTGCGCAGGCGCTGGTGCACCGCCCGCCGGTGATCGTGCTCGACGAGCCCACCGCCGGCGTGGACGTCGAATTGCGCCAGACGCTCTGGAAATTCATCTCGCGCCTGAACCGCGAAGGGCACACGATCGTGCTGACCACGCACTATCTCGAAGAAGCCGAATCGCTCTGCGATCGGATCGCCATGCTCAGGCGCGGCGAGGTCGTCGCGCTCGACCGTACGAGCGCGCTGCTTGCACGCTTCGCCGGCATGCAGCTTTTCGTGCGCCTCGCGCAAGGCATGCTGCCGGCCGAGTTGCGCGCGCTCGAAGTCGAGCCCGCGGCACCGGGCGCTCGGTCGCATCTGCTGCGTCTGTCGAACTACGACGAAGTGGAGTCGATCCTCGCGCGCTGCCGCGCCGCCGGCTGCGCCTTCGACGAAATCGACGTGCGCAAGGCCGATCTCGAGGACGTCTTCGTGCAACTGATGAAGGGTCCGGAACTGGTGGAGGGGCTCGCATGACCGAGAAGCTCCACGCGCGCCTCGAGGTGCTGCCGGCCGAGGCGAGCGGCTTTCGCACACTGTTTTACAAGGAAATCCTGCGCTTCTGGAAGGTGTCGTTCCAGACGGTGCTCGCACCGGTGGTGACGGCGCTGCTCTATCTGACGATCTTCGGCCATGCGCTGCGCGACCGCGTCGAGGTCTACCCCGGCGTCGAATACACGAGCTTCCTCGTTCCCGGCCTCGTGATGATGAGCATGCTGCAAAACGCATTCGCCAACAGCTCGTCGTCGCTGATCCAATCGAAGATCACGGGCAACCTGGTTTTCGTGCTGCTGCCGCCGCTCACATATTGGGACATGTTCGCGGCCTATGTGCTGGCGTCGGTCGCCCGCGGGCTCGCGGTCGGCGTGGGCGTGTTCGTGGTGACGATCTGGTTCGTGCCAGTGGCGTTTGCGGCGCCGCTCTATATTCTCGCGTTCGCCGTGTTGGGCTCGGCGATGCTCGGCACGCTCGGGCTGATCGCGGGCATCTGGGCCGAGAAATTCGACCAGCTGGCCGCATTCCAGAACTTCTTGATCATGCCGCTCACGTTCCTCTCGGGCGTGTTTTATTCGACGCATTCGCTGCCCGGCATCTGGCAGCACGTGTCACGGCTCAATCCGTTTTTCTACATGATCGACGGCTTCCGCTACGGCTTTTTCGGTGTTTCGGATGTCGATCCGCTGGCAAGCCTGGCCGTCGTCGCTGTCTTTCTGGCGCTGATTGCCGCCCTCGCGATGCGCCTCATCGCGTCCGGCTACAAGCTGCGCCACTGAACTGTATACGTCTGCCAGGAGTTTTCACCATGTTGCCGAGTCCCGATGACATCAAGCAATACATCGCCGCCGGACTGCCCTGCGCGCATCTCGAAGTCGAGGGCGATGGCCAGCATTTCTTCGCCACGATCGTCTCGGAGGCGTTCGACGGCAAGCGTCCGATCCAGCGGCACCAGCTTGTCTACGCGGCGCTCGGCGAGCGCATGAAAGCGGAGATCCACGCGCTGAGCATGAAGACGCTCACGCCGGCGGAATGGCAAACACAGAAAAACGCATAATTCGGAAAACGCAGTGCGCATTACTCAAGACGATAGGAACGGCGCCGGCAGCGGTGCCGCGACGAGAACCCGGGCAGAAGGCGAAGCCCATCAGGGACAGATCAGCATGGACAAGCTTGCGATCGAAGGCGGCCAGACACTCGCCGGCGAGCTCGATATCTCCGGTGCGAAAAACGCGGCGTTGCCGATTCTCTGCGCGAGTCTGCTTGCGGCCGATCCGCTTCACCTGGAGAACGTGCCCGACCTGAAGGACGTGCGCACCACGCTCAAACTGCTTTCGCAGATGGGTGTCGCAAGCGAGGTGGCCGGTGGGCGGGTCTCGCTCGACGCGACGCGGGTGGACAATCCCGTCGCGCCCTACGAACTCGTGAAGACGATGCGAGCGTCGATTCTCGTGCTCGGGCCGCTCGTGGCGCGCTTCGGCTCGGCGAAGGTGTCGCTGCCGGGCGGCTGCGCCATCGGCGCGCGCCCCGTCGATCAGCACATCAAGGGGCTGCAGGCGATGGGCGCCGAGATCAGCATCGAGCACGGCTATATCGAGGCGCGTGCGCGCCGGCTCAAGGGTGCGCGAATCGTCACGGACATGATCACGGTGACGGGCACGGAGAACCTGCTGATGGCGGCGGTGCTGGCGGAGGGCGAGACGGTGCTCGAGAACGCCGCGCGCGAGCCCGAGGTCGGCGACCTCGCGCATCTGCTTGTCGCGATGGGCGCGAAGATCGAGGGCATCGGTACGGATCGTCTGGTGGTCCAGGGCGTCGAGAAGCTGCACGGCGCGCGCCATGCGGTGATCCCGGACCGCATCGAAGCGGGTACCTTCCTGTGCGCCGTGGCGGCGGCGGGCGGCGACGTGACGCTGCGCGGCGTGCGCCCGCAGACGCTCGACGCGGTGACGGCGAAGCTGCGCGAAGCGGGTGTCGCGATCGAGGAAGGCGAGGACTGGCTGCGCGTGAAAATGCACGGCCGCCCGAGCGCGGTGAGCGTGCGCACCTCGGAATATCCGGCATTCCCGACCGACATGCAGGCGCAATTCATGGCGCTCAACGCGATTGCGGAGGGCAGTGCGCAAGTGATCGAGACGATCTTCGAGAACCGCTTCATGCATGTACAGGAGCTGAACCGCCTGGGCGCGCGCATCAGCGTGGACGGCAATACGGCCGTCGTCACGGGCGTGCCCCAGCTTTCCGGCGCGACGGTGATGGCCACGGATCTGCGGGCGTCGGCGAGCCTCGTCATCGCGGGATTGTGCGCCGAAGGCGAGACGATCGTCGATCGTATCTATCACCTCGATCGCGGCTATGACCGGATGGAGGACAAACTCACGCGCATCGGCGCGAAGGTGCGCCGAATCCCGGCGAACGCGGGGGCTCAGGCATGAGCGATACGACGCTGACACTCGCCCTCTCCAAAGGGCGTATCTTTGAAGAAACGATGCCGCTTCTGGCGGCGGCCGGCGTGCAGGTGGCGGAAGATCCCGAGACGTCGCGCAAGCTGATTTTGCCGACGAGCGCGCCGAATCTGCGCGTCATCGTCGTGCGCGCGACGGACGTGCCGACCTACGTCGAATACGGCGCGGCCGATTTCGGCGTGGCGGGCAAGGACGTCCTGCTCGAGCATGGCGGAGGCGGGCTTTATCAGCCGATCGATTTGAATATCGCGCGCTGCCGCATGTCGGTGGCGGTGAAAGCGGGCTTCGACTACGCAAATGCGGTGCGCCAGGGCGCACGGCTGCGCGTGGCGACGAAATACGTGCAGACGGCGCGCGAGCATTTTGCCGCCAAGGGCGTGCACGTCGATCTGATCAAGCTCTATGGGTCGATGGAACTCGCGCCGCTCGTGGGGTTGGCCGACGCGATCGTGGACCTCGTGAGCTCGGGCGGGACGCTGCGCGCCAACAATCTGGTCGAGGTCGAGGAGATCATGCAGATCTCCTCGCGCCTCGTGGTGAATCAGGCCGCGCTGAAGCTGAAGCGCACGGCGCTCAAGCCGCTCATCGACGCATTCGAGCGCGCTTCGCAGCGCGGCGAGGCGAGTGCTTGAGGGCGAAGCCGCGAGCCTGCGGCGCGCCGATGCGTGCCTTACCGAAACGGATACCAGTATGTCTCTGAAGATTCGCAAACTCGATTCGAGCGCCGCTGATTTCGCTGCGACGCTCGCCGCTGTGCTTGCCTTCGAAGCGAGCGAAGACGAGGCGATCGAGCGCTCGGTGGCGCAGATTCTCGCCGACGTGAAAACGCGCGGCGATGCCGCGGTGCTCGAGTACACGAACCGGTTCGACCGGCTCGACGCGGCGAGCGTGGCGGCGCTGGAGCTGCCGCAAAGCGAACTCGAGGCGGCGCTCGAGAGCCTGCAGCCGAAGCAGCGCGCGGCGCTCGAGGCTGCCGCTGCGCGCGTGCGCGGCTACCACGAGAAGCAGAAGATCGAGTGCGGCAGCCACAGCTGGCACTACACCGAGGCGGACGGCACGGTGCTCGGCCAGAAGGTGACACCGCTCGACCGGGCCGGCATCTACGTGCCGGGCGGCAAGGCGGCTTACCCGTCGTCGGTGCTGATGAACGCAATTCCGGCCCGCGTGGCCGGCGTGAAAGAGATCGTCATGGTCGTGCCCACGCCCGACGGCGTGAAAAATCCGCTGGTGCTGGCGGCGGCGCTGCTCGGCGGCGTCGACCGCGTGTTTACGATCGGCGGGGCGCAGGCGATCGGCGCGCTCGCGTACGGCACGGCCACGGTACCGGCCGTCGACAAGATCTGCGGGCCGGGCAATGCCTACGTGGCATCGGCGAAGCGCCGGGTGTTCGGCACGGTCGGCATCGACATGATCGCGGGCCCCTCGGAAATCCTCGTGCTGTGCGACGGCACGACCGATCCGCGCTGGATCGCGATGGACCTCTTTTCGCAGGCCGAGCACGACGAACTCGCGCAATCGATCCTGCTGTGCCCCGATGACGCGTTCATCGCGCGTGTCGAAGAGGCGATTGCGGAACTGCTGCCGGCGATGCCGCGGCGCGAGGTGATCCAGCGCTCGCTCGAAGGGCGCGGCGCGCTCGTGAAGGTTCGCGACATGGCCGAGGCGTGCGCGATCGCCAATCAGATCGCGCCCGAGCACCTCGAAATTTCAGCGCTCGATGCGCAGCAATGGGCCAATGAAATCCGCCATGCGGGTGCGATCTTCGTCGGCCGCTTCACGAGCGAAAGCCTCGGCGACTACTGCGCGGGGCCGAACCACGTGCTGCCGACGTCGCGCACGGCGCGTTTCTCGTCGCCGCTCGGCGTCTATGACTTCTTCAAGCGCTCGAGTGTCATCGAAGTGAGCGGCGAGGGCGCGCAGACACTCGGCGAAATCGCGGCCGAACTCGCTTACGGCGAAGGGCTGCCGGCCCACGCGAAAAGCGCCGAGTACCGCATGAAGCAAACCGGCTGACCGGGCCATGACCAAGCCGCAAGACATCATCAGGCCGGACGTGCTGGCGATGACGAGCTATCCCGTTGCGGACGCGACGGGGTTCGTCAAGCTCGACGCGATGGAAAACCCGTTCACGCTGCCGGAGCCGGTGGCCAAGGCGCTCGGCGAACGGCTGGCCGCGGTGGCCCTCAATCGCTACCCCGCGCCGCGCCCGGCCGCGCTGATCGACAAGATCAAGCGCGTCATGGGCGTACCCGCCGGCTGCGGCGTGTTGCTCGGCAACGGCTCGGACGAAATCATCAGCATGATCGCCATGGCCGTGGCGAAGCCAGGGGCGAAACTGCTCGCGCCGGTGCCGGGTTTCGTCATGTACCAGATGTCGGCGAAATTCGCCCAGCTCGAGTTCGTGGGCGTGCCTCACCGGCCCGATCTGACGCTCGACGTCGAGGCGATGCTGGCCGCGATCGTCGAGCACGAGCCAGCCGTGATCTACCTCGCGTACCCCAACAACCCGACCGGCACGCTCTATCCGCGCGCCGATATCGAGCGCATCGTCGCGGCGGCGAAAAGGAGCCTCGTCGTCATCGACGAGGCGTACCAGCCGTTCGCGCAGGAGACGTGGCTGCCGCGTGCGCTCGAGTTCGACAACGTGGTGGTGATGCGCACGGTGTCGAAGCTCGGGCTGGCCGGCATCCGCCTGGGCTACCTCGTCGGCTCGTCCGTCTGGCTCGACGAGTTCGACAAGGTTCGTCCGCCCTACAACGTCAACGTGCTCACGCAGGCCGCGGCCGAATTCGTACTCGATCATATCGACGACGTGCTGGAGCCGCAGGCCGCGCAGTTGCGCGCCGAGCGCGCGAGGCTGGCCGAGGCCGTGGCCGCGCTGCCGGGGGCGGCCGTCTTCCCGAGCGCGGGCAACTTTCTGCTCGTGCGCGTGCCCGATGCGGATGCGGTGTACGAAACGCTGCTCGCGGAGCGGGTTTTGATCAAAAACGTGGGTAAAATGCATCCGTTGCTGGCGAATTGCGTGCGTTTGACGGTGGGTACGCCCGATGAAAACGCACAAATGCTCGCCGCGCTTCGGCTTGTTTTGAAATAATCGCTGAAAAATCGGGCTGCTCCCGCGCTACACGGGCGGGGCGCCGCGTTCTTTCACCTTTCGGCATTCGTTTTCCCGCTCGACTCGAGGTTTTCCATGCGCGTTGCGGAAGTCGTTCGCAATACCAGCGAAACGCAGATCCGTGTGAAGATCAATTTGGACGGCACCGGCCAGCAGAAGCTGGCCACCGGCGTGCCGTTTCTCGATCACATGCTCGACCAGATCGCCCGTCACGGGCTGGTCGACCTGGAGGTCGAGGCGCATGGCGACTTGCATATCGACGATCACCACACGGTCGAAGACACCGGCATCACGCTCGGCATGGCGGTCGCCAAGGCGATTGGCGACAAAAAGGGCATTCGCCGCTACGGCCACGCGTACGTGCCGCTCGACGAAGCGCTCTCCCGTGTGGTTATCGATTTCTCCGGCCGGCCGTTGCTCGAATTCAACGTTCCGTTCACGCGCGCCCGCATCGGCAATTTCGACGTCGATCTGTCGATCGAGTTCTTTCGCGGGTTCGTGAACCACGCCGGCGTGACGCTGCATGTCGACAATCTGCGCGGCGTGAACGCCCATCACCAGATGGAGACGGTGTTCAAGGCTTTCGGCCGGGCGCTGCGCATGGCGGCCGAGCACGACGAACGCGCGGCGGGGCAGGTACCGTCGACCAAGGGCAGCCTCTGAGCGGCCGCAACTCACACGCGACTCACCGGCGCGCGCGCCGCGCACACCGATGGATCTGCTCAAATCATTTATTTCGCTGTTGGCGTTGATCAACCCGGTCGGGGCCGTGCCGTTCTTTCTGAGCCTCACCTCCGGGCAATCGGAGCGCGAGCGTCGGCACACGATCCGCATCGCCTCGATCTCGGTGTTCTGCGTGATTGCGGTCACGACGCTGCTCGGGCAACAGATCATCAGCTTTTTCGGCATCTCGGTGGGCTCGCTCGAGGTGGGCGGGGGCATCATCATGCTGCTGATGGCGATCAACATGCTCAACGCGCAGATCGGCAACGCACGCGCCACGCCGGAAGAGCGCGACGAAGCGGAGTCGAAGAACAGCATTGCCGTGGTGCCGCTCGCCATCCCGCTTCTCACGGGCCCTGGCTCGATCAGCACGGTGATCGTCTATGCGGCCAGCGCCCACCATTGGTACGACCGGCTGGGGCTCGTCGTCATCGGCGCGGTGTTGGCGGCGATCTGCTTCCTGTCGCTGCGCCTGGCCGAGCCGATCGCCCGCTTCATCGGGCAAACCGGCATCAATATCGGCACGCGGCTGATGGGTTTGATGTTGTCGGCGCTGGCGGTGGAGTTCATCGTCGACGGATTGAAGGCGTTGCTGCCTAACTTGCGATAGCCATGAAGAAGATTGCGATTGTGGATTACGGGATGGGGAACCTGCGCTCGGTGCAGCAGGCGCTGAAGCAGGCGGCCCCCGAGGCGGACGTTGCCATCGTTGATCGCCCCGAGGCGATCCGTTCGGCCGACCGCGTGGTGCTGCCGGGTCAGGGTGCAATGCCTGACTGCATGCGTTGCCTGCGCGAATCGGGCCTTCAGGATGCATTGCTGGAAGCCTCGCGCGCGAAGCCCCTGATGGGCGTGTGCGTGGGCGAGCAGATGCTCTTCGACTGGAGCGCCGAGGGCGATACCGCGGGCCTCGGGCTGTTGCCGGGCAAAGTGGTGCGCTTCGAGCTCGAGGGCCGGCTGCAGGACGACGGGTCGCGCTTCAAGGTGCCGCAAATGGGCTGGAACCGGGTGCGGCAGACGCGAGCCCATGCGCTTTGGGACGGCGTGCCCGACGGCAGTTTTTTTTATTTCGTGCACAGTTACTACGTAGTGCCCGACAATGCGGCCCATACAGTGGGCGAAACGGATTACGGCGTGGTGTTTACGTCGGCCGTGGCGCGCGACAATATCTTTGCGACCCAGTTTCACCCCGAGAAAAGCGCGGCCACCGGCCTGCGCGTCTACCGCAATTTCGTCGACTGGAACCCCTGAGCGTCGTGCTTTTGACGGACAACAAGCGGCCGACGCGCCGAAAGACTGTACTAAACTAGCGAGACGGCCCGCGCGCGGGCCGCTGCCGATGTCATCCACCTTCCCAGATTTCACGCGATTGCTATGCTGCTGATTCCCGCCATCGACCTCAAGGACGGTCAGTGTGTGCGCCTCAAACAAGGCGATATGGACCAGGCGACGATTTTTTCCGAGGATCCGGCGGCCATGGCCCGCCATTGGGTCGAGCGGGGGGCGCGGCGGCTGCACCTCGTCGATCTGAACGGCGCGTTCGCGGGAAAGCCGAGGAATGAAGACGCGATCCGGGCGATCATCGACGAAGTGGGCAGCGAAATACCCGTTCAGTTGGGCGGTGGCATTCGCGACCTCGAGACGATCGAACGCTATCTCGACGACGGCCTGTCTTACGTCATCATCGGCACGGCGGCCGTGAAGAACCCCGGCTTCCTGCAGGATGCCTGCACGGCGTTCGGCGGGCACATCATCGTCGGCCTCGATGCGAAGGACGGCAAGGTTGCCACGGACGGCTGGAGCAAGCTGACGGGGCACGAGGTCGTCGATCTTGCGCAGAAGTTCGAGGATTACGGCTGCGAGTCGATCATCTATACCGATATCGGCCGCGACGGTATGCTGCAGGGCATCAATATCGAGGCGACGGTTCGTCTCGCGCGCGCCGTGAAGATTCCGGTGATCGCAAGCGGCGGCCTGTCCAACCTCGCCGATATCGACGCGCTGTGCGAGGTCGAGGACGAGGGCATCGAAGGCGTCATTTGCGGCCGTGCTATCTACTCGGGCGACCTCGATTTCACCGCAGCGCAAACACGGGCCGACACGTTGCGCGAATCGGACGACGCGTGACGGCGCTTTCAGCCGCCGCCGCAAGCGCGCCGCGTCGCGCGGGCGCCTCACGGCGCCACAGGCGGTTCGACGCCGTTCGCCGCCGGCGAGCGGCCCTATCAGCGGTACTGGCACCAACATGGCTCTAGCAAAACGCATCATCCCCTGCCTCGACGTGACCGCCGGGCGCGTCGTGAAGGGCGTCAACTTCGTCGAACTGCGCGATGCGGGCGACCCTGTCGAAATCGCCCGCCGTTATGACGATCAGGGCGCTGACGAACTGACGTTCCTCGATATCACGGCAACCTCGGATGGCCGCGATCTGATCCTGCCGATCATCGAGGCCGTGGCCTCGCAGGTCTTCATTCCGCTGACGGTGGGCGGCGGCGTGCGCGCCGTCGAAGACGTGCGGCGCCTGCTCAACGCGGGCGCCGACAAGGTCAGCATGAATTCCTCGGCAGTCGCGAACCCCGAACTCGTGCGCGACGCCGCCCGGAAGTACGGTTCGCAGTGCATCGTGGTGGCAATCGACGCGAAGCGGACCTCGGCCGAAGGCGAGGCGCCGCGCTGGGAAGTCTTCACGCATGGCGGCCGCAAGGCCACGGGGCTCGATGCCGTGGAATGGGCGCGCAAGATGGCGGATTACGGCGCCGGCGAAATCCTGCTCACGAGCATGGACCGGGACGGCACGAAAAGCGGCTTCGATCTCGCGCTCACGCGCGCCGTGTCCGACGCCGTGCCCGTACCCGTGATTGCCTCGGGCGGTGTGGGATCGCTGCGCGATCTGGCCGACGGCATCGTCGAGGGCCATGCCGATGCGGTCCTGGCCGCGAGCATTTTTCACTATGGCGAGCATACGGTGGGCGAAGCGAAGCGCTTCATGGCCGACCGGGGCATTTCGGTAAGACTGTGAGACTGAGTGAGACTGAGGCACTGAGATGAGCGCACCCGACAAGCCGTGGCTGGACAAGGTCCAGTGGGACGCGAACGGGCTCGTGCCCGTGATCGCACAGGAGGTGTCGACCAACGATGTCCTCATGTTCGCGTGGATGAACCGCGACGCCCTCGCGAAGACGATCGAGACGGGGCGGGCTGTCTATTTTTCGCGCTCGCGGCAGCGTCTTTGGTTCAAGGGCGAGGAGTCGGGCCACGTGCAGCGCGTGCATGAAGTCCGGCTCGACTGCGACGAGGACGTCGTGCTGCTGAAGGTCGAGCAGGTGTCCGGAATCGCTTGCCATACCGGACGGCACTCCTGTTTTTTCCAGAAATTCGAGGGTACGGCCGACGAGGGCGATTGGGTGGCCGTGGACCCGGTGCTCAAAGACCCCGAGCAGATCTATCGTTGAGGCTGGACGCAACGAACGCCTCCGAACGCTGTTAGCACGCTGTTAGAACGCCACCGACGCACTGAACCGATGCATTCCACCGAAGATACGCTTTTGCGGCTTGCTGCCGTAATCGACAGCCGCAAGGGCGGCGACCCTGAAAGCTCCTACGTCGCGCGGCTCTTTCACCGCGGCGACGACGCCGTGCTGAAGAAAATCGGCGAAGAAGCCACCGAAGTCGTACTGGCCGCGAAAGACGTCCGGCAAGGCGGCGCGCGGCAGGCACTCGTCGGCGAAGTGGCGGATCTCTGGTTTCACTGCCTCGTCATGCTCTCGCACTTCGATCTGAGTCCGGCGGACGTCGTAGCCGAGCTGGAGCGGCGCGAGGGCTTGTCGGGCATCGAGGAAAAGGCGCTCAGAAAGCGTCGCGAGCGCGAAAGCGAAGGCGGCTGACGCCGCACGCGCGCCGGAACCCCCATAGAGCCGGTACGATCCAGCGAGGACAGCCATGAACGAAGACCCGCAGCGCACACGGGAGCCGGTTTCGTACGACCGCCCGTCCGACGGCGAACGCGAACGCAGCATGCGCACGCTCACGCACGTACTCTATGCGCTTTATGCGCTGCACTGGTTTACGGGCGGCATCTCCGGGCTCGTCGCCATCATCATCGACTATCTGAAGCGGACCGACGCCGAGGGTACGCCCTACGCGGCGCACATCCAGTGGCAGATCCGCACGTTCTGGTTCGGTGTGCTCGGCTACCTCGTGGGCGGCGCGCTCGTATTCGTCGCGATCGGCTTTATCGTGATCGCGGCAGTTTCCATCTGGATGCTTTACCGTATTGTCAAAGGCTGGTTGTATCTTTACGACAATAAGCCGCTCGAGCCGCAGGCATGGTTCTGAGGGAAGGATCACGCAAGCGCTCGCACGTCATGCAACCGGGAAGACCATGAGCCACGAAAACTGTCTGTTTTGCAAGATCGCCGCAGGTGAGATTCCGAGTACGAAGGTCCATGAGGACGACGAATTCCTCGCTTTCAAAGACATCCGGCCTGCGGCCGAAACGCACATCCTCGTGATTCCGCGCCGGCACATTGCCACACTGTCGGATTGCACCGAAAGCGATGCGCCGCTGCTTGGTAGAATGATGGTTCTGGTTTCGCGTCTGGCCGATCAGCTCGGCTGCGCTTATACCGGTGGCGAAACAGGTTTTCGCACCGTGATCAACACGGGGCCGGGAGGCGGGCAGGAGGTCTACCATCTGCACGCTCATCTGCTTGCGGGGCCGCGGCCCTGGCAGCGGATGGGCTGAGTACGGCGCAGCGGGGGTGGGGCGCGTGAGCACCCGCACCCGGCGGCGCATGCCGGCACCGGGTGCCGCACAGCCGGGGCGCGTACGCCCCGATCGGGCCGCAAGGTCAATATCGCTTGCCGATGCATGCTATCCAGGCGGCAGGCAATTGGAGAGTTTTCATGGGTTCGTTGAGCATTTGGCACTGGCTGATCGTCCTGTTGATCGTCGCGCTCGTCTTCGGCACGAAGAAGCTGCGCAATATCGGCAGTGATCTCGGAGGGGCCGTGAAGGGATTCAAGGAAGGAATGAAAGAGAGCGAGACGTCCGCGCAGCCGGGCGCGGCCGAGCAGCGGCGTGAACTGCCGGCAGGCACCGTCGACGTCGACGCCAAGGAAAAAGTGCGTTCGAGCGACTTCCGCTGATCGGCGCGTGCTTTTTCGCCTCCGACGTATTTGACGAACGACGCCCATGCTCGACCTCGGTCTTACCAAGATGGCGCTGATCGGCGTGGTTGCGCTGGTCGTGCTCGGCCCTGAACGGCTGCCGCGCGTCGCGCGCACGGCCGGCGCGCTCTTCGGGCGCGCGCAGCGCTATATCAACGACGTCAAAGCCGAAGTCACGCGGGAAATCGAGCTCGAAGAGCTTCGCCGCATGAAGACCGATTTCGAATCCGCGGCGCGCAACGTCGAGAATTCGATCCACGACGGCGTGCGCCGGCAGGAAGCGGAACTCAACGAGGCCTGGCAGGCCGGCACGCGCGTTTCGCCGAGCATTGCCGGCGGTGCGGCGGACGATGGCACCGGGGGCGGCACGGACGATTTTTCGGGTGGTGCGGGCTCCCGCTCGTGGCTGTCGGGCGGAGCTGCATCGCCCGCCAAGCGCCGCAACTGGCGTGCGAAGCGGCTCACCACGCCCGTCTGGTATAAGCGAGCCACGGGGCGGCGTACCCAGGTGCAATCGGGGGCGGCGCGGGTGGCCCGCCATACGCCCATGAGCCTGCGCAAGCCGCGGCGCTTTCTCTGAGCCGTGGGCGTTTCCGTTGACTGACTCCATGATTCGGCCGCGAACGCGGCCGTTGTCGATTTTCGAACGAGGGCCGGCGTGAGCGACCCCAATCAAAACCAGAACCGCGACGAAGGCAAAGAAGAGACGTTCATCTCGCATCTCGTGGAGTTGCGCGACCGGATCATCCGTGCCGGGATTTCGGTGATCGTCGTGTTCGCGTCGCTCGTCTACTGGGCGCCCGACATCTTCCGGCTGCTCGCTCGCCCGTTGATGCAGAATCTGCCGGCCGGCGGCAAGATGATCGTTACCGACGTGACGGGCTCGTTTTTCGTGCCGATGAAAGTCACGATGATCGTGGCGTTGGTGATCGCGTTGCCGTTCGTGCTTTACCAGATCTGGGCCTTCGTGGCGCCCGGGCTCTACCAGCACGAGAAGCGGCTCGTGACGCCGCTCGTCGGCAGCAGCTACCTGCTATTTCTGTGCGGCATGGCGTTCGCCTACTTCGTCGTGTTCCCCACGCTGTTTCGCGTCATGGCGCATTACAACGCGCCGCTCGGCGCGGAGATGACGACCGATATCGACAACTACCTGAGCTTCGTGCTGACGATGTTTCTGGCGTTCGGCGTGACATTCGAGGTGCCGATCGTCGTCGTGCTGCTCGTGCGCATGGGCATCCTGACGATCAAGAAGCTCAAGGAGATCCGCCCTTATGTGGCGGTCGGAGCGTTCGTCATCGCGGCCGTGGTGACGCCGCCCGATGTCTTTTCGCAGCTGATTCTCGCCGTGCCGCTGATCGTGCTCTACGAACTCGGCATCATCGCGGCGCGCATTCTGGTCGGCAAGGACGCGCCGGTCGCGGATGGAGAGAGCGCCGCAAGCTGAGTCGCGCGCCGGCGCATCCGGGCGGTCGATTGGGTGGTCGGTTGGCGCGGTCGGTTGCGCGCTCGCTCCTCGAGCGTGCCGCCCGGCGTCGCCGCGGCTTGCCTTAGTTGCCCTAGTTGCCTTAGGGGCCTTAGGGGCCGCCGCCCTTACTCGTCTTGCTGCTGGTCACTGTCTTCCGCCGCCTGTTTCGGCGGTGGCGGGCGCTTGCCGATCAGCACATCGACTTCCATTTCCTTGCTCTTGCGCATCAGCCGGATCTTGGCATCGGTGCCAGGCTTGATCTGCGCAATAACGTTCAGAAGCCGCGTGGTATCGGTGATTTCCTGGCCGTTGACGTCGAGCAGGACGTCGCCGGGCTTGATTCCAGCTTTGTCCGCCGGCCCGCCTTGCAGCACGCCCGCAACGATCGTGCCCTTTTGTTCGAGGCCGAACGACTCTGCGATGGCCGGCGTGACGTCCTGCGGTTCGACGCCGATCCACCCGCGCGTGACAGTGCCGGTCGTAATGATGCTCTCCAGCACGCTCTTGGCCGTGGAGACGGGGATCGCGAAGCCGATACCGAGCGAGCCGCCCGAACGCGAATAGATGGCCGTGTTGATGCCGAGCAGATTGCCGTGGGCATCCACGAGCGCGCCGCCCGAATTGCCGGGATTGATCGGTGCGTCGGTCTGAATGAAATTCTCGAACGTGTTGATGCCGAGATGGTTGCGGCCGAGCGCGCTGACGATGCCCATCGTCACAGTTTGCCCGACGCCGAACGGGTTGCCGATCGCGAGCACGACGTCGCCGACGCGTGCTTCGTCGACGCGCCCGAGCGTGATGGTCGGCAGGTTCGTCACGTTGATCTTGAGCACGGCGAGGTCCGTTTCCGGGTCCACGCCGACGACCTTCGCGGTCGTCCTGCGGCCATCGGCCAGTGCCACCTCGATCTGATCGGCCCCGTCCACGACATGCTGGTTCGTTAGAATGTACCCTTCCGAGCTGACGATGACGCCCGAACCGAGGTTCGTGGCCGAATCGTCCGGCTGCTGATCGCGGCCACCCTTCGGATTGCCGAAGAAGTACCGGAACAACGGATCGTTGGCTTGCGGATTCGGCGGCACGGATCCACCTTTGCCCGAGAACACATTGACGACCGCCGGCATGGCGCGCTGGGCCGCGTCGGCATAGGAGGCGACCATCGGGGCGGCACCCGTACCCGGCGCGACCTCACGCAGGGCGACGATCGGTGAGGCGAGCTGCTTGCCGAATTGCCCCTGGCGCTGCAGCCACTGGGGCTTGAGCGTTACCACGATGAACATCAGTGCCAGCAGCACCGTCACCGCTTGGGCAAAAAACAGCCAAAAGCGTCTAAGCATTTGAAGAATCGAGGTTTCTATGGATCGGATCGAACTTGAATTGTACTTGAACGACACCCTCGATACGGCACGCTTCAAGGACTACTGCCCTAATGGGCTGCAAGTCGAGGGCCGCCGGCGCATCGACAAGATCGCGACAGGCGTCACGGCGTCACTTGCGTTCCTCAAGGCTGCCCTGGAATGGGGGGCGGATGCGGTGCTGGTGCACCACGGGTACTTCTGGCGTAACGAAATGTCGCAGATCACGGGACGCAAATATCGTCGGTTGAAGCTTATTATCGCCAACGAAATGAATCTTTTTGCCTACCACCTGCCGCTCGACGCCCATCCCGAGTACGGCAACAACGCGCAGATCGGCGCACGCATGGGTCTGATCGGCGACGCCCGCTTCGGTGCCGACGATCTCGGCTGGATGGCCACGCTGCCGATGCCGATCACGCTTGCGCACTTCGCGGCGCAGGTCGAGCAAACGCTCGGCCGCACGCCGCTCGTGCTCGGCGATCCCGAGCGCGAACTGCGCCGCGTGGCGTGGTGCACGGGCGCCGCACAGAGCTACTTCGAGGCTGCCGTCGATGCCGGCGCCGACGTTTTCCTCACGGGGGAGGTGTCGGAGCCGACCACGCACATCGCGGCCGAAAGCGGCGTTGCGTTTCTTGCGGCGGGGCACCATGCGACCGAGCGCTACGGCGTGCAGGCGCTCGGAGTCCATCTGTCCGAGCGATTCGACCTCGAGCATCTCTTCATCGACATCGATAATCCGGTCTGATTCACCCCATTCGCATTGCGGTGCAGTAACCCGGTAATACACGAAATGCTTAAAGAGAAATCGAAGAAGGTGGCGAAATCGTGATGATTTTCGGGAAAACCCTTACGGATCAAGTGGTTCGCACGGATTTTGGTAGCCGGCTCTTGTAAATGCCGACTCCATTCCCGCAAACTAGCGGCGGTGGCAAAAAGCGTGACGGAAATCCAACTCAGAAGTGGGGCGTGTAATGCGAGATAAAGAAGAGGAACGCGTCGACAGCAGCCGCCGTACGTGGCTGATCGCGACATCCGTAGTAGGCGGCATTGGAGGGGTAGCCGCCGTCGTACCGTTTGCCAGCTCTTTGGAGCCATCCGAGAAAGCCAAGGCCGCCGGCGCGCCGGTCGAGGTCGACATCGGCGACCTGAAGCCGGGCGAGATGAAGACGGTTGCCTGGCGCGGCAAACCCGTCTGGGTCATCAACCGCAGTGACGACATGCTGAAGGACGTCACGAAAGCGGACAACGAAGTGGCCGATCCCCATACGGAAAACCCGTTCACCATGCCGGATCCGTCTTACTGCAAGAACGAGTACCGCTCGCGTACCGATCACAAGAACATTCTGGTGGTCGTGGCCGTGTGCTCGCACCTCGGGTGCTCGCCGACGGCGCGCTTCACGCCGGGGCCGCAGCCGAGCCTGCCGAACGACTGGCCCGGCGGCTTTCTTTGCCCGTGCCATGGTTCGACGTACGACCTGGCCGGCCGCGTGTTCAAGAACAAGCCTGCACCGCAGAACCTGGATGTTCCCCGCTACATGTTCACGTCGGCGACCACGATCGTGATCGGCAAGGACGAACAAGGAGAAGCGTAAATGGCGACGACGGAAAAAGAGATCGAGACGACGGGCCTGGCCGGCTGGATCGACCGGCGGTTCCCGATGACGTCGACGTGGAAAGCGCACCTGTCCGAGTATTACGCGCCGAAGAACTTCAACTTCTGGTACTTCTTCGGCTCGCTGGCGTTGCTCGTGCTCGTCAATCAGATCGTGACGGGCATTTTCCTGACGATGAACTACAAACCCGACGCGGTGCTCGCATTCGCGTCGGTCGAGTACATCATGCGCGAGGTGCCGTGGGGCTGGCTGATCCGCTATATGCACTCCACGGGCGCGTCGATGTTCTTCGTGGTGGTCTATCTGCACATGTTCCGGGGGCTGTTGTACGGCTCGTACCGTAAGCCGCGGGAACTCGTCTGGATCTTCGGCTGCGCGATCTTCCTGTGCCTGATGGCCGAAGCCTTCTTCGGCTACCTGCTGCCGTGGGGCCAGATGTCGTACTGGGGCGCGCAGGTGATCGTGAATCTCTTCTCGGCGATCCCGTTCGTCGGCCCGGACCTGTCGCTCTGGATCCGGGGCGACTACGTCGTCTCCGATGTGACGCTGAACCGCTTCTTCGCGTTCCACGTGATTGCGATTCCGCTCGTGCTGATCGGGCTTGTGTTCGTGCACATCGTCGCGCTCCACGAAGTCGGCTCGAACAATCCCGACGGCATCGAGATCAAGGCGAAAAAGGGACCGGATGGACGGCCGCTCGACGGCATTCCGTTCCATCCGTACTACTCCGTGCACGACTTCCTCGGCGTGTGCGTGTTCCTGATGGTGTTCGCCGCGATCATTTTCTTCGCGCCGGAGATGGGCGGGTACTTCCTGGAGCAGAACAACTTCATCTCTGCGAACCCGCTGCAGACTCCGCCCGAAATCGCTCCGGTCTGGTACTTCACGGCCTTCTACGCGATGCTTCGTGCGACGACGGACCCGTTCAAGCTCACGCTGATGATCGTGATCGGTCTGCTTGGCCTGCTGGCGCTCGTGCGGGCGCGCGGAAAGTGGCGCATCGGCCTGCCGGTGCTCGCCGTCCTCGTGATCGTGGCGATGCTCCTGACGCAATCGAAGTTCTGGGGCGTGGTGGTCATGGGCGCCGCGGTGATTTCGCTTGCCTTCCTGCCCTGGCTCGACCGCAGCCCTGTGAAGTCGATCCGCTACCGCCCGCTGTTTCACAAGGTGTTTTACGGGGTGTTCGTGCTGACGTTCCTCACGCTCGCGTTCCTGGGTACGCGGCCGCCGTCGCCCACCGCGACGCTGATCGCGCAGGTGTGCACGCTGATTTACTTTGGTTTTTTCCTCGGCATGCCGTTCTGGACCCGGCTCGGCACGTTCAAGGAGCCGCCGGAGCGTGTGCGGTTCAAGCCCCATTAATTGCGCGCGAGGACGACAACACATGAAAACATTGCTTTCGAAGCTCGTGCGGATGGCGCTGGCTGCCGCGGCGCTGGCGCTTGGCGCGGCTGGTGCGCCGGCGTTTGCCGAAGAGGGTGTCAGGCTCGACCATGCGCCCGACAACACACGTAACCTTGCATCGTTGCAGCACGGCGCCCAATTGTTTGTAAACTATTGCCTGAGCTGCCACAGTGCGAGCCTCGTGCGGTACAGCGCGCTGACTCAGCTCGGCATTTCGCAAAAGGAGATCGAGCAGAACCTGCTGTTCACGACGGACAAGGTCGGCAACACCATGAACGTGGCGATGCGGCCCGAGGACGCGAAGGTCTGGTTCGGCGTGGCGCCGCCCGATTTGTCGGTTGAGGCGCGGGCGCGCAGCAGCGATTGGCTTTACACCTATTTGCGCAGCTTCTACCGTGACGATACGCGGCCGACGGGATGGAACAATCTGGTGTTCCCGAACGTCGGGATGCCGCATGTGCTGTGGCAGTTGCAGGGCGAGCAGACGGCGAAGTACGAAGACGATACCGATCCGGAAACGGGCGAGAAGTCGCATCGATTTGTCAGCTTCGAGCAGGTAAAACCGGGAACGATGTCCCGAGTAGATTATGATTCTGCCGTGGCCGACCTCGTCGCCTACATGACCTGGATGTCCGAGCCGACGCAACATACGCGCAGACAGCTTGGGGTATGGGTGCTGTTGTTCCTGGGCGTGCTGACGTTTTTCGCCTGGAGGCTGAACGCGGCGTACTGGAAGGACGTTAAATAATCACGCCGCTAGACCGGTGTGAGGGCCGGCGCAACGAAGAGCCCGCTTCGGCGGGCTTTTCGGCGTGCCGGCCCTTGAGCTTTTTGAGGAAACTTTAGACATGATGGTTCTGTATTCCGGCACTACTTGCCCGTTTTCCCAGCGTTGCCGGCTGGTTCTGTTCGAAAAGGGGATGGACTTCGAGATCCGCGACGTCGACCTCTTCAACAAGCCGGAAGACATCGCGGTGATGAACCCGTACGGTCAAGTGCCGATTCTGGTCGAGCGCGACCTGATCCTGTACGAATCGAACATCATCAACGAGTACATCGACGAGCGTTTCCCGCACCCGCAGCTGATGCCGGCCGACCCGGTGCAGCGTGCCCGCGCGCGCCTGTTCCTGCTGAACTTCGAGAAGGAACTGTTCGTGCACGTGAGCACGCTCGAGAACGAGAAGGGCAAGGCGGCCGAGAAGAACCACGAGAAGGCGCGCCTCGCGATTCGCGACCGGCTGACGCAGCTCGCGCCGATCTTCGTGAAGAACAAGTACATGCTCGGCGAAGAGTTCTCGATGCTCGATGTGGCGATTGCTCCGTTGCTGTGGCGCCTGGACCACTATGGCATCGAGCTCTCGAAGAACGCCGCGCCGCTCATGAAGTACGCCGAGCGCATTTTCAGCCGGCCGGCTTATATCGAAGCACTGACGCCGTCTGAAAAAGTCATGCGTCGTTGAGGGCGCTTTGGGGCGCGGTGTGGCCTGCTTCGGCGGGCGGCACTGCTTCCAAGTGAGGACAATCGATGCAAGAAATTCCGACGAAGCCGTATCTGCTGCGCGCGCTTTACGAGTGGTGCACGGATAACGGCTATACCCCGCATATCGCGGTGCGCGTGGACAACCAGACGCGGGTGCCGCGCCAGTTCGTGCACAACGACGAGATCGTGCTGAACATCAGCTTCGAGGCCACGAGCCAGCTGCAGATGGGCAACGAGTGGATCGAGTTCAGCGCGCGTTTTTCGGGCAAGGCGCACAAGATCGAGGTGCAGGTGGCGAACGTGCTCGCGATTTACGCGCGCGAGAACGGGCAGGGCATGGCGTTTCCGGTGGAGCCGGCGGTTACCGCGGCGGGTGCACCGGGGCCCGTCGCCGCGGACTCTGCTCTGGGCGACGCGGATACCGAAGGCGACGCCGCGCCGGCCGAGGCCGCCTCTTCGCCGTCACCCGATGCGCCCGCGCCTTCCCCCGGTGACGACGGTTCGAAAGGCGGCGGCAAAGGTCACCTCAAGATCGTGAAATGAAGTAGAATCTCGGGCTCAACGCCGGCTTAGCTCATCTGGTAGAGCAGTTGATTTGTAATCATCAGGTGGCGGGTTCGAGTCCTGCAGCCGGCACCAGTAGAATCAAGGGGTTACGTGAGATTCACGTAACCCCTTGTGCTTTTGCGGCGTCAAAAAGTACAGTTTCGGTACACCGGTGGGTGCAGACGGGTCGTTCGTCATGCCCGCCGCAGGCGATCGAACTGGAAAAATAACCTGTGACGACGAGCACTTCCGAAAGCGCGCCGCTTCCGCGGCCGAGCCTTGGCTCACGCATGTGGGCATACCTTACCGAACACGTATTCGAGGGCGTTGCGCTAGTTTTCTCGGTGACGGCCGCACTCAGTTACGCAGTCGGTCGTTCTCACCTGGATGGCTGGGCCGAGATGGCCGGCGTGCCCGGCATGATGTTTCGGCCGGACCTATACGACACCATTCTCGCGGGTGTTCAGCTCCAGAGCGTGTGGCGCACAGCGGCGTTCGTCGTTGTGCTTTCTACCTTGTACCTTTGGGCAAACGTCGTGGTCCCGGAGTGGTGGGCTGGGCGACGGTCGAAGGTAAAGCGCCGCGGCCGGTGGCAAGACAGATGCGCCGAGTTAGCGTTGCGCCTCCGATTGACATATGCACTGCGCGCTGCGGGCAAACGGGTTCCACGCGAGCAGCGCGCGGCAGTTATCGAACGCATCAAACGGAAACTCATTGGACGCCGTCGCTTGCGTCGTACGGCGCGCAAAACGAGCTCTGCGGGGACAGCCAAGCGGCTGCGTCCTATCACGCTAACGCTGATACTCACGGTCTCGGTCACGCTCTTCGCAACGGGCATCTACCTCTTGTTGCAACTCGTGCTGCTTAGCCCGGCGAAGGCGGATGGCGCGCGAGCTTTCGTCAAGACGTATGCGGCCGTTACCGGGCACATTCCCTACCAGTACATTCCGGCGAAGGTTGCTAGCACAACGCTACAAACGTGGGCGTGCGAAGGTCGCTCAATGCTGTCGCAATATCGCTCGGTGACGCTAGCCGATCCCGACGCTCCGGGATCGAGAAGGGAACCGTTCTATCTCTTGCAGGGCTTTGGTAGCACTTTCGTATTGCTCGGCGAGAAAGGGTCCGTGATCCGATCATTCGGCGATGCGCCATTCAGCTTGCCTGAGTCGCCATCGCGCCCGTTGTCCGATTTGGCCAAAGCCTGCAAATAGGATCGATATGGCGACGATCGTCAAGACTCCGTCTGGGACTTGGAAGGCCGTCATTCGCAAAATCGGCTGGCCTACCACCTCGAAGACTTTCCGCACGAAGCGCGATGCGGACGACTGGGCGCGTCGCACGGAGGACGAGATGGTGCGAGGCGTCTATCTGTCGCGTGCGCCATCCGAGAAATTGACGGTCTCGGCGGGATTGAAGCGTTACATGGACGAGGTGTCGGCTACCAAGAAGCCGACCACTCAACGCAGCGAGCGCTTTACCTCGCAACACTTAACCGCATTCTTCGGGAAATATTCGATGGCGGCCGTTAGTGCCGAACTCGTCGCCAAGTACCGCGATGAACGATTGGCGGCCGGCAAATCAAACAATACCGTGCGCATCGAGCTGGCGATGCTCGGCCATCTATTCCGGGTTGCGATTCAGGAGTGGGGGATCGGCTTGACGTTCAATCCAGTTGCGAACGTCCGGAAACCAAGCCCCGGCGCGGGACGTGACCGGCGCTTGACGCCGGAGGAACAGCAACGGCTTTTCGCGGCCGCTGATGCTCATAGCAATCCGATGCTCGGATGGATCGTGCGGCTGGCCGTCGAAACGGGCATGCGGTCATCGGAGATCACGAGCCTATGCCGATCGCAAGTCGATCTGAACCGCCGCGTGGTTGCTCTCAAGGACACGAAGAACGGCTCCGCGCGGTTGGTGCCGTTGACCCGCGCGGCGGTCGAAATACTGCGTTCAGCCTTGGACAATCCTATAAGGCCGCTCGACACCGATCTCGTCTTTTTCGGGGAGCCAGGGCGGGACGGGAAGCGCAAGCCCTACGTATTTCAGAAGCTTTGGGCCAGCATGGTAAAGGATCTGGGTTTGGCCGATCTGCATTTCCATGATCTGCGCCATGAAGCCGTGAGCCGGCTTGTTGAGGCCGGCTTGAGCAGGATAGACTGGCGTCGGCAAGGTGCAGCACCTTCGGTGCGGCACGGTTCGCATTGCTAGTAAAACGGCGGCAGCCTTTGGAGGCTAGTGACGACTGAGCAAACCTTTCTGTAAAAATGGGTGTGGGATGGACAAGAAATTGTTGGAGGAGACGCTAGCGACGGTTCATGGGCTGCTTCAAGCGGAGGGCATGAATGAAGCCGCCAGTTTGGTGCGCGAGCACCCAGCACGCGCGGAACAGACAGGTTATGACAATTGGAACGGCGGCACGGAAATCTGGGAGGTTCAGTTTGAGGTACCGACGCAAGAGTTCGCACGCTTGGGGGCCAGGCGAGGCCAGCTAGAAGAGCAAATCACAGCACGGCTTAAGACAATTCTCGAACACGACACGCAGGACTGGTATTCCGCCCGCATTGTCCCGGCGAAGGTGACGCGACAGGATTGGCGAGCGGGAGACTTAGGCTTGCCGCGCCAGATCCGCATCAACATCTTCGATGCCATGCGACTGGAAGATGTGGTTTGGTGCGGCAAGCTGGATGACGTTGAGTTCTTGAGCAGGTTGTTTGATCTGCAGCGGTTGCCGTCCACCGATAGTCGCTTCAAGGATGCCGCCGGCGACATTTGGCAGCATTGCATTAACAACAATGACTGGGATCGCGACTGGGTTTTCTCCGACGATCGATTCAATCTTGTTGACGGACCTGTCGAGGGCTTCTTACGCTTTTTATGTGAAGTGGTACACCCTGTCGTGCGACCCGATCGCGAGGAGGCCATTAAGCTGGTTTCGCATTTCAACGATCAGTTGCGTCAAGGCGGATGGGAGCTGTACGAAGAGGAACGTATCGCTGGGCGCCCTCGCTTTGCGTATCGTCAAGTCAGTCATAGCGGCTTCCGGTCCGTGTCCCGTGCTCGAACTGTCGCCGATGCGTTAGACGCCGGTTGGATGGCAAAGGAAATCGAGCGTTTGGAAAACGCTGTTGACCGTGACCCAGCACTAGCGATCGGGACTGCCAAGGAGCTGATTGAAACTTGCTGCAAGACCATTTTGACGAAGCGCGGCGTGGCGTTCACAAGGTCTGAGGACTTGGGCGACCTCACAAAAATGGTTGCCAAGGAATTGCAACTTGTGCCCGAGGGGATCAACGACGAAACGAAGGGCGCGGACAATATTCGCCTTATTCTTCGCAATCTCACGCAGTTGACCAATAACCTGGCGCAGTTACGTGGACTGTATGGAACTGGTCACGGTCGCGACGGCCAATACCGAGGACTACAGCCACGCCATGCTAGGTTGGCGGTTGCATCCGCAGTGGCTTTTATTGACTTTGTCGCTGAGACGTACCGCCATCGAGAGACGGCGAAGGGGCGAAGCTAGTTCCTCGAGTAGGGGCCGCCGCGTCGCCCGCAATTGGGTCGCGAAAGGCAAACCCTGTCGTGTGTGAGTGAATCGTGTTCTAAACTCAAGACGCCCAACGTGAAAGGAGATTTTTATGGCGTCGGCAGAGCGGACTACGATAACGCTGTACCCACTATGGATGGTCTGGGGCGGTAGGGCAGTGCTCTACTTGGCCCTACTGATGTTGCCGGCGTCGGCTGCAACGTGGGTCGGCCAGCAGGCGCCGTCCGCCACGCAGCCTGCCGCCGCCGTTGCCGCGAACGTTGTGCTTCTACCATTGCTGTATGCCGCTCTGTACATGCTTCTTCGCAAGAGGGGCGCTCGTTCGCAGAAATTTGTCTACCTGGTCATCGCCTTTTTTGGGTTCTTCGCGTTTATGCAGGCGCGGGGCGCGATGCAAACCGGACAGACTGACCGATGGGTCGGCGCGATGTTGGGAACGCTGTATGTGATCGGTTTCTCGTATCTTGCCTATCGTGGTTTACGGGCAACCAAGCGTGAACGGCTTGCCGCTTACGACGCTGAGCGCGAAGAACAGATCAACATCCAGGCCGAAGCGATTTTGAGGGCAAAGCAGGTGCAGGGTGCGAGACGGAATGATGAACGATAGAGCCCACGATGACGCGATGGCTGCGGTCTTCCGCGAAGACCCGGCATATGCGATCGATTTGCTGAACAGCATACTTGAAGACGGAGCCCAAGGTGAGCTACAAATCGCGCTTCGTCAGATGACAAGGGCCTTTGACGATGCACCGGCGTTGTCGTCGGAGTCCGGCGCGAGGCCGCGCCGGGATGGCTTGCAGTGACGCCATTGGCGCGTGCTGGTTGGTTCGCTGATTCAGGCGAGGGCGCTGGCGTTTGCTCCATGTGTTACAATGCACTTGTTGGGTAACACATGGAGCAAACGCCATGAGCGAGGCAACCTTTACGTTCCGGGTCGATGAGGCCCTGAAAAGCGAGTTCTCCACGGCCGCGAAGGCCCACGACCGCACGGGCGCGCAACTCCTACGAGACTTCATGCGCGACTACGTGAAGCAGCAACAGGAAGCGGCAGAATACGACGCATGGCTGCGCGCCAAGGTCGAGCGCTCAAGGGCCTCGGCCAACGCCGGTAATCTGGTGCCGGCCGCAGAGGTCGAAGCCAAATTCGCAGCGCGTCGAGCTGAGACGCGTCGCCGGCTTGAAGCGTCGAAGTGATGGAGTTGTTCTGGACGCCAGAGGCGATACAAGATCGCGACGATATTTACGATTACATTGAGGCTGACAACCCGGTTGCCGCGCTGGACCTCGATGAGCTGTTCGAGGAAAAAGCCGCGCTGCTGGTCGATCATCCGAGCCTAGGCCGGGTTGGCCGCGTAGCCGGCACGCGCGAGCTGGTCGCGCACCAGAGCTACTTACTGATCTATGACGTGGCCGGCGACTTGGTGCGAGTGTTGAACGTGGTCCATACGTCTCGCCAATGGCCGCCCGTCCGAGAGTAGTGACTTTGACGGCGTTCCCGGTACGCTAGCGGTACACAGCTAGATTTTTTCAGCTTCCGCTCATTTACGCTAAGTTACTGGATATAAAATACTTTCTGTTGTGCTACGTTACGGTTACTTTCCCTTAAGTATCAGTAACTTATTGATTTAATTGAAAATTTGTAATCATCAGGTGGCGGGTTCGAGTCCTGCAGCCGGCACCATATCTGACAAGGGGTTACGCGAAGTTTGCGTAGCCCCTTGACGTTTCCAATGTTTGCAAGCAATGCTGAACGATCGTCACGCGTGAGTCGCGTGTTCCAGCACTTCGCGGGCGGCGCGCCCCAACACTTCTTCTGACCACTGATTGGTGCTTTCCCCGGACACCGCGGCGGCGATTCCGACTTGTGCGTGAACATCTGGATCGATGCGCAACATCAGCTTTCCTGACGCGGTTTTTGAGGCTTGCGTCCAGCCTGTTCGCAGTCGCTCAGATAGTGATCCACGGCCGCGTGGAAATCATCGGTCAACTCAGTGACCGTCTCCCCGTGAAAGCTGATCCTATCGTCCACGCCGAGTACGTGGCCAACAAAAATGTTGTCTCGCCCGTCGAAATCGATGCGAGCGAAATACCCCTTGTAGTTCATGGCATTGGTCATGGCTTGATCCCCATCTCGATAAACCAGTCGCGCAAACCTTCCACCTGATCAGCGAATTGCATTTCGCACTCAGCCTCCTCCGCTGGCGTAAGAAAGACGCCCGCCTGTTGTTGCAGATCGGCGAGCGGCGCGCTGCCCTCATACTCGAATGGTTGCGCATCCCCGAGAGGCGTGGTCGGGGCGTCCGTCAATGCATCCGGTGTCTTCCCGATAACGCTCTCGATGTACGCGATCAAATCATCGGCGCTCACGTCGGCGTAGGGCTGCATCCAAGAATAAGACTTCGGAGCTCCGCACACGACGTAAGCGTCTAACGAACGCCGTATTGACACTGCCGTGTCGATATAGGCGGCGTCTGCGCACAGCTGAGCCACGACGACACGCTATGCTTCCAAACGATCCAAGAAGGCCATTACAGCATCGCGTGATCGAAGAACCCGCTTATCTGCCCCGTAGTCGTCAAACAGTCTCTGGTGGCCAATGTATGAACTCGGTCCCTGGCGGCTTCGATACGTCGAAGCCCAATCCAACAATGCTGCGAATGAAGCCGCGTTTCCTTCACGGCGGATACCGCGCCGGCGAATGTTCTCAATGCATTCCGCTTCGTCGAGACACAGCCAGATCAGTGCCGTAGAGTCGGTACGGACCTCACTGACGAGCGAGCCGTAAATTCCTTCAATCACCCAGCGCTCAGCTTTCGCGGCATCTCGCAGCAGCTGTACGGCCTCGTTGCGCTCGCGAGCAACGTTGTACCCGCCTGGAAGCCAATGAATCGAATCCAAATCTATACAGGGTGATCCCATGTGATTTGCAATTCGTTCGGCAAGCCAGCTCTTTCCCGAACCCGAATTCCCCACTATCAGCGTTCTAAGCAAATTCATACGGAGGCCCCAAGAAGAGACGTGCCGGTCGGACGCCCGGCCCGACCGGCACATCGCGAAATTTTTTGCACAAATGGGCATCCCGATTGTAGTGGCTCAAGCAGGATTTGCGACTGCCTTCAGATGTCTGTGCCGTGAACCCACGAGCTTACCGACGCCGCTTACCTGTTCGCTTGCCCCTGCACGTGTCGGCGACACAGTGGCGCCAAGATCAAGCGGGACGCGATAAGCACCGTGAGGCAGGCAGCCGCAAGCGCGATTAAGACAAAAAAGATCAGAAGAAGCGTTTCCCCGTTCTCCGCGCCCTCCCAGCCAAAGAGGCTCATTAGCCAGACATATGCCCTCTGCCCCAATTCGCCGTCTATAACACGGTCGGCGATGTGAGCAAGTGGTGGCCACCGATAGATAAGTAACGTGTAGAGGTGCGTCAGGACCAGGACGGCAACAACACGCAAGACGATTTTCATTTCACCACCACCGTCCCATAGTACTTGGTGAAAGTACCAGGAATGTACATCGTCGACTGCGACTTGAGGTATTGCCTCAATTGCTGGAACTGCGGCGGCGATACGAGGGTAATGCACCCCTCGCTTCGCCCATGGCTTCCGACAGGGTGCAAACGAAGGCTCGTCCGCTTAACGCCGTCCACAACGGTCCAATCGTCGTTGGGATGCTGGGCCGGCCGCAGGGCGAACCATTCATTGTGCTTCGAGTGGCTGTACATGTCCATGATCGGATCCCAAAGCCAGCCCATACGGCCACCGCTCTGGCGGTCGATGATGTAGTAGATGCCCCTCGGAATGGGACCAAGGTCTTTCAGTGCAACGTCAGATACTTTGTTTTCGTGGCCCTTGTCTCCCGAAAATGCGGCAAATGCCCCGCCGTCGCACGTGATCATGCTGATCTGTCTGTGTTTAGCGCGTAAGTGCACTTTGCGACCATAAAAGCCCTCGGATTGTTGTTTGACTACCCTCTCTCGAAGGATACAACAGACAATTGTGTCGCCGACCTAGAACAGCCCACCTGTTTCCGTGCCGGGCTCCCAGTTCGTAATCACCAGCTCACGGTTCGTCGACGCACCGCTACCCGACGTGTTGTTGACGCTGTATTTGATCGAGAGGCCGAGCATTGGGAAACTGTCGAATGCGCGCCGAATGTCCGGGTGGTCGTTGATGCTGACCATCACCTTGCCCTTGCAGGCGCGCATCGCAGCCGCCATCCGCTCATACTCCTCGAACGGAAACGGCACGCCGTATCCCTCGGTCTGCCAGTACGGCGGATCGCAATAGAAGAAGCGATGCGGCCGGTCATACCGGTTTATGCACTCGTGCCACGGCAGATTTTCGACTTGGCACCGGCAAGCCGCAAATGCGCGGCTGACAGCACCTCTTCGATGCGCACGAGGTTGATCGACGGTGCAGTCGTCGCCGTATCGAACGTCTGCCCGTCGACCTTGCCGCCGAACGCGTGCTGTTGCAGGTAGTAGAAGCGCGCGGCGCGCTGAATATCGGTGAGCGTCTCGGGGCGGCTCTGCTGATGCCACTTGAAGACCTGCCGGCTCGAAATTGCCGACTTGAACTGGGGCACGAACTCTTCGACGTGGTGCTGCATCACACGGTATAGATTCACCAGCTCGCCGTTGATATCGTTAAGCACTTCGACCGGCGCCGTTCTCCAAGATTGAAATGGCCCGAAGAAATCCAGGCAGGTCACACCGACCGAAATGAACGCTTGTCTCCAAATCTCCAACAAAAATTCGCCCCTGCGGTGTACGGGACGCATGTTTCCTTGGTGGTGTGTCACGGAAAGGCGAAGGGAAATTCCGCGAAGCAGCCATCGCGCAATTTTTTCGATAGCTCTTCAGCGTGCCCCGGCTCACCCTCTTCGTGCGTGGCGAGATCCAAGTAATAATTCACGCCATCGTGTTTCGCGTAGATGATCCAATCGCCAGTTAGCCCCCTTTGGGCTCGTTCCTCGAATCCGCCGACTACGAGGCGGTGCACGAGGTAGGCTTGCCACAGTTCGGGATCTTCGCCGTATGTCTCAGCGACTTCGCGCAGCATCCGATCTAGATCTCTGTTCCCGCCATCGGCGAGATTCCAGCGGATTCCGATATTTCGGACAAGGTGCCGGGCCGAGCTGAAGTGCTTATGCCAAAAGGGTTGAAGGTGAGATCCCTTGAATGGCGATTCACGCTTTGTTTTGGATGTCGGGCGGATGCCTTCGAGATAGTCGATTTCGTGCAACACGGCGAACGGGTCGAAGTACCGATCGCGCTTATCCAGAAGCCGGACTGCGAGGGCGATACTGATGCGCGGCGCGTATGGCCGTCCGCGCACTGCCGTCGTCTTGATCTTGGCGATCTTGTCCGGAGTCAAACTGACCATCGTTCTTGATTTTTCCACTGTCGGCGTGTCCATGACGTTGGTGCCTGTAGCATACACATATGCTCCGTGAGGTCGCTCTAGCAGGTCTCTCGGTGTATGGGGGTACGTTTGGGGGTGTATTGGATCTTTGTTTGCGGGGATTCCTATTGGAATCAGTCCATTAAGACGTCAATACCATTCCTGCGGCCAATACGATCGAGGGGTTACACGAGTTTTCATGTAACCCCTTGTGCTTTCTGCGCGCTTAAAAGTACAGTTCGGGTGCACCGGCGAGTGCGGTGGTGCGCCGTCTCTTGTTGCCGCTCGCTCGTTGGAGCGTCGAATGAGGTCAATTCATGACACCGACTGGCTACACTCGAAGCGCCGTCTCAACCGTCCCAGATGGGGCGGAAGCGCCTAGTCTCCAGCAATCGAATCTATCGCGCCCAAAATCGGCGGCACGGGGTGAGCACTGCTGCGGTGAGTCTGGTAGGTCGCGGGACACTTGCGCCTTTGCATGAGCGACTCGACGAAGCGAAACCGGTGAAAGGGATTGTTGGGATACAGAACGTCCCAGCCGCCCCAGCCGTGCCGGGCTATCTGATGATAGTTGCCGGCGCCAGTTAAGAGGGAGAACGCGTGGGAACATTGCTCGCCGCCGCGCGACTTGGCGATCCAGTCGCGCATACCGCGTCCAAAGGGTGGATGATCGCCGGGTTGATTGCCGGCGCAGTGATTGGAGCCGCCGCCGTCATCGTGACCGGGGGCGCGGCGTTGACCGTCATAGCGGCCGTTGCGGCTGGAGCGGCTGCCGGCGGCGGCCTCGGTGAAATCCTGGGCACGATGTCGTGGGCGCCGCGGCATGTCACGGGAAGTCTGATAAGGGGCTCGCCCAACGTATTTGTCAACAGCCGAGCGGCGATGCGCGCAAACCTGAGCCAGGGCGTGTGCAGCGATCACTCCGGTCCGCCGCAAATCGTCGCCCAAGGCTCCTCCACGGTCTTTATCAATTCGCAGCCGGCGAGCCGCAAAGAGGATCGGCTCAAGTGCGGCGCGCTGATCAACGATGGGTCGCCCAACGTTTTTATCGGCGGCGCGACTGTCGGCGAGGCGGACTCCGAGGTCCCCGCCTGGGTCAACTGGACCCTGACCGCGGTCGGCGTTGCTGCTGCCGCGGTGCTTGCGGGGCCTGTGTTAGCTGTCCTGGGGGCGGCAGGCGGCTTCGTCGGTGGCGAGGCGGGTGCGTGGATCGGCGGCAAAGTCTTCGGAGAAGGCTCCGACGGGCAAAAGTGGTCGATGCTTGGCGGAAGCCTGCTCGGAGGGTACGCCGGAGCGAAAGGTGCAGGGCTTGCTGCAGGCGCAAAAAGTGCCACGTCGGTTGCTGGCGAGGCGGCGCAGATCGAAGCCGCGCAAGCTGCCGCCGGTTCGACGGAGCAGCCCACCATTTCGCTCTATGGATTCCGCGGGGCCGGCTCCACGCAAGATCTGTTGGCGGCGGACGCTCCACATCCTTACGTCGTAACGGGCCACGTTGGATACTCTTTCGACGGTGGGCAGCAAATCTTCGGGTTCGGTCCCAAGGTGCCGGAGGGTATGCCCGCTTACGATGCCGTTCAATCCCTTCGTCACGGCGAGAGCTATCCCGGCATCATTACTGACGATACGGGTGTCTTCGCGTCGGTTGCGAAGAATCCCGCGATAGGCCGCGATGGCGTGCCCCAAACGGTGATCGAGCAGAAGATTCCTCTTTCGCAAGCCGATTTCGACGCGATCAAGGCCGCTCACGAGGCGATCGGGGTCGATAATCCCATGGACAACGTGTTCTATGGCTTCCCCGGCAAAAATGCCAACACCTATAACTGCGCGACTTTCCCGAGCAGTCTTGGCATACCGATTCCCGAAGCGTCCGGCAACATGCGACTCTACTTTCCCGAGCTCGAGAAAGTGGGACAACCCTGGGTACCGAAATGAGCGGCACGAAGCATTTCCTGTCGGACAAGGTATCGAATTGCGATCCGGTAATGGTCGAAATCTTGGGGGCGCCGCGTCCCCAATGCTTCAGAGCGCGAGTCACGCGAATATATGCCGCGCGCAAAGGGGTCGATGCCGCATCGCTTGGATCGGAGATCGAGTTCGTCGGCAGTCCCGCGCACTGGGGGCAGTCGCCGCTGGCAGTGGGCAATACGGCGCTCGTTTTTTTGAAGTCCGTGTCTGGCAAACTGTATGAGGAAGCGTGGCACGGTCACCTGTTCGTGGAGCCCATCGACGGTACGACGTACGCGATCTTCCAGCAGCGCGAGTTATGGTCGAGCACGGATGTGCCGGCTTCGCTGCGCGATTGCGCGCGTCAAGACCCCAAGCGGCCCAACGCTTCCGCGGTACGCCTGGACGCAGTCGAGGCCTACCTGCAAGCGCTCATAGCGCAAACGGACCGTGGCGCGGCATAAATATCGATGTCTTACGAATCGCATTGGATGGCGCGCTTGCCGTAGCGGCTCGCCGGGAGCATGAGTGATCGAATGAGTGAAAACAAAATTGACCTGTCGCCCTTTTGCATGAGGGCGCGAGGCTTCCTGGAACAGCAGCGCATCGACGATGCGCTCGCCCTGTATGGCGACGTGCTGCAAGTCGATCCGGACAATGCGCTGGCACTGGCCGATCGTGGCACGGTCTACGCGATGCTCAAGAAGTTCGATTTGGCGCTCGGCGACCTGGAGCGGGCTTTTGCGCTCGGCTACGCCGACGTGACGGCGTATTGCACCATCGGAAATATCTTCTTCCAACTGAAACAGCCGCAGAAGTCGCTCGAGTACTTCAACAAGGCGATCGAGCTGGATGCAAGCTACCCATTCGCCTACTACAACAGATCAAACGTGCTGCACGAATTGGGCGATGACAAAGCCGCTATTGCCGATCTGGAAAAGTGCCTGGTGTTCAATCCCGACGAAAACATGAAGCAGCTGATCGTGCGTCGCCTCGATCTGTTGCGTGCTTGACGCTCGAGCGCCTCGTCTACCGCAACGGCAACATCGACCGCATCCACGGCCGGCTCACGGCCCTTGAACGGACCGTTTAGTGCGTACGCTGGTAATCGTTGGCGCGTTCTTCCCGTTCGAGCGCGACTATCGCTGCTTTCTAAACGCAACTGCCCAAGCAGTGCGCACGCCGCGCATACCGGCGTGTCGCCCGTGCGAGGGATGGCGAACCGTCGAGCGGCCGTGCAGCCGCCGTCGCCGGGTAATGTGTAGCGCATTGTATCTACGCCCCGTCGGGAAACACGCGCTTGCAGATGACGCTCGAACCGGAAACAAGCCGGATACGTCGCGGCGATCAAATATCGATACGCAAGGTTGATCACTCACCTGCGGTACTTCGAACCGATCCGCTATTCAATCCGTCTTGTGGAGAACATCATGAGCGCCATCAAACTTGTCGCCGTTGCTGCTTCGACAAATACCCGTGCGCTGGTCATCGCAACGTGAGTGAAGAACGATGGCGACGGCGCGCGGGCGTGCGCGACGGCGCGTTCGAGCGCTGCGGGCACGACATGCCCGAGTAAGCGCCGCGTTCCGTCGCGCACCAGATCATGCAATTCCTCGACACATGATTCGTTAGCGTCCAGCGTCGAGGAACCGTTGGCCGCCTGCCGGCGGCACGTGCTAGCGCAGCGCGTCGCTCGTCTGATAGCTGCGCGCCGTGACCGACATGAGCCCGCCGAGGATGACGCCGTTCAGCAGCGCGTTGATCCCCGCCGTGGCGGCTCGCTCGCGCCATTCCGAATCAAGACTAATCGCGTGCAGCACGCCGGCTGCGATCATCGCCGGGACGAATTGATTGAAGGTGCGTACGTCGACGCGTTCGAGTTGCCGCGCGAGTTCCTTGTTGCTGAACGGGTTATGCGAGCTCCAATGAACGCTGCGCACATGCCGCTCGTCGGCGGTTTGGAGATTGCGCTCGACGGCATTGTCGATCAACGTGTCCTCGACCGACGATGTGGCCGCATTGGCGAGCCCCGCAATGGCCCCCGCGGCCGTCGCAAGACCGAGTCCCGCATCCCATGCGGCGCGGCCCCCGAGCACGACCTGCATCAGCATCTGCGAGACGAATTCGATCGTTGCTACAGCACCTCCGTAAACCAGGTGGCTTGACGCCGTGAGGTCGGACGGGCGCAGCTTGCCGCCGTTGGCTGGGAGGGGCGCGTCGGGATGGCCGACGCGAACCGTATTGATCGTAGGATGAAGCAGCTCGCGGCCGCTGGACAGAAGGTGGCCGCGTACTTGAATAGCGAGCATTGCCTGCGCGATCGGCACATAGTCGGGGTGCGTGCGCGCGAGAGCGGTCAGGATCAACGAAGCGATATCGCAGGCCAATGCGCCCGTGCGCTGAATGCCCTGCCATACGCGGCGCGACGTATGGTCCGGCGAGTCGGTCGTTTCCCCGAGAAACGCACGCGTGGCGGCGTCCGCGCGGGCTTCGCTGTGCCAGGTCGAGCCCAACTGACGCACAAGCGACCACGTCGTCAGCGCGATTTGCGAGGCGAGTGCACCGTCGGGATGCGTTTCGATCATCCTCGCCACGGCAGGCGCCGCGAGTCCCTGTACGGCCGTGCGTACGCCAGCCACCGGCACCAGATGGCGAGCGGCTTGCATCGCCATATACAGCGGCAGGCCTGCGCGCCGCGGTGCTGTCGTCGACCCGAGACTCTCCGAGGCCGATGTGGGTTGCTCGTCTGCGTGCGTGACGGCGGCGGACGGCGCAGCGGGGGACGGCTGCGCACGCCGATCGTCGTCCGTGGGCAGGGCTGCGGGGGCTGCTGCGGGGGCGGCCGGCGCGGCGTCGATCGACGCGCGGGCGCGCGTGCTCTGTACCGCAGGCAGGCTGTTGCGGCGCTGGATCAGCCTGCCTGCGGGGGGGGCCGCTGCCGAACGCCGCGCCGGTGGCGCGAGGCCGGCAAGCGCGCCCTCCGATGCGCTGCGACGCAGCGGCCGCGCAATCGCGGCGGCGGACGGGGGAGCGTCCGTCTCTGCGGGCGAGGTGAAGTCGGCGGGGGGCAGGTGGGATTGGATCATGTCGGGCATGGGAAGTCCTGGTTGCGTACGTCGTGGAAGCGGGGGAGGCCCGCGGGACGCCCAACTTTTGTCGATCCAGATTGCGCGCACGTGACGCGAAAGTGCCCGCTTCGCCTATCGCGACAGCCGTGCGTGGTCTTGTCGCTTGCCCTCTATCCGTCCGGAAAACAAAGCGTCACAGCTCATGTGCCCACGTGCAGCCGCTACATTCGTCGGCCGCGCACGGCTTCGGGGTAAGCGACCCCGCTTGGCATATGGCCGCAAGGAAACGCCAAGAACGGCGTGACGTGCTCCCACGCGCGCTGCCATGACTGCACGATCATCGGGCATCCGATGCCCCCGGGACCCTCAGCGACCGCCTGCAGCGCCTGCTGCGCAGAGACCGGTCGCAGTGCCGCGTCAAGGGCCTTGCAGACCTTGTAGCTGGCGTAATCCAGACTGTTGCGGATCAGGTGCACGATGCAGGTCTGCACGGCCGTGCGGGGGTAAGCGGTGCCGATTGCGTCGGCCAGCCCCTTCAGGCCGTCAACCACCGCAATCAGGATGTCGTGGCAACCGAATTGAAGGTCCGTGGCGCCAACAACCGGCATCCGAAGCGCTCGGGCAGGTAGGCTGTGAGGCAAGACTAGCGAACCCTTTCGGCAAAGCTGCATGCGCTATAGGCGATCTTGCAGCCTGTTGCGATGCGATTGCACCCGTTCATCGCGTCGCTTTCCGCCTCTTGAAGGCTCGGGGCGCTCGAAGTGTTAAAGCGGTCTTGCCCCCAGCCAATGGCAACACATTGGTTGTGATAAGCGAGCTGCAATTTGCAGTGCGCGCTGCCAAATTTTTCGCAGTCATGTGTAGCGGCATCGATCGCGTCTTGCCTGCTCGCGCGGCCCGTTACCAAGCCGGCCTGTCCTGTCTTTCCATCGACCACAACAGCACCCCACCGATCGGCCCAAACCGCCGGCGGAGGTGCTGTTTGCTGACCGCCTTGGTAGTAAGGCGAGTTTGATCGATCAGGCGGAATACAGCCAGAGTTGCCAGCAGAGGGAATACCGGGAGCGCATTGAGCGAACGCCGCCTGCGCGAAAATCATAGTCCCCAAAAAAGCTAGCCATTTCATGGTGCCTCCATGGTGAAGTGAGTTCGCCGCTCATTGAATCGGAAAATCGACGCGGCTGGCATTAATGGCGAGTTTGTACCCCATCGTATCTACGCGCTGCCAGGAAACACACGCTTGCAGATGACGCTCCAAACGGAAACAAGCCGGATACGTCGCGGCGGTCAAATATCGATACGCAAGGTCGATCACCGACCTGCGGTACGCAGAACCGATCGCCAACCGATCCTTCATTCAATCCGTCTTGTGGAGAACATCATGAAAGCCATCAAACTCGTCGCCGTTGCCGCACTCATCGCCGCTCCCGCGCTCTCGTTCGCTCAGGCGAGCCAGGGCCTCACGCGTGCCCAGGTCCGCGCCGAACTCATCGAACTCGAGAAGGCCGGCTACAACCCCGCAGGCGATCACGCGCACTACCCGGAGGCCATCGAAGCGGCAAGCGCGCGTTTGCATGCGCACGACGGTGCTTCGTCGAACGTCGCGGCCGGTCCCGCCACGACCGAGTACGGCGGTGTCGCGAGCGGTGCCTCGAACTCGGGCGCGCCGCGTGTAACGGGCCGCGCGTTCGCGCCCTCGACGCAGGACGACATCCCCGGCCTGGGCCCGATCTACGCGCATTCCTGAACCCGCGACATGGGTGGGCCGAGGCGTCATCCGACGCAATCCCTGAAGCAGGCAAGCGTGATCGCCGGCTTCGAGTCCCACGTCAACTTTGAAGCGCCCCTGGGCTGCGGCGTCGACAACCGACGCCGCAGCGCCTCGCAACGCGCTGTCAGCCGGCTCGACAACGTCGGCGATCTAATTCTCCAATGTGCCAACCGCTATGAACGGTGCATCTGATCTGCGTAGCGGTTAAGTACCCAGCCCCGGAACGGACAGTCCATGATGGCCGCCATGCCCGGCCATGAGCGCGACGATCTCGGCTACCTGGCTTGGGACGCCGAACGTCCGTCGCCGCCCGAGCCGCGCCGGCGCCGAATGCATCCCATTGCGCCTGCCCTTGCCGCGAGGCATGCGCACGCGGCCTCCGGCTCGACTTCTCTTCCCCGCCTGCTCGTGCGGTCATCGGGACAAAAAATGTCCTGATGCGCGCGTAACCTTGTGTCTACGGAGCGAACTTCCGTGAACCGCGCGATGCATCGGCTGCGACGGTAAACGACGATCGTCGTCCGCGCGTCTTCGGCGATGGCACCGCATGCCGCGCGCCATCCCTCAATCGAACTGTCAGGGGCCGACACCATGAGCAATCAAGCGAACGTCAGCGGAAGCCACAACTTCATCGACCAGGGGACGAACTTCGGAACCAAGGTGCTGGGCGACCACAATCAGGTCGAGGTGAGCACGCACGATACCTACATCGTTCAGCCTCGCACCGAGATCCGGCAGTACTTTTCGAATCCCGCTTCGCGCGGCGAAACGCAGAACCAATCGGCGTTCTGGAGCGGCATCGTCATGACTGCTTTCACGTCGTGGCTCTATGTCAAGCACTTCGATGCGACGGCCAGTTGCCTGCGCTACGGTGCGGTGGCTTCGGCATTGCCCGCGTTATTGGCGCTCGTGTTGTTCGTACTCCGGTCGCGCTCGGATTCGTGCACGGCCCGCGAAGCGGGGACGGTGGCGCTCGGGCCTGCGGTTGCCGTCGCGCTGCTGACGCTGCTCGATTACGTCGCCGGGGCGTTTCCGCGCGAACTGTTCGCGCTCGTCAACGATCGCAATATGCTGCGCTTTTGGCTGACATTGTCGGAGCCGCAGCGTCAGGCGTTGATGCAGAACATCGTCGCGCTCTTTTTTGTCGCGCTCGGCGTCGGCATCAATTTCATGATGAGCCTGCATACGATGAGCGACGAAGTGCTCGCGAAGCGGGCGCCCACCGCAGCGGTGCGGATTTTCGCGTTGACCTACCGCTTCCGTCCCGCCAGTGCGTTGATCAAGCAGTTGCTGTTCATCGCCATCGCACTGCTGTCCGTGACGGGTAAAGGCGTGGCGTGGTATCGGCAAGCCATCGAACTGGTCGTTGCGCTCTTGTGAGCGCGGCCGGGCATCGGCGTTCGACTTGATTCGGAAGCGTGTACTCTCTAATATCGGTGCATGAGCCAATCTTCCATTCCCGGCGGGGCCTCCCGCGGCCCCGGCCGCCCGCGCGAATTCGACCTCGATGCCGTGCTCGACAAGGCGATCGGCGTGTTCAGCGAATATGGCTATCACGCCACGTCGCTGAGCAGGCTCACGGCTGCGGTGCAAATCACCGAAGGCAGCCTCTACAAGGCGTTCAGCGACAAGCGGGCGGTGTTTATCGCCGCATTCGAACGCTACGTCTCGCTGCGCGGGGAGCGTCTTGCGCAGGCGCTCGAATCGGCGCAGACAGGGCGTGAGTGCGTACGGGCGATGCTCGAGGTCTACGCCGAATACAGCCAGGGCAAGAGCGGCAGACGGGGGTGCCTTGTGGTGGGCAGTGCTGTCGACCTGGCCAGTTCCGATCCGGAGATGGCCAAGCGCGTTGCCGCTGCGCTCGGCGCGCACGAAAAGCGTCTCGCCTCGTTCATTCGCCAAGGCCAGGAAGACGGGTCGATCTCGCCGGCTATCGATGTCGCGGCAACCGCCCTGACGTTGCTATCGGTCCTCCAGGGAATGCGCGTGCTCGGCAAGACCGGCCGCTCGCGTGACGAGGTGGCGGGCTTGGTTGAAAGCGCGCTTCGGCTCCTCGACTAGAGATTGTTTGCGGTATCGAGAGCTCGATATCGCGTATCTTGCCTGCTCTCGCCGGCATTCATGCTCGCGCGCTCCATTTTTCCGGCAACTCCCTCGTATAACGTCTTCGATATCTGTCATGGTTTCGTCGTAAAAAGGCGGGTGCGCGCGGTTCGATCCGGCGTCGGTAAATATTTTTAAGAACTGCAAACGTTTGCGCTCGCATTGCGTCGAGACTTTAACGATTGTTTGCAATTCAATTTAAAAAAATTCGGATAATCGCGTTCTGCCGGGATTAGCCGCAGTGCCTTTCAGCGCGGTTCATCCCCGGCGCATGCGGCAGGCAGACCATCTGCCGCATGCGGCTGGGCGAATATCTGCCCACCGGTGCAGTCCAGAGGCCGTGCGTGCGGGACGCGCGCGCATTGCAGGCTTCATTGTCCGCCGGCCGCGTGGGGCGCCCGTGCGACCTTGCGCGGTCCACTTCTGCATGGGTATTAATCGAACGGGCGATGGCCGGTAAATAGCCGGAATACGGGGTGCTTCAGCGGTTTCGCATGATTTTCGGCCGGATGAAACCGTCAGTGCCCGACGCAGGGCATTCAATAAAATCGATACGGGCACGGATGTGATGGCACAAAAGATTTTATCCGTCTTCGGCACTCGGCCGGAGGCGATCAAAATGGCTCCCGTCGTAAAGGCGCTCACGCAGACGCCGGAACTCGAATCCGTTGTCTGCGTAAGCGGCCAGCATCGCTCGATGCTGGCTCAGGCGCTCGATATCTTCGATATCGTCCCGCGATACGACCTTGCCCTCATGACGGGCAATCAGTCGCTCAACGAGCTGGCCTCGCGCCTCATTGCGGCGTTCGACGCCGTGCTCGCGCAAGAGGAGCCGGACCGTGTGCTCGTGCACGGCGATACCACCACCGCTTGTGCCGCAGCGCTTGCCGCGTTTCATCGCCGGATTCCCGTCGGCCATGTCGAGGCGGGGCTGCGCACCGGCGACATGGCCAGGCCGTGGCCCGAGGAGATGAACCGGCGCGTAGTCGATGCCGTGAGCGATCTGATGTTCGCGCCGACCGCCAGTGCGAGAGCCAACCTGCGGGCCGAAGCGCTTCAGGGGCGTATCGTCGTGACGGGCAACACGGTCATCGACGCGCTCTATCAAACGGTCGCGCGCATCGACGCGGATGCCGCTTTGCGGGCCTCGCTCGACAATGCTTTGCCCGAAATCGACGACACGAAGCCTGTCGTACTCGTGACCGGGCACCGGCGCGAGAGCTTCGGCGAGGGGCTCGCATCGATCTGCGAGGCGCTCGACGAACTCGCCCGGCGCGACGGCGTACAGATCGTCTATCCGGTCCATCTGAACCCGAACGTTCGCGGGCCGGTGCATGCGCTCGTCGGCAATTCGCCCAACGTGCATTTGATCGAGCCGCTCGGCTATCTGCCCTTCGTGCGGCTCATGCAGCGCGCGTCGATCGTGCTCACGGATTCGGGCGGCGTGCAGGAGGAGGCACCCGCGCTCGGCAAGCCGGTGCTCGTCATGCGCGAAGTCACCGAGCGTCCGGAGGCGCTCGCGGCGGGCGCGGTGCAGTTGGTCGGCACGCGCCGGGAAACGATCGTCTACGCCGCGCGCGTCCTGCTCGAGGAAATCCGCGCCGGCGTCACCCCACGCGCGCCGATCAGCCCGTACGGCGACGGACGCGCGTCCGAGCGCATTGCTGCCGCGATCGCGGGCATGCCGTTCAGCGAGTTCATGGGCAGCGCTGCCTCGCGGCAGCTGTCCTGCCTGCCGGACGCGGTCGGGGCGCTCGCTTAGCGCGCATCGCGTTCGACATTGCGCCTGCGCCATTCGCGGGCGGGCTCCCGCAGTGGGATCGCACAAGTGGGGCGTGGTATGCGACGCGCCGGGCCGCGCTTTCGATTCCCGTTGTTCATCGACTCAGTTTTCGCGTATTCGATCAAGGATCGGCCGTGATTTTCGATATCGCTTCGCGCCTCGCGGCGCCTCTTCGTCTGGCGGCCTTGACGGCGCCGGCTCTATTTCTTTTCACGACCGGCCAGGCCGCGGCGGCACAGGACGGTGTGACCGATGCGTTTGCCCGCCTGGGCGAGGGGCGCCTGGTCTCGCGAACGGTGTCGCTCGCCGATCTCGGCATTCGCGAGCCGATCGTATTCTCCGCGCCCGATACGCGCAGCGAACTCTATCTGCCTGTGCCGGCCGGCGTATCGATCGCTGATGCAAGCCTCCAACTGGATGGGAGCTACCTGCGCGCCGACGGCGGACGCACGACCATGCTGGTTTCGCTCGACGGCGTACCCGTAATGTCGCGCGGCTTCACGCAGCCGCAGGGCGACGCCGCAGCCACGATCGGCGTTGCCGGGGTGCCGCGGCCGAGCGGTTTCGTACGTGTCGGGCTGCAATGGTCTTCCGTCATTGACGACCGGCTCTGTACCGATCAGACGGCGGTCGGCAACGTACTGCGCGTCGCACCTGGCTCGCGACTCACCTATCGCTACGATCCGGCGACGATTGCCGATGTGCGCACCGCCTGGAGCACCTTGCCGATCACGCCCGTGGTCGCCGTTTCGGGCCGGCGCGTCCAGGCACCGGCGTTCGATACCGCGTGGCGCGTCGAAGCGCTCATGGAACGGGAAGGGCGCGCCCCGGCCACGATCGCGTGGCCGGCGGTGGGCGACGCCGTTGACGTGAGCGGCATCGACGTGCCCGCCGCATTGCGTGCGGTACCGGCATTCGCGGCACTGGCGCACGGCGGCTCGGCCACCCTCGCCGATGCGGCGCAGGTCGGCGCGCTGATCGCGCTCGCCCCGCGCGGCTTTGCACCCGACGTGATCGTTGCCGACGACGCCATGCGCCGCGCCACGGTGCAGGCACTCGATGCGCTGCGCGCGCAGATCGCGGCCGTATCCTCCGATGCGGCCGCGGCGTTCGACTCATGGCGGGCTCGCTCGCTGGCGCCGATCGTGAACCCGCTCGCGCCCGGCGAGGTGCGGCTCGCACGGCTGCCGGGGCAAACAGCGATCGTCGTCGGCGATCCGGTCTCGGTCGAGGCGCTCTCGCGCGCGTGGCGGCCGATCGGCGCCGCGGACCGGTACGTCGTTCATCGTCTCGACGAAGCCCCTTATGCGCACGGCGAACGCGTCTCGTTGTCGGCGCTCGGCGGCGTGCCGCGCACGCTCGACGTGCTCGCCCGCGCGGTGTGGGAGGCCAGCTTCGATCTTGCCGCCGTCGCGGCCGGCGGCCGCTTGCCCGGGGACGTGGTGCTCGACGTGATGGCGGCGCCGACGCCTCGTGGCGCGGGCCAGATCGCCTCGGTCTACTTCAACGACGTGCTGATCGCCTCCAGGATGCTCGCCGAAAACGGCAAACCCGAGCGCATCACGGCGCACGTTCCCCGCTATGCGCTCGCACCGGTGAACGCGCTGCGGGTCGTCTTCCAGCGGCGCCTGGAGGGCGGCTGCGAGCCGCGCGGCCAAGGGTACCCGGTGGCGGTACTGCCCACGAGCCATCTCACGCTCGAGCGCGTGAACGCCGATGGCGACGACTTCACCGGCACCATCGCGCGCCTTGCGCGGCAAGCAAACGTGATCGTGCCGCAGGCGTATCTCGACGATGCGCCGGCCGGACTGCGGCGCCTGGCGCGGCTGGCGAGCGTGGCGGGCGCGCCGCTCACCCGCGCCACGTTGACCGTGGCAGCGGGCGCCGATCCGGTCACGCCGGCAGGCCCGTTCCTCGCAGCCGACGTTGCGCTTGCGGGCCAGACGTCGGGCGCACGCCTGTCGGCCGACCGTTTGACGCTGACCGATGCTTCGGGCCGCGCCTACGCCGACGTATCCGGCCTGACGAACCTCGCCGTCATCGAGGTGGCGCAAGCGAACGGCGCGGCAGGCATCGCCTATCGCACGCTCGGTGCGAAGGCGCCGCAACTGCCGGCGGCGCTCCAACTCGTGCACGGCGACGTGGCGCTCGTCTCCGCGAACGCTCCGGCGCAGTTCTTCGATTCGCGTCACCCGGGCGAACCCGCGACGGCAGCCACCGCCGCGGACGATCGAGACTGGGCTGGGTGGCCTTGGATGGTCGCGGGCGGGATCGTGGGCCTGATCGTGCTGCTGCTCGCCTCGCACTTCGTTCGCCGTCGCCATCAGTCGAAGGACCGGGCGTGATGGATCTTGCCGCGCTGCAGTGGTACGGCGGCTACGCGATGAGCCGCTATTACTCGGGCCTCGAGACGATGGCCGGCGTCGTGGCCGTGCTCATCTTCGTCTCGAGCCTCGACGATCTGTTCATCGATCTCTGGTTCTGGTCGCGCGAGGCGTACCGGCGTTTCACCGTAAAGCGGCGACACAAGCCGCTTACGGCGGAGCAATTGCACGTGCGTGCCGAGCAGCCGATCGCCATCATGGTGCCCGCGTGGCTCGAGCACGATGTGATTGCGGCGATGCTCGAAGACCTCGTGCGCGTGCTGGACTATCGCAACTACGTCGTTTTCGTGGGCACTTACCGCAACGATGCGCGGACGATCGCCGAGGTCGAGCGCATGCGCCGGCGCTACCGGCAGCTGTGCCGCATCGAGGTGCCGCACGATGGACCGACCTGCAAGGCCGACTGCCTGAACTGGGTCGTTCAGGGCATTCTGAAATACGAGCGCGAAAGCGAGATCGAGTTCGCGGGCGTGGTGCTGCACGACAGCGAGGACGTGCTCCATCCGCTCGAGCTCAAGTTCTTCAACTACCTGCTGCCGCGCAAGGACATGATCCAGCTTCCCGTCGCCTCGCTCGAACGCCATTGGTTCGAACTCGTGGCCGGCACGTACATGGACGAGTTCGCCGAGTGGCATGCGAAGGATCTCGTAGTGCGCGAGAGCCTCGCGGGGACGGTGCCGTCGGCCGGCGTCGGCACCTGCTTCTCGCGTCGCGCGCTCGCCGCGCTCATCGGCGAAACCGGCAATCAGCCGTTCAATACCGAAAGCCTCACCGAGGATTACGACGTCGGCAACCGCCTCGGAACGATGGGAATGCAGTCGATTTTCGCGCGCTTTCCCGTGACCTTTTCGACCCGTCGCAAGTCGTGGTTTGGCCTCGGTCCCGAGCGCGAATTCACGCTGACGATGCCGCTTTGCGTGCGCGAATTCTTCCCCGACACGCTGCGCACGGCGTATCGCCAGCGTGCGCGCTGGACGCTCGGCATCGGCATGCAGGGGTGGCGGCAGACAGGGTTTTCGGGGTCGCTCGCGAATCGCTACTTGCTGATGCGCGATCGCAAGGGCGTGGTGACGTCGTTCATCGGCATGCTCGCGTACCTGCTCGTCATCCAGTTCGTTGCATTCGAACTCGCGCAGGCGCTCGGTCTCACCCCAGCGTTTCCGGCGTCTCCGCTCGCGGATGCGCACTGGTTCCAGTGGCTGCTGTGGGCCAACGGCTGCGCGCTCGCACTGCGCGCCGCTCAGCGCGTCTATTTCGTCACGCGGCTCTACGGCTGGGAGCACGGTCTGTTGTGCCTGCCGCGCATGATCATCGCCAACTTCGTGAACTTCATGGCCGTCGCGCGCGCGTGGCGGCTCTTCGCCGTGCACCTCGTGACCGGCAAGCGGCTCGCGTGGGACAAGACGATGCACGATTTTCCCTCGGCCGACGGCCTGACCGAGCGCCGCCAACGCCTTGGCGAGCTGCTGCTCTCCTGGCAGGCGATCGATGCCAGCCAGCTCGAGAGCGCCCTGAACGAGGGGTATGCGCGCGAGGCGCCGCTTGGCCGGGTGCTGATGGCGAAGGGATGGCTCGACGAAGAAACGCTGGCCGAGGCGATCGCGTTCCAGGCCGATCTTCCGCGCGGCGCGCTCGATCTGAGCGCGCTCGATCGTCACGCCGCACGGCTGCCGCTCGACACGGTCGTTCGCTACCGCGTGCTGCCCGGCGGCGAGGGCCCGGCCGGCCATGCGATCGTGCTCGCCGCGAGCCCGGTTGGCGATGCCGCGATCGCCTCGTTGGAAACGCAGTTGGGCCAGCCGGTCGCGCTGCACGTCGTGCGCGAGGGCGAGATTGCCGCAGGCCTGCGCCATCTGCGCGGCGGCGTGGCGGTGCGCACGTCGGACGCCCACGGCAGCGGCGCACCCGAGGCCGGAGCCGGCGGCCGCGGCGTTCCGCTCATCGGCGATATGTTGATCGAACACGGATACGTGAAACGGCATGCGTTCGACGCCGCGTTGACCGATTACCGCCCCGACCGGCATGGTCGCATCGGCGAGTACATGGTGGCGCGCGGCGTGATCTCGCGCGAGGCCCTCTCCCATGTCATCCAGGAGCAGCGCCGTCTGAGCGGCCTGCCTGCCGCGATATGAGCCGGCGCCATCTCCTTTCGCGCCAGCGCGATCCCTCTTTGCGCATGTGCGCGGTGTCGTTCCGCCGCATGCGGCTGAGCGCGATCGCCTGCGGCGCTTCGCTCGCGCTCGCCGTCACGCCGCTCGCGGCAGCGGCCGACGCCGGCTCCGCCGCTTCCTCCACGCCGGCCGCATCGGCGCCGCCGGCGCCGGTGAGGGGCGAGGCCCCGCTCACCGGGCCGGCATGGCGTCTCGCCCACCTCGCCTATGCAAGCTACAACGCCGGGCGCTATGCGTCGGCGGCCGACCAGGCGCAAGCGGCTATCCGGCTGCGTCCCGACTCGCTGCGCTTGCGGCTGCTGCTCATCTATGCGCTGCAAAAGGCTGGGCGCATCGCCGATGCCGATCGTGCCGTCGATGCGGCGCTTGCCGCCGGGATGCGCGCGCCGGAATTGACGGCCGCGAAAGCCAATCTGACGGGAACGCTGGGTGCGGGCGGCGATGCGAACAGCGAGGCCTACCGCAAGGCGTTTCCGATCGCGACGCAGGCCTATGCCGAGTACAACCGCAGCGAGTACGGGGCGGCGGCGAGCGATGCGGAAACCGCGTTTCGAACGGACCCGTCGCGCGGAGCGTGGGCGTTGCTGTGGGTGGCGGCGCTCGAAGCGCAAGGCAAGCTCGACGCCGCCGTGCAGGCGGCCCATGCGGCGCTCGCACTCGGCGCGCCCAACCGGAGCGATCTCGTCGCACGCGAGCAGGCGCTTCGCCGCCGGATGGCGCAGGACCCGGCCGCCAAGAGCTACCAGGCGCCCGACGCTTCCACCGCCGTGCCGTTCGCGCGCGAGGCGGTGGCGCTCGCCGCGGACGTCGAAAGTTACCGGTTGCTGCTCGTCACCTCGCTGATGCTCGACGAACAGCTGGCCGAGGCGGAGGACGCGGCGACCGATGCCTTGCACCAGGACGACGGCAATACGGTTGCGCGTGTCATGCGCGGCTACTTGCGCCAGCGTCAGATGAAGACCGCGCTCGCGAACGAGGACTTCGACGCCGTGCTTCGGCAGGATTGGCTCGACGACGCGCAAAAGCGCCACGCACGCCTGATCGCGGCGGACGCGGCGCTGGCGGCCGGCGACATCGGGCGCGCGCAGGCGCTGCTGCAACCGCTCGACGCGAAGGATCCGGCGGTGGCCGTGCGCATGCGTCGCGCGAAGGAAGGCGGCCGGGTGCCCGAGTCGCTCGCGCTCGATGACTACCCGGCGCCGATCCAGGATTGCCGCGATACGCCCTACGGCACCTCGTGCGAACTGCTGCCGTACGACTCGTCGGACCTGACAGCGCCGGCGGCGCGCGCGATCGCCGCGTATTCCCGCAAGGATTACCCGCAAGCCGTGCAGGAGGCGCGCAAAGCCGTGCAGCGCGACCCCTCGAACCCGGCGATGCAGCGCTTGCTGACGACGACGCTCTCGTCCGGCACGCCAGCGCAGCAAGCGGAGGCTGCGCAGCGGCTCGACGCGGACGTGGCCGCCCATCCCGGCGATGCGCTGCTCTTGAGGCAGCGCGGCTATCTGAACCAGCGGCGCGGCCGTTTCAGGGAGGCCGCGGACGACTTCGCCGCGGCGCGCGCGAGCGGCCATGCGCCTGCGGCGGTGATCCTCGACGAGGCCTATGCGCTGGCCGGTGCGGGCGACCGGCGCGGCGCCGTGGACGCTTTCAGGCGCGCAATCGATCTCAACGACGAGGGTGCGCTGCCCATGACGCCGCAGCAGCGCTTCGACACGCGCAGCACGGCCACCGGGTTGTCTCGCGAGTGGGGCGCGACAGTATCGGTGGGATACCGCGGCGCGCGCCCGGCCGGCGCCGGGTTGGGCGGCGCGCCCATCACGGTGCCCGGCGATGCCGTGTTCGGCACGGCCGAGGTGTTCTGGCGCCCGTCCAACGTTCTCAATACGGCCACGCGCGTGTTCGAGCTTTACGGCCGCCTCTCGGACACGCTCGCCAACAGCGACGGCGCGACGCCCGATCAGCGCATCGCCGATCCGTGCACGGGGGCGCTGACGAACATCGGCGGCAGTACCAACAGCGGGCTCGCTGGCGTGCCGACGACGACGGGCGCACTTGGCCTGCGCTTCACGCCGTCGACGGAGCTCGGGCTGACGTTCGGCCTCGAGCGCCAGTTCATGCTCGGCTCGGCCACGCGCTCGGGCACGCTCACGCCGGAGTCGCCCGCGCTGCGATGCCGGCTGAGCGGGCGCGATCCGGCCAACCCCGCGGCGGCGGCGACGAGCGCGCCGATGACCGCGCACTACAGCTCGCGCGCCGGCAATGGCGGCTGGCTTGCCTACGTGACCTACGGCTATTACACGGGCACGGGCCTGCGCCTGGACCAGCCGAGCTGGTTCACGACCGAAGCCTATATGCAAGGAGGCTACTCCTGGCAGGACATGCCGACGGCGTTCTGGCTGACCGATACCGCGACGGGCGAAACGCGCTATCGCACCTCGGGCCGCTACAAGCGCCAGCAACTCTTCGCCGCCTATGAAGTCCGGCTTGGCCGCAGTTATCGCATCGATGCCGTCAGCGATCGGCTCGTGATCTTTCCTTACGTCGTCGTGGGTGGCGACATCGTCGACGAGAACGATCGTGTGGATGTGCCCGGCGCCGGCGATGGATCGATCGCGCTTCAAGGCAACGGCAAGACATGGTCGATGGGCGCGGGGCTCGGTTTGAATTTTCGCTACTGGTTCCGCGAAGGCCACTACGACGGGCCGCGTTCCCGTGTCGATTGGTCGACGCAGTACCGCTTCAACGTCGGCGGCGGGCAGGCGGACCGGAGCAAGGGTCTGTTCATGACGGTGACGTTTTCTTATTGACCGGCGGGGCCGCGTGTTCGCGCAGTGCGATGCGCGGGCCACCCGCGTTGCCATACGAGGAGGAATGGGCTGTATGAATCAGGGCGTTTCAGCACCGCTACAGGCGGCCATCGGCTCGCTGCGCCGCCTCGCGCGCGGCGCCGCCGTCAGCGCGCTCGCATTCGGCGCATTGAGCGCGCTCGGCGCGGCCGGCGCGCTTGCGCAGCAGACCTCGGCGATGGTCGTGAAAGGCAGGGACGGGTGGCTCTTTCCCGGCTGGGGCAGCCTGACGCAGGTCGACGAGCGCGGTATCGACGACACCACGCGGCTCGTCGCGAAGGCGCACGAATTGCTCGCGGCGCGCGGCGTCAAGCTCGAAGTCCTGCTGCTGCCCGACAAGACGCTCTTTTACGAGGACAAGCTGCCCGAAGGCCGGGCGTTGAGCCCCGCTGTCAGGCAGCGCTATCGGCTCATCGTGAGCAAGCTCGAGCGCGCCGGCATTCCGACCTTCGACGATGCGGCGATCATGCAGCAGCTCAAGACGTCGGGGCAGGAGGTGTTCTACCGCACGGATCAGCATTGGACCCAGGCCGCCGCCGACGCGGCCGCGCAGGCCACGGCGCAAATGATTGCGCGCGACGTGCCGAAGCTCGGCGGGCAGGTGGGCTCGGGAATGAAGCTTGGCGCTGTCTTCAACGAGCGGCGCTATGGCGATCTCGCACAGCTCTTTCTGACGCCCGACGAGCAAAGGCAGGTCGGCCGGGAGGTCTATACGGTGCGCCGGCAAGCCGACGACGCCGGGCTGCTCGACGATGCGCCCGCCCCCGTGCACGTGACGGGGCACAGCATGGTGCAGCCGTATTTCGGGTTTCCCCAGAAGCTCTCGAATCTCATCGACCGACCCGTGTCGGTCAACTGGAAACCCGGCAACGTCGGCCCCTGGATCGTGCTGCTCGAATACGTGGAGTCTTCCGCCTTCAAGCAACAACCGCCGCAAGTCCTCGTCTGGCAGATGTTCGAGCCGACCTACGAGCAAGGGCCCGATGCGTCGGGCCTGTGGGACAACGCATCGATCATGTCCGCCGACGCGTGGCTCGCACGCCTGCAGACCGCGCTCGGGCACCGCCCATGACGGACCGCGCGGAACGCGCCGCGATGCGGCGCCATCGAACGAGCGCGGCGGTCTGGACGATCCTGCTCGCGGCCGGTTTTGCGTGGGGCGGCTGGCAACTGTGCCGAGCCGGGTCCGATGCGCTGCCTGCCCGGCGCGCGGCCTGGCTCGACGGCTCGGCCGGCCGGGCGCTCGGCGCATTGCTGAAGCTGCCGGCACAAGGCGCGGTGGACACGGTCGGTGCAGCGCTTCGCTACCGGCTGCTCGGCGACGCGGGCGAGCAGGTGGCGCTCGGCTGCCCGCAGTGGATGTTCTACCGCGACGGCTTTCGTCCGCAGCCGGGCGTGGGCGCCGACGTGCTCGGCGAGCGCTTGCGGCTCATGCGCTATTGGACGCGGCAGTTGCGTGCCCGACAGATCGCGGTGCTCGTCGTCGCGGTGCCGGACAAGTCGCGCATCGAGGCGGCCCATCTATGCGGGCAGCCGGTAGCGAGGCCCATGCGCGAACGCCTCGACGTCTGGCAGCAGGCGCTGAGCGAGGAGGGGGTGCCGTTCGTCGATTTGCGGGGGACGCTGGCGGGCCGCGCGCAGCCGGTGTTCTTCCGCACCGACGTGCATATGAACGCCTACGGCGCGGCGCTCGCGGCGCAAGCCGTCGCGAGTGCGGCGTTGCCGCTGCTCGGCGGAGCGAAGGGCGCGCAGTCGTTCCACGTCGAAGGCTCCGGCCAGCCCCAGCCGCGCATGGGCGATCTGATCGAGCTGTCGGGCCTCGCGCGGGCGCGCCCTGGCTGGCGGCCGGAGCTCGAACGTGTGGCGCCGCTGCGAATCGAGCCGGTGCGCGGCGGGGGGCTGCTCGACGACGGGCCGCCCGTCGAAGTGCTCCTTGCCGGCAGCTCGAACGGGCGCCGCAGCAGCTTCGCCGAACGGCTCGGCATGGGGCTCGGGCGCGAAGTCTGGAATGTGAGCATCGACGGCGGGCAGTTCGGTAAAGCGCTGATCGCAGCCATGAACGCGCGTGCGACGTGGCCGTCGACGGTGCGGCTCGTCATCTGGGAGTTCTCGGAGTACGCGTTGTCGCTGCCGCTCACCGACGACGAGAAAGCCGCATTGCGCGCCATCGCGCACGACGGCCACCCGGCCTGAACGGATCCTTGCCCATGTTGTTCAACTCCTATCTCTTCCTGTTTCTCTTCTTGCCGGTTGCGCTGGCCGGGCACTATGCCGCAGCCAGGCTCGACCGGCGGCTTGCGGCACTCTGGCTCTGCCTGATGTCGTTCGCGTTCTATGGCTGGTGGAATCCGCAGTTCGTGGCGCTGCTCGCCGCATCGATCGCGTTCAACTTCGCCGCGAGCCGGATCGTCATGCGGTGCGAGGGCCACCCTCGATGGCAAGGTTTCGTTGTCGGCGCGAGCATTGCCGCCGATCTGGCCGTGCTGCTCCACTACAAGTATGTCGCGGCGCTTTTCAACTTTCTCGCCGGCCTCGGCTTCGCGCACGCGGCACCCGACACACCGATTCTCCCGCTCGGGATTTCCTTTTTCACGTTTACGCAGATCGGCTATCTGCTCGATTGCCGCTCGGGCATCGTGAAAGAGCGCAGCCTGCTCAGCTACGTCCTGTTCGTCACGTTCTTCCCGCATCTCGTCGCCGGTCCGATTCTGCACCATCGGGAGATGATGCCGCAGTTCGCACAGTGCGAGACCTACCGCTTCCGCGCGGAGAACCTCTCGGTAGGCTGCGCGCTTTTCGCGATCGGTCTCGCGAAAAAAGTGCTGCTCGCGGATGGCGTCGCGTCCTACGCCGATGCGGGGTTCGCCGACCCGGGACAGTTGGGTTTGTGGGCCGCGTGGGGCACGAGCGTGGCCTATGCGCTGCAGTTGTACTTCGATTTCTCCGGCTATTCGGATATGGCGCTGGGGCTCGCGAAGATGTTCGGCGTGCGCTTCCCGCTGAACTTCAATTCGCCGTACAAGGCCGGCAGCATCATTGATTTCTGGGCGCGCTGGCACATCACGCTGACGCGTTATCTCACCGCGTATCTGTATTACCCGCTCGCGATGGTCATTTCCCGTGCGAGGGAGCGCCGCGGCCTGCCCGCGGGCTCGGGCGCGGCGCGCTCGCCGGGCGGATTCGCGGCGACGATCGTCGTGCCGACCGTCTTCACGATGAGCCTCGCGGGCATCTGGCATGGAGCCGGCGTTCAATACCTGGTATTCGGCCTGCTGCACGCGGGTTATCTTTCGGTCAATCATTTCTGGCGCATTTTCGTGGCGAGCCGCCGGCCGCATGCCGGCCGCAGGCCGCCTGCGAGCGCGCCTGCGCGCGGCATGGCCATGCATGTACTGTCCGTCGCGCTGACGTTCGCGGCCGTGCTCGTGGCACAGGCCTTTTTCCGTGCGAATGGCGTGCACGACGCCTGGCGGCTGATCGAGGGGATGCTCGGACTGCATGGCGTCGAAACCGCTGCGGTGTTTCCATCCCTGAGCGGGCTGCAACCGGGCGATGCCTGGCGCTTGCTGATAGGCCATCACCTCGAGGCGCTGCGGATCGCCGTGTTGCTCGGTATCGCATGGTTCGCGCCGAACGCGCATCAGATATTGGGTGCGCACTCGCCCGCACTTTTCAAGGCGCAGGAGGCATCGCCGCCGTTCATGCGGTGGCGGGCCAATACACCGTGGCTGATGGCCACGCTCGCGCTGCTGCTCCTGTGCATCGCCAACCTGCACAAGGAAGCGCGCTTCCTCTATTTCCAGTTTTGATTGCAACGGAGTATTGCCATGCCTGTGAACGAAATCGAAACGCGCGTTGCGCAATTGATCGAAGAGATCGTTTTGACCGGCGTCGATGCCGATACGATGCTCATCGACTCGGGATTGATCGACTCGCTTTCGGCCGTCGACGTGACGCTTGCGGTCGAGCGCGAATTCGGCGTCAAGATTCCGCCCACCGAAATCGACGTGCATCTCGAGTCGGTTCGTACGCTCGCGCAATACATCGCGTCGAGCCGTTGAGTGCGGGCCGCGGGCCGGATGCCGGATGCCGCGCGAGCGGCCGATCATTGTGCGGAGTGATTCATGCATTTCGATTTCGAGCGCTTCGAATTCGTCGATTCGCAGACGGCGCAGGAGCGCGTCGCGGTCGTCGGCCCGTCGGCGTCCATGCGCTGGTCCTCGCTGCGCACGGCTGTGCGGCAGTGGGCCGACGACGCGCAACGTGCGGGCGTGCGGCGCGATGTCCCCCTCGTCATCACGGGGCACAAGGAGCCCGCTTTTCTCGTGGCCATGTTGGGCTGCCTCGCGAGCGGTGTGCCGTTCGTGCCTGTCGACGTCATCAATCCGGCCGAGCGCGTGGCGCGCATTACCGAGCTCGTGCGCGCGGGACTGCGCTACGACGCGCAGGCCCGAGCCTTCGTCGACACCGGGGTGAGGGCCGCACCGCTTGCGGAGAAGGACGTTGCCTACGTCATGTTCACGTCGGGCAGCACGGGAGATCCGAAAGGCGTGCAGATCGGGCGCGAGAGTCTCACCCTCTTTGCCGCATGGATTCGCGATTGCCTCGCATTGGGCGATGCGCCCGTCTTCATGGACCAGATGCTGTTCAGCTTCGACTTCTCGCTCTTCAATTGGGTCGGTGCGTTGGCAACGGGTGGTGTCTGTGCGCTGTGCCCGCGTGAGGCGATCGCGGACCGCGCGGCCTTCGCCGACTATCTCGCCCGTGCGAAGGTGAGTATCTGGGCCTGCACGCCGTCGTTCGTGCGTCAGCAATTGCTCGATCCGGCATTCGACCGCGCGCATCTGCCCGATTTGCGCGTATTCGTGTTCGGTGCCGAATCGTTGACGCCCGCTGTGGCCGAAGCGCTCTGGGCCCGGTTTCCCGATGCCCGCATCGTCAATTCGTACGGTCCGACCGAGGCAACGTGTTCCACCACGTGGGTCGAGATCGATCCGGCGCTGCGGGCGGCCGCGCCTTCGCCGTTTCCGATCGGCAGGGCGAAGCCCTATGCCGACGTCTTCATCGACGACGGCGAAATATGTATCGCGGGCAACCATGTCATGCGCGGGTACTTGAACCGGGCCGATCTGAACGACACGCGCATGTTCGTGCGCGGCGGCAAGCGCGGCTACCGCACCGGCGATCTGGGGCACATTGACGAAAACGGGCTCGTCACGTTCAGAGGGCGTCGCGACGATCAGATCAAATTGCACGGATACCGGATCGAGCTGGCGGAAATCGATGTCGCGCTCGCGGCGTTGCCCGGCGTGCGCGCCGGTGCGGCCGTTGCGCTGCGGCGAGCCGATGGGCAGGCCGTACGTATCGTCGGTTTCGTCGATCCCGACGAGCCCGGCCCGCCCGGGCTTTTGCCGCCGCCGCCGTCGCTTGCGGGCTGGCGCGCCGAGCTTGGGCGCCGGCTGCCGTCGTACATGGTTCCATCCGAGCTGATCGTCTGCCACGGCTTTCCGCTCACCCAAACCGACAAGGCCGACCGTCCGCAACTGGCGCGGATGTATCTGGCCGCCCGCCTGCGTTCTTCTTCGGAGCCCGTCCAATGATTCGCGTATTGCGTCGTCGTTCTGTTGTGCGATTCGTCGCCTGGGCCGTCGGCATCGCGCTGACGGCGAGCATGAGCGCGGCGCGCGCCGAAGGGGCGTTCGCTCAACTCTACGCGGCCCGTCCGCCGGCCGGGTCTTCGTTCGTGCGCGTCGTCAATCCCGGCGATGCCCCGCTGCGCGTGCGGATTGCCGACGGCCCGGCGCAGACGCTGGCCGGCGAAAGAATGGCGAGCACCTATGCCATCGTCCGCGCAAATTTGCCCTTCAGCGTGGTGCTCGATGGCAAGGTGTTCAAGCGGCAAGTGGCGCCGGATACATTCACCACGCTCGTGGCGAAGCGCGAAGGCGATCATCGGTCGCTGCAGGCCATCGACGACACCGGCGCCGCCCAGGATGCGCTGAAGGCGGACTTGCGCTTTTACAGCCTCGTGCAAGGGTGCGAAGGACGGCTTGACGTGGCCGGTGCCGGCGGCCCGACGCTTTTTCCGAGCGTTGCGGCATACAGTGCGGCCGGGCGCGGCATCCGTCCCGTCGCCGCGGCGTTGTCGGCGTCGTGCGGTGCGTCGCAATCGGCAACTTACAAACTCCCGGCGCTTCAGCCGGGCGATCACTACAGCCTCTTCCTGACAGGGTCCGCCGCCGCGCCGGTGCTGCGTGGCCAACTGAGCGAGGTCGATCCTTACCGGCAATGAACGGATTCGGTCATAGCCCGGCGGCGGATGACCGCCATCAACGAGAACCACGCATGCGTACGATATTCCGGGACGATCACCTCCAGTTTCGCGATCAGGTGGCGCGATTCGTCGACAAGGAGATACTGCCCGCTTACGGGAGCTGGGAGCGCGACGGCATTACGCCCAAGTCGCTATGGCGCAGGGCGGGGGCGAGCGGTCTGCTCAATTGCGCGCTGCCCGAGCCCTATGGGCAGGGCGGCGACTTCATCCATGCAGCCGTCGTCATCGAGGCGTTGGCCAGGGCGAATTGTCTCGGCATCGGCTTTTCGATTCATTCCGACATGGTGGCGCCGTACATCTGGCATTTAGGCACCGCCGCGCAACGGGCGAGGTGGCTGCCCGCGATGGCTTGCGGCGAGGCGATCGGCGCGGTGGCGATGACCGAGCCGGGGGCCGGCAGCGACCTGAAGGCCATCCGCACGCACGCGCGCCGGGATGGCGGCGAATACCGGCTCAACGGCCAGAAGACGTTCATTACGAACGGCGTCAACGCGGATCTGGTCGTGGTGCTCGCCAGCACCGCGCCGGAGCTTGGCGCGCGCGGCATGTCGCTCTTCGTCGTCGAGGCCCGCACCCCCGGCTTTTCGAAGGGACCGGCGCTTGCGAAGATCGGGCAGCATTGTCAGGACACGTGCGAGCTTTTCTTCGACGACGTCCGCCTGCCCGCCGATTGTCTTCTCGGCGAGGAGAATGCCGCGTTCGAATACGTCATGCGAGAGTTGCCCCAGGAGCGGCTGGCCATCGCATTGCGCGCGGCGGCCTCGCTCGAGGGCATGCTCGAGGCCGCGATCTCGTATGCGGGACAACGCAAGACGTTCGGGCGCCGCGTGCTCGATTATCAGAACACGCGCTTCAAGTTGGCCGATGCGCTCGCGAAAAGCACGATGCTGCGGGCCTTCCTCGATCAATGCCTGGACCGCCATATGGCGGGCGAGCTCGATGCGGTGACGGCCGCGATGGCGAAGCTCAATGCGACGGAGCTGCAAGGCACCGTGCTCGACGATCTCCTGCAGCTCCACGGAGGCTACGGCTACATGGCCGAGTACGGCATCGGTCGTGCATGGGCCGATGCGCGCGCGCTGCGCATCTTCGGCGGGACGAGCGAGATTCTGCGCGAGATCATCGGGAAGTGCCTGTAGACGGCTCGGCACGCCGGCTGCCGTCGCCGAGTGCGCTCAGCCACCGCTGCCTCAGCGCCTCGGCTTCCGGCGTATCGTCGAGCACCCAGGGATCGATGGCGAAAGCGACGACACGTTGTGCGCCGTAGTCGCGCGCGATGTCCCATTGCGCCTCGACGCGCGAGTACGGCGCCGTTTTCGCGCTGAACCCGGTGCCGCTTCGAGCGGGCGGCAACTGCTCGAACAATTCGAGAATCAGATCGAACCGGGCCCGACGCTCGACGAGCATGTCGTGCAGCGGCTGCAGTCCGCGATAATTCTCGAGGCCGGCAACGCCGGCACCGTCCTGGATCATCGGATGGATGTCGACGCGATCGAGCAGCGTGCTCCACATGTCGGCGAGCGTATTGTTCGAGGGCAGCGCGCTTCGATAGGTCGAGATCGTGGGCTCGTGCCCGCATGACCCGATGGCCGCCGTCGACAGCCCGCTCAGCCAGTTCGAAAGCATGTCGAGGCGCACGGGCGAGGCCCAACTGTACTGCTCGAGCTCATAGGGGATATACCAGCCGCGGAACGCACTGTGCGAAACCCACGGCGCGTTCGACATGCCGGTGCGCGCCCGCGCGCCGGTTTCGTTCAGGAAGCCCGCGACCGTAGCGTCGTCGGCCGCGGCGATGGCGGTCCACCAGCGCTCGTCGTAGGTCAGGCCCAGATGCACGCCCATGCCGAGCGCGTCGCTCTCGTCGAGGATCAGCCGAAGCAGGGTGTCAGGTGCCGCCCATGCGGCGTCTCGCTCGCCTTCGACGCCGACCCACTGCACGAAGATTTCGTCGCATCCGAGCGCGCGGGTGGCCGCGAGCCGGCTTTGCCACTTCTCCCGAGGCCACGCCAGATGCGCGAGCCACAGCTGGATGAAGCTGCCGCCCGTTACCGGCGAATGCTTGCAGCCGGCCAGCGGCAAAAGAGGAATGGCCGCGCAGGCCTGCAACAGCCGGCGCCGCATCGGCGATACGGGTGAGCTCATCGGCAAGGGGCGAATGAGAGCGAGCGGGTGGCGCCCGCGCTTTGCGGCGGGCACACTCCGTTATAACGGAGGCGGGCAGATCATACGACACCGGACGTGACTGCGCCCGCCTTTTTGCATGTCGCCGGCCAGGGTGCGGCGCGGCTCGAGCCGGTGCCGTGGGCCGGTCCGAACCCCCATTTCTTCGTCGGCCGCACGACCCCGGTCAATCGGCTGGGGTATTGTTCGCGGCCGGCGGCGGGGCGGGCACCTCGAGGTCGAGCAGGGCGCTGCTCACCGATTTGCCATGTGCGTCGAGTGCCAGCGAGCGCGTCACGCCGCCGCCGAGCGCTCGCCGCATGACGAAGTTCATCGCCGCGAGCAGGGGCAATTCGTAGCGAACGACATCGCCCAGTACGATGCCGCTCAAGTGCGCTTTCACACGCGCCGGCGTGACATGGGCGAGCAGATGGGGGTAATCGCGCGGATCGCGGCAGATGACGGAGACGTTCAGCGTATCGCCCTTGTCGCCCGTGCGCGAATGCGCCAGCATGCGCAGCTTCATTCAGACCTCCACCATTTCGATGCGCGGACGCACCGCGTCGCGCGGCAGCAGGACCGATTGCACCGCCAAGACCTCGCGCACGCTCTTCGTCGCGCCGCCGCCGCCTGCCGGACCGTTCGTATAGAGCGTTTCGACCTCGTTCGCGAGGCGCAGGGCTTCTTCGCGCGTGCGCGTGCGCCCGGCCACGCGTACGCGTACCTCATAGGGTTCGTCGCGGTTCGGGGCATGTGCCGCGGGCGACGAGCCGTAGAGCGAATCGACGCCGATCAGTTCGCCGCGCAGTTCGTCGACGGCAACGCCGGTCGCCGCGAGCCGCTCGCGGACGATGTCGAGCGCAAGCCGCCCGCGTGCGACGGCGCCCGGGCCGCCATAGGAGATCTGGCCTTCGCCGATGAAGCCGTCGATATAACCGACCGAGACCTTCAACGTCCCCGTGGGCGCGTGGCCTTGCCCGCCGCTCACGTGCACACGGTCGCGCGATTGCTCGACGATGCGCACGCCCGTGAAATCGGCAACGACATCGGGCTGCAGATAGCGGGCCGGGTCGTGGATCTCGTAGAGCAGTTGCTCCTTGCAGGTTGCCGCCGTCACGAGGCCGCCGGCCGACGGGACTTTGGTGACGACGACGCTGCCGTCGGGCGACACCTCTCCGATCGGAAAGCCGAGCCGCGCCAGCGCCGGGACGTCCTTGCAGCCGGGGTCGGCGAAGTAGCCGCCGGTGACCTGGCCTGCGCATTCGAGCAGATGGCCGACGACGGTACCCTGACCGAGCCGCTGCCAATCGTCGAAGGCCCAGCCGAACTCGTGCACGAGCGGCGCGAGAAAGAGCGAGGGATCGGATACGCGCCCCGTCAGCACGATGTCGGCGCCAGCCTCCAGCGCGGCCACGAGCGGCGCTGCGCCGAGATAGGCGTTGGCCGAGACGATCCGCGAGACGAGCGGCTCCACGGGCTGCCCCGTTTCCTCGAAGCGGCAGCCGCCGTGCAAGACCGCGTCGAGCACGTCGTCGCCGAGCACCGCCGCGATCTTCAGGCCGCGCAAGCCCAACGACGCAGCGATGGCGGCGCTTGCTTGCGCGGCGGCGAGCGGATTGGCCGCGCCCATGTTCGAGATGATCCGCACGCGGTTTCGCCGCGAGGCAGGCAAGACCGCGCGCATGCGGGCTTCGAGCAGCGGGTCGTATCCCTTCGACGGATCGCCGCGCCGCGCCTGCTGCGCAAGCGCGATCGTGCGTTCGGCCAGGCATTCGAACACGAGGTAGTCGAGCGCGCCGTGCTCGGCGAGCTCGACGGCCGGCTCGATCCGGTCGCCCGAATAGCCGGCGCCGGCGCCCAGGCGGACGAGTGTTTTCGGTCGTCGTGCTGTCATCGTCAATGTGGTTCGAGCAAATCGTTCAAAGCGAGAAGATTCCGAGCGCGACGCATGCCGCCGTCATGACGAGCGACGCGCCGAAGAGCAAGGGAAAGGTGAATTTCTGGTGATCGGCCAGATCGACGCGCGTAAGGCCGCATACGAGGAACGTTGCGGGCGTGAGCGGGCTGACCGGAAAGCCCGTGGTCATCTGGCCGAGGAGCGCGGCCTGTCCGATCTTTACGGCCGGCACGCCGAGCGAGCCGGCCACTTCGGCTACGACGGGCAGCACGCCGAAATAGAACGAATCCGGATCGAAGAGCAGGCTGAGCGGCATCGAGAGCACCCCGAGCACGACGGGAATATGCGAGGCCATATCGGCCGGCACGAAACCCACGGCCACCTGAGCCATGGCCTTCAGCATGCCGCTGCCTTGCATGATGCCCGTAAACGCGCCGGCCGCGAGCAGGATGCCGGCCATCATCAGCGCCGCGCGGGCATGCGCATCGATGCGCCGCCGCTGCTCGTCGACGTTCGGATAATTGACGATGAGCGCGATGCAAAGCCCGACCATGAACATCAGCGCGGGTGGGACCTTCTCTCCCATGACCACCATCGAGCCGAGCACCACGAGCGTGAGCACGACGTTGAACCAGAAGTTGCGCGGGCGCCGCAGCGCTTTCTCCTCGTCGGTCAGCACGCGCTCGGGCATCGCGAACGCGCCGCCCGAGGCGGCAGCCTGGATGCCGAGGCGCTTTTCCTCGCGCCGCCCGAGCCAGTAGGCGGCCCCGAAGACGAACGCGAGCCCGACGAGCTGCGCCGGTATCAGCGGATTGAAGAGCGCGGGCACCGGCAGGTGCAGCGAGGCCGAGGCGCGGATCATCGGGCCGGTCCAGGGCAGAAAGTTGACGCCCGCGGCCATCGATACCGCCGCGGCGAGCACACGCCGGTCCATCCCGAGGCGATCGTAGAGCGGCAGCATCGCGGGAATCGTCACGAGGAAGCAGACGGCGCCGGAGCCGTCGAGGTGGATCAGCAGCGCGAGCAGCGTCGTGCCCATCACGATGCGCGTCGGCCGCGTGCCGACCGTGCGCAGGATTCGATCGATGATCGGATCGAGCGTGCCGGCATCGGTGATCGTGCCGAAATAGAGGATTGCGAAGACGAACATGCCGACGACGGGGGCCAGGCTCTTGAGGCCGTCCACCACGAATTTGCCGGTATGCAGGCCGAAGCCGCCGATCAGGGCGGCGGCGAAGGGCACGACGATCAGCGCCACGAGCGGCGTCATCCGCTTCGTCAGAATCGCCGCGAGCAGTACGGCGATCGTCAAAAGTCCGAGCAAGGGCAATGGCAACACGCGTATGTCTCCAATATTGTCTTTTAGTGGGCACTAGCGTAGTTTTGGCGGACCGATAAAACAATTGAAATGATTTGATTGCAGCAATCACGGACTTTTATGGATCTGAGCTTGCGGGACATCCGGGCTTTCGTCGCCGTTGCCGATACGGGCAGCTTCACGCGCGCGGCGGCGCGGCTGCATCTTTCCCAGCCCGCGCTGACCGTGCAGATCCGGCGGCTCGAGGAGGCGCTCGGCGCCCGGCTTTTCGACCGCAACAGCCGCAGCGTCGCCCTGACCGCGCTGGGGCGCGAGCTCTTGCCGCTCCTGCAAAAGACGCTCAACGACATGGAGAACGTGCTGTACGACGCCCGCGCGCTGAGTGCGGGCGCGCACGGGCGGCTGCGGCTCGCGTGCCTGCCGTCGTTTGCGTCGAGTGCGCTGCCCGACTGCATCCGCTCGTTCGCGCAGGCGATGCCGGGCGTCACGTTCGACGTGCGGGACGCCGTGGCGAGCGCGGTCGACCGGCTCGTGCGCGACGAGGATGTCGATCTCGGCGTAACGGGCGGGGACGCCGCGGACCCGACGCTCGAGGTGCTGCATGCCGCGTCGGACCGCCTTTGCGTGGTCTGCCCGAGCGGGCATCCGCTGGCGTCGAAGCGGCGGATCGGCATCGCCGATCTGCTCGCGCATTCGCTCGTGTTGACGGCGCCCGGCACGAGCGTGCGTGCCGTCGTGGACGCAGCTTTCGACGATGCCGGCTGCGTGCCGACGCTCGCCTGCGAGCCCACCTACATGATGAGCGCGGTGGCGATGGTGAAAGCGCGCCTCGGCGTGACGATCCTGCCGATGTCGGCGCGCGAGATTCGCGCGGAGCGCAGCCTCGTGGCAAAGGCGATCGACGATCGGCGTTTCACGCGGCGCATCGCGCTCGTGAAAAAGCGCGGCAGAACGCTGCCGCGCGTGGCGCAGGCGTTTGCCGAAGTGCTGGCGCAGGCGATGAAGGCGGCCCGCTGAGCGCCGCGACGCGCGCCGCCTCGCTGCCTCGTGCCGCCTCGTGCTGCCTCTTGCTACGGGGCCGGAAACCGAAGCGTGACCGCGAACCCGCCTTCGGGCGGGAAGCCGAAGGTCACGCTGCCGCCGTGCGCCTTCATCACTTCGTTGACGATCGCGAGGCCGAGCCCCGAGCCGGTCTTGCGGGCTCCGTCGGACGGCATGCTGACGAACGGCAGCAGCACCGCATCCCAGTGCTCGCGGGCGATACCGCGGCCGTTGTCCTTCGCGGTCAGTTGCACCGACCGCTCGGACAGGCACAGCGAGACGACGATCTCGTCGACGTCGCCACGGGATATCGCGTTGTCGAGCAGATTGGAGAGCGCCTCGCGCAGGCTGATGCCGTCGCCGAGGATCGCCACGGCGCCGGCCCGATTCTCGAATGCGACGGCGATATCGCGCTCGTCCGCGAGCGGAATCGTGCGGCCGAGCACTTCCTTCACGAGCGCATCCAGCTCGACCGGCTGCAGCGCCACGATCTCCGAGCGATGAATGACCATCGCGTGATTGAGCAACTGCCCCGTCAAGCGCCCGACGTCGGCGCAGGTGTCGCGCAACGATGCGAGGCGTTCGCGGTAGCGGGCCGCGTCCGTTTCAGCGCTGAGCAGCTCGATTTGCGCATCGAGCCGCGCGAGCGGCGTGCGCATCTGATGCGCGGCATCGGCGATGAAGCGCTGCATCGACGCAATGCGCCGCGCGAGCCGCTGCATCAACACGTTGATGGCGCCGATGAGCGCGTTGATTTCGCTCGGGGTGTCGACAGACACGGGCCGCAGATCGGCCGGATCGCGCGCCACGATGATCGTCTCCACCTGGGCGAGCGGGCGAAGCCCGCGTTTGATCGCGAGGCCGCTGGCGCCCACCGCCAGAACGCTCATGAGGGCAATGAGCGTCCATACCTTGACGCTCATGTCGTTCGTGAGCTGCTGACGCGCATGCGTGGTCTGAGCGACGGTAATGACGGCCCAGCCAGGCACGGTCTCCTCCGGCATGTAACGCGCGACGGTGGCGATGCGCACGCGCTGATGCTGATACCGGCCGTCTTCGAACGTGGGGCCTTGCTGGGCCGCTGCGAGCGGCGCCGCACTCGAGAGATCGGCATACCCCGCCACGACCATGCCGCGCGAGTCGACCACCTTGTAGTAGACGACGTCGTATCGAGAAAGCGTCGAGAACGCGGCAACGGGCGGATTGAGCGCCAGCACGCCGCCTTGCACATAAAGATTTTCGGCGACCTGGATCGCGGCGCCCGACAGCAGTTGATCGTAGGCGCGCTCGGCCGCCACGCCCGCATAGTGACGCGCGATCGCAGCAAGCGCCACGGCGCCCGAAGCCACGACGAGCGCGATGAACGCGAGCGTGCGTCCGAAGAGGGTCTTCGGAAACCAGTCAGAGCGCCGCAATCTGATACCCCATGCCGCGCACGGTGCGGATTTCGACCGAGCTTTGCGCGAGCTTTCTGCGCAGCCGCGTGACGTACTGCTCGACGGCGTTGGGCGTGGGTTCCCTGTCGTAGCTGAACAACTGGCTCAGCAATTCCTCCTTCGAAAACACGCGCTGAGGCCGGCTTGCGAGAATTTCGAGGAGCGCGAACTCGCGGCGCGAGAGCGCGAGCGATGTGCCGTCCAGTTCGGCCAGCCGGCTGCTGCGATCGACCATGAGCCCGGCGATGCGCACGACGTCGTTCGCATGCCCGCTTTGGCGGCGCAGCAGGGCTTGCACGCGCGCCTCGAGTTCGCGGTAATCGAACGGTTTCACGAGGTAATCGTCGGCGCCGAGTCCGAGACCGCTCACGCGGTCATCGATCGTCGAGCGGGCGGTGAGCAGCAGCACCGGTGTCGTGCTCCCCGCGCCGCGCATGCGGCGCAGTATCGTAAAGCCGTCCAGCGATGGCAGCATGACGTCGAGCACGACGAGGTCGAAGTGCTCGACGCCGATGAGGCTGCTGGCGGTCGCGCCGTCCGTCTCGAGGTCGACGGCATGACCGAGCCGCGTAAGTCTGCTTCGAATGGCCGCCCCGATGGGGGCATCGTCTTCGACGACGAGAATGCGCATGATCTTGTCTTTCCGTTGCACGGCCCTGTATTCCGGGCGAATGCGGGTTTTCCCGAGCCGGACTGTCAGCATTTTCTCAGAGTCGGGCGCTAATCTGCGGCCAGCGATGCACGCATGAACGAGAGGAGACCGATGATGCCTGACAGGACCCGCCGCGCGCTGACGATGGCGGTGGTGGCCGGCGCGTTGGCACCGGCCGTCGCACTGCCGCGCGTGCGCGAAGTCCGGATCTCGAAAGGCTACGGCATTCTCTATCTGCCGCTGCTCGTCATGGAACAGCAGCGGCTTTTCGATAAGCATGCGGCTCGGCGCGGCCTGAGTGCCTCGGCGAGCTGGGTGCTGCTCGACGGCGGTAATGCGGTCAACGACGCCATGATGGCCGGCACGCTCGACTTCGCAGGAGTCGGTGCGCCGGGATTCATCGAACTATGGGCGCGTGCGCGCGGCATACCGAACGTCGAGGTGATCGGTGTGAGCGGCCTTAGCACGACCTCGCTCTCGCTCAACGTCAATCGCGCGTCGATCCGGACGATCGCCGATTTTTCGCCGGCGGACCGGATCGCCGTGCCCGGAATACGCACGTCGCTGTCGGCGGTCGTGCTGCAGATGGTGGTGGCGAAACTGCTCGGCCCGAAGCAATTCGCACGGCTCGATGCGATCACGGTCAATCTGCCGCATCCCGAAGCGATGCGGGCATTGATCGGCCGCGACAAGGGCGTGAGCGCGCATTTCACGTCGCCGCCGTTTTCATGGCTCGAGCTGCGCGCCCCCGGCATTCACCGCGTGTCGAGTTCGCGGGACGTGCTCGGCGCGCTCACGCTCGACGTGGTGTTCGCGCCGAAGAAGCTCGTCGACGGCGAACCCGTGCTCGTCGACGTCTTTCTCGACGCGCTCGACGAAGCGCAGCGCTTCATCGCCGCCGAGCGGCACGCTGCCGCCAGGCTTTACGTATCGGCGTCGGGCGTACGGGTCTCGGTGGATGCGGTCGTCCAGATGCTGTCGAATCCGGAGACGGGTTTTTCCGTCGTGCCCGATCAATTGATGCAGTACGTCGATTTTCTCTTCGCAGCGGGCACCATCAAGGCGAAGCCGCGCCGCTGGGAGGAAATGTTCGTGCCGCAGCTTGCGCGCTATCGCGCGTGAGCGAACGGCCAGGGCCGGGCAGTGCGGCATTCGCGTGCCGGCCGCGCGGCGTTCGAATCCATTCCAATCGAGATGCAGGAGGAGCAGGCAGTGACTCTCAGCGATACCCCCCATATGCCGTCCGTCGAGGAGCGGCACGTCATGGCGAAGATGGCGCGGCGCCTCATGCCGATTCTCGTCGTCATGTTCCTGATCTCGTTCATCGACCGGCAGAACGTCGGCTTCGCGAAGCTGCAGATGGTGCACAGCCTCGGTATGACGGAGGCCGCGTTCGGGCTGGCCTCGTCGCTCTTTTTCATCGGCTATCTGCTCTTCGAGGTGCCGAGCACGCTGGCGTTGCATCGTTTCGGGGCGCGCCTGTGGCTCGCGCGCATCATGCTGACCTGGGGCCTCATTACCGTGCTGATGGGCTTCACGAAGTCGATGGGGTACTTCTGCGCGCTGCGCTTCATGCTCGGCGTAGCCGAAGCGGGCTTCTATCCCGGCGTCATCTACTACCTCACGCTGTGGTTCCCGCAGAGTTATCGCGCCCGTGTGCTGGGCGTCTTCACACTCGGCAGCGCGCTCGCCAACATGCTCGGCTCGCTCGTCGGCGGCTGGCTGCTGAGCCTCGACGGCGCATTCGGTCTGGCCGGCTGGCAGTGGGTTTTCATCGCCACGGGCATACCCGCGGTGCTCGTCGCCCTGACGGTATTCCGCTTGCTGCCCGCATCGATCGCCGAGGCCCGGTTCCTGAGCGAGCACGAAAAGCGCGTGGTGCTCGCGGCGCACGAGCGCGAGAAGCCGGCCCACGCCGAGCACACGCATCCCTGGAAAGCGCTGCTGGATCCACGCGTGATGCTGTTCGCCGCCACCTACATGCTGATGTCGACTTCGCTTTACGGCGTGACGTACTGGCTGCCCACGCTCGTGAAGACGTTCGGGGTATCGAGCACGACGAACGGGCTGCTGAGCATGCTGCCGTGGGCCATTGCGGCCTTGCTGCTGCTTTGGCTGCCGAGCAGGCTGCGCCGCGCGCGCGGCATCGTCAAGACCATGGCCGCGGTTGCGTTCATCGGCGCGATCGGGTTTGCGCTGAGCCTGCTGCTTCCCACCACGCCGTTGCGTTTCGTCGCGCTCGTGGCCGGCGGCGCCTGTATTCCGCTGCTCTATCCGTGTTTCTGGTCGATGCCGCCGCGCTATTTCACCGGCGCGCGGGCAGCCGCGAGCGTCGCGGCGATCAATTCGATCGGCAATCTCGGCGGCTTTTTCAGTCAGAATCTGATGCCCTATGCCGGCAAGGCGACAGGCACGGCCTTCGGCCCGATGATCGTGCCGATCGTTTGTTTGGCCGTTCTCAGCTTCGGTGCGATGGTGGCCGCTTCCAAGGTCGAGCGGCGCGTGGTCGCGGCGCAGGTTTGATGCATCGGCCGGCGCCCGGCTCGGCGCACCGGTGCCGCCATGGGCCGGCGGCTCAGCGCTTGCGGGCGCGCGTGGCGCCGGTCGCCCGTTTCGCTCGCGCCGCAGGTTGGGTGTCGCCGACCCGCGCATCGCGCTCGCGGGCCCACATCGTCAGCAACGTGCGTGTTTGTCCGAGCAGCGTCGATTTGACCAATGCGATGCGATCGGCGTCGAACTGATCCCATCCCAGCATGGTCAGCGTCGTGCGCGGCGCCATCTGGAAGATCGCCAGCTGTCCATGGAGGCCCATCATGCGGATGCGCGTCACCGGGTCGTCGGGGGCGGTGCCGCCGATTCTCGACGCGAGCGCCGAGCCGATCTGATTGAGTGGCTCGCGCAGCCGCTCGTGCAATATCTGTGAAGCAATTACCGGCTCCTGGCCCATCTGCTCGCGCACGAAGAAAAGGCGCGTGCCGGGCGTATGGGGCGTCAGAAACACTTTGTCCGCCACCGCTTCGAGCAGCGCAAGATAGGCGCCGATGAGGCGCTCGTCGTCCGCGTCTTCGTCGGCCAGCACGTCCCTCACGCGTTGCAGGACGGGTTCGAAACGCGCGCGCACGTGCTCGGCGATCTCTTCGGCGCAGGCGCGATAGACCCCTTCCTTGTTGTCGAAGTAGTACTGCAGCGCCGGCGCGTTCACGCCCGCGCGTGCCGCGATTTCGCGCGTCGATGCCGCCGCGAACCCGCGCTCGCCGAACACGTCGATGGCTGCCGCCACGATGCGCAGCCGCGTTTCGTCGCCGCGGGCATAACCGCCCTCGGCGGGACGGCGAAGACGTTTCGCCTCGCTCATTCGTTCGTTCTCCTTGCTTGCTGCTGATGTCGGCTCCGCACGTGCCGACGGCCACAAATATAACACTTGACACAATTTTTCCAACTGGAATAATTGTGCGGCTTATCGTCTAAGGAACCGGAATCATGTCGGCAACAACCGAGGCGCCGTCACGCGCGCAGACGGCGCAAGAAGAGCAGGTCGGCGCGGGTCGCCCCGAAGCGGGTCGCCCCAAAGCGGGTCGCCCCAAATCGCGTGTGTTTCTGCTCGCTGTCCTGGCCGTGCTGGCCGTGGCCGGCGCGATCTGGTTCGTGCACTGGTGGACGGTCGGGCGCTTCATCGAAAGCACCGACGATGCCTATCTGCAGGCCGACAGCGTGACGGTCGCGCCGAAGATCGGCGGCTATGTGGCCGAGGTTTTCGTCGGCGACAACCAAACGGTTGCCGCCGGCGCGCCGCTCGCCCGCCTCGACGTGCGCCAGTATCAGGCCGCCGCCGATCAGGCGCGGGCCACCGTCGACGCACGCGAGGCCGATCTCGCTCGCGCCCAGGCCGATATCGAGCAGCAGCGGGCCAAGGTTGCGCAAGCGCAGGCACAGGTGCGCGTGGCGAGCGTCTCGCTGCAGCATGGCGAGGACGACGTGCACCGCTACGAGCCGCTCGTGAAGTCGGGCGCCGAGACGGCCGAGCGTCTCGCCAATCTCGTCAGCACGCGCGATCAGGCGCGCGCCACGCTCGCCGCCGATCAGGCTGCCGTACGCTCGGCCGAGGCGCAGATCGCGGCCACCTCGGCGCAGATCGCGCAGGCACGCGCCCAGCTCGAAGCCGCGCGTGCGAGCCTGCGGCAGTCGCAGCTCGATCTCGACGATACGACGCTTTACAGCCCGCTCGCCGGCCGTGTGGGCGACCGCACGGTGCGCGTCGGCCAATACGTGCAGCCCGGCACGCGGCTCATGACGATCGTGCCCGTTCACAGCGTCTATCTCGAAGCGAATTTCAAGGAGACACAGGTTGGCCGGATGCGTGTGGGTCAGCCCGCCACGCTGCACGTCGACGCCTTGCACGGCATCGAACTGCATGGGGTGGTCGACAGCTTCGCGCCGGGTACGGGCGCGCAGTTCGCGCTGCTGCCGCCCGAGAACGCCACCGGCAACTTCACGAAGATCGTGCAGCGCGTACCTGTGCGCATTCGCATCGATACTGGCCAGGAAACGCGCAATGTCCTGCTGCCGGGCCTGTCGGTCAACGTCGATATCGATACGCGTTCGGCGAGCGCCGATCAGAAACGCATCGCCGAAGAGAACCGGCATGGCTGAGTCGATGCCCGCGGCGGCCGCGCGCGGCGCAGCCGACTATCCCGAGCGTGCAAGCGCGACAGATTGGATCGCCGTGTCCGCGGGCGCGCTCGGCGCGCTGATGGCGACACTCGACATCTCGATCACGAACTCGGCGCTGCCGCAGATACAGGGTGCCGTGGGTGCCACCGGCACGGAGGGCACGTGGATCTCCACGGGCTACCTGATGTCGGAAATCGTGATGATTCCGCTCGCGGCCTGGCTCACGCGCGTCTTCGGGCTGCGCAACTTTCTGCTCGCCAATGCGCTGCTGTTCACGGTGTTCTCGATGATGTGCGGCTGGTCGTCCTCGCTCGCGGTCATGATCGCCGGGCGCATCGGCCAGGGCTTCACGGGCGGCGCGATGATCCCGACGGCGCAGACCATCATCCGCACGCGGCTGCCGCGCGCGCAGATGCCCGTGGGCATGACGATCTTCGGCCTCATCGTGCTGCTCGGTCCGCTCGTGGGGCCGATCCTCGGTGGCTGGCTCGCCGAAAACATCACGTGGCGGTGGTGCTTTTTCATCAATCTGCCCGTTTGCCTTGCACTCGCAGGCCTTCTGATCGCCGGCCTCGCGTCCGATGCGCCGCACTGGCGCGAGTTCATCCACGCGGACTGGATCGGCATCGCGGGGCTGTCGATCGGCCTCAGCTCGCTCACGGTCGTGCTCGAGGAGGGGCAGCGCCATCAGTGGTTCGAGTCGGACGAGATCGTCATGCTCTCCTGTGCGACGGCCTTCGGCTTTTTGCTGATAGCGCTGTCGCAGATGTTCGCGAAACGGCCCATCGTGAGACTTTCGCTGCTCGGCAACCTGCGCTATGCGAGCGTCATCGTCATCGTGTTTGCCGTTGGCGCGGGCCTATATGGCGTGGCCTATCTGGTGCCGCAGTTTCTCGCAATCATCGCGGGCTACAACGCCGAGCAGTCGGGCTTCATCGTGCTGCTCGCCGGGGTGCCGGCCTTCCTGATCATGCCGGTGCTGCCGCGATTGCTCGGCAAGGTCGATTTCCGCGTTCTCGTGATCGCGGGCCTTCTCTGCTTCACGGTGAGCTGTCTCTTCGACACGAGCCTGACCGTGCAAAGCGATGGCCGCGACTTCGTATGGTCGCAACTGCTGCGCGGCGTCGGTCAGATGCTCGCGATGATGCCGCTCAATCAGGCCTCCATGGCGGCGGTTTCGCGCGAGGAGTCGGGCGATGCGGCGGGCCTCTACAACATGGCGCGCAACCTCGGGGGCTCGGTTGGCCTCGCCATCATCGGCGTGGTCATCGACCGGCGCGAAGCGTTCCACACCGCGGCGATCCGCGAATCGCTGACGGCCAACTCGCTGCTCGGCCAGGAGCGCATCGCCGGGAATGCGGCCGCATGGTTCGCGCGCACGGGCGATCTGGCGTTCGCCAAAGTGCAGGCGCTTGGGCAGATCGCCCAGCAGATCAGCGCGCAAGCCACCGTGATGACCTACTCCGAAACCTATTACCTGCTCGCGATCGCGCTTGGCGCCTGCATCCCGCTCGCGTTGCTGTTGCGAACGCCCAAACAACAGCCGGGTGGCGCGCCGTCGTCCTCGGCGCACTGATGCCCCGTACGCCTCATCCTTCATGACGATGTCCATCCGCCGCTACGTTTGCTTCACCTCACCGCCGGCCCCTTCCCGTGCTGCCGGCGTTTCCGTCGCGATCGCGCTGGCGCTCCTCGCGTCGCTGCCCGGCTGTACGGTCGGCCCGGACTACCGCGGCGCGCCGTCGGTCGCGAGCGATGCCGGGAATGCATCTGCTTTCGTCCGCACGCCGGCCTCGGGCGTTTCCCACACGCCGGCCGCGAGCACGTGGTGGCGCGCGCTTGGCGATGCCGAGCTCGATACGTTGATCGAAGCCGCGTTTGCGCACAACCCCGATGTGGATGCCGCAAAGGCCCGGCTGCGACAGGCTCGTGCGCAGTTGAACCGCAGCGAAGCGGACCTCCTGCCGAAGTCGTCGGCCACCGTTGCCGCGCTGCGCACGCGCGAGCCGAATCTCTCGGCGCTGACGGGCTCGCGCTCCGGCTCGAGCGGCGGCGGCCCGATCCAGCTTTACGCGGCGTCGCTCGATGCTTCCTGGGAGCTCGATCTCTTCGGCGGTACGCGCCGGGCAATCGAGGCGGCATCGGCTGACGCCGACGCGGTCGATGCCGATCTGGCCGATACGCAGGTGTCGCTGGCCGCCGAGGTCGCGCAAGCCTACGTCGATCTGCGCGACCGGCAGGCGCGGCTCGGGCTCGCCACCGATACCGCGGCATTGCAGCAACGCATGCTCGAACTCACCGAAGACCGGCGCGCGCATGGAACGGCGGCCGATGTCGACGTCGAGCGCCTGCGCGGGCAAGTCGAGACGACGCGCGCGACGATCGTGCCCCTCGAAGCCGGGATTGCGGATGCACTCGACCGCCTGGCCGTCTTGACGGGGCGTGCGCCGGGCGCGCTCGATGGCGAGCTGTCCGCGCCGAAGCCGCTGCCGGCGGTACCGGCCACGGTGGCTGTGGGCGATCCGGCCGCGATGCTGCGCCGGCGCCCCGACATTCGCGCGGCCGAGCGCCGGCTTGCGTCGAGCAATGCGCAGATCGGCGAGCATGTGGCGGACTACTTTCCGAAGCTGACGCTCTTCGGCGATCTCGGCTTCACGGCCGCGCAGCCCGCGCATTTGTTCCGCAAGACCAACTTCTCGTGGCTTGGCGTGCCCTATTTGCAGTGGAACGTGCTCGATTTCGGGCGCACGGCGGCCAACGTGCGCGGCGCCGAGGCGTCGCGCGACGAAGCCCGGGCACGCTATGCTCATACCGTGCTCGCCGCGCTGCAAGATGCGAATTCGGCGCTTTCGCAGTATGGCCATCAGCGCGAGCACCTCGTGCGGCTGGAGGCGGTCGAACGCTCGGCGGACCGCGCCTCGACGCTCGAGCAGCAGCGATACCGGGCGGGCGTATCGACGCTGATCGATCTGCTCGACACGCAGCGCACGCAGTTCTCCGCGCAACAGGACGTCGTGGCGGGCCGGGCCGAGTTGTTGAAGGACTTCGTGCTCCTGCACAAGAGCCTCGGCCTCGGGTGGGAGGCTCAGTCGGCTCAGTGATGGGCAGGCGGTGGCGCGCCGTGCCGCACCGTGCAAACCCGGTCCGGCACCGCTCGCGTTCGTGCATTCGGCGGCCCGCTCGGGTATGCGGCTTGCTACGCGTAGACGGTCGACGTGCGCTTGCCGAGCGGAAGATTCGCAACCCTAAACATTCCCCGTGCGCACGACGATAATCCGGCAGCGGGCCGGACGATCCGTGCGCGGCAATGCACCTGCGTGCCGGATGCGTCGACTATCTCGTGATACGAGAACGATATTGGGGGCGCTGTGCGAACGTCCGAAGCGGGCGAGAAGGGCCGGGGCGCGGGTTTCGTGCGCCGCATCTACCTGATTCGTTGGCTGGGCTATGCGATGGGAGCATGGCCGATCCTGATGCTTCTGTATTCGCAGCACGCGCCTGCGTGGCTCGTCGCATCTGTGCTGCTCGTTTGTTTCGTCTGGCCCCATCTCGCCTATTTGCTGGCGCGCCGCGCGGCCGAGCCAGTCCGGCGCGAGCGGCTGAACCTGCTCATCGATTCGGCGTGCGGCGGCTGGCTGGTGGCCGCGATCCGCTTCTCGCCGATCGGCACGGTCGTCATTTTGCTCATGTTCGCGCTCGACGCGATGGCCGTGGGCGGCTGGCGGCTTTTCCTTCAGGGGCTCGCCTCGAGCGTGCTCGGTGCCGTCGGCGGCGTCGCGGCGGTCGGCGTCGTGCCCTCGTTCGAGACCGATTCCCTGATTTCGCTGGCTTGGCTGCCCGTCGCGATCATCTACCCGCTCGTGCTGGCCAAGACGACGCACGACGTCTCGGCGAAGCTCATCGAGCGCACACGCAAGCTGCGCCATCTGAGCGAGCGCGACAGCCTCACCGAGCTGTCGAATCGCGCCACGGCGGGTGCGGCGATGCATGCGATGATCGCTGCCGCCGACGCGGCGCATGACCGCATCGCGGTGCTGTTCATCGATCTGGACGGCTTCAAGACGATCAACGATGCGCTCGGGCACAACGTCGGCGACGATTTGCTCGTTGCGGTGGCGGGGCGGCTGGCGGCGTGTACGCGGCCCGGCGACATCGTCGCCCGTTATGGCGGCGACGAATTCCTCATCGTGGCGCGAGGTACGGTGGGCGACACGCGCGTCGATCTGCCCGATGCGGTGCTCGAGGCGCTGGCGGACCCGATCAAGGTAGGCGCGCACGAGCTGATGATCGGCGGCAGTATCGGCATCAGCGTGTTTCCGAGCGATGGCCGCGATGCCGCGGCACTGATACGTGCGGCGGACATCGCGATGTACGCCGCGAAGAACCGGGGCCGAAACTGCTGGGAGTTCTATCGCGCCACCATGCGCTCGGCCGCCGATGCGCGGCTCAAGCTGTCGGCCCGCCTGCGCAAGGCGATCGAAGGCGGCCTGCTGCACCTGCACTACCAGCCGCAGGTCGATATGCGCACGGGCGAGATCTGCGGCGTGGAAGCGCTCGTGCGATGGAGCGACGAAGCGTACGGCGACGTGCGCCCGCCCGACTTCATTGCCGCCGCGGAGGCGTCCGGCCTCATCTCGCCGCTTGGCCGCTGGGTGCTGGAGCAGGCGTGCAGGCAGGCGATGCGGTGGCAGCAGATGGGGCTCAAGCCGATCCGCCTGTCGGTCAACGTGTCGCCCCTGCAACTGCAGCGCGCCGATATTGTCGAGACCTTCGAGCAGGTGCTGCGGGAAACCGGCCTCGACCCGACGCTCGTCGAGCTCGAAGTGACCGAGACGGCGTTGATGCGTCAGCCGGAGACTGCTGTGCGCCGCCTGCACGAATGCCGGCGTGCCGGCATCCGCGTGGCCATCGACGATTTCGGCATGGGATATTCGAGCCTGGGGCAACTGCGCGCGTTGCCCGTCGATCGCATCAAGATCGACCGTGCGTTCGTTCATGGGATCGGACGGGGCGATACGGGCGCGATAGCGTCGGCCGTCGTCACGCTCGCGAAAGCGCTCGGGCTCGCCGTCATTGCCGAGGGCGTGGAGACGGCGGCCCAGCGCGAGTTCCTGCTGTCGATCGGCTGTGTCGATGCGCAGGGTTATCTGTACAGCCGGCCGCTCGATGCCGAGGACATGACGCAACTGCTGCTGAATGGCGAACTGCTGCCTGAGCCGCCGGCCAGACCGCGCGCCGTGGGCCGGCAGCTCAACGCATGATCAGTACGGGATCGTGCGCACCGCGCGAACTCTCGCCGGCATGTGCTTGAAAAGCCGGTCGAGGTCGAACTCGCCGAAGACTTGTGTGTAGGCCATGTCGTACGAGCGCTCGGTGCTGGACCAGTACAGATCGTTCGGCTCGAACCGCTCGGGCATAGTCGTGCAGGCCGCTTCCAGTTCCGCGCGCGAAGGCAGATAGAAGTCGGTGTGACCATCCTTTTCGTAGTCGTCGGCCCACTTCGCAGCAGGGTGCGGGCGCGTCGATTCCATGAGCGCACGCGTGTTGGCGGCGCCGTCGTGCACGCTGCGCGCGTTCGGTTCGTTTGCGCCGAACCCGCCCCAGGCGACATCGACTGCCTCGTCTTCCGAGATGATCAGGTGTTTCGGCTGCGAGCCGGCGTAATCGGGAATCACGCCGACGTAGTAGCCGCCCTGGCCGGGCCAGTACGCGCCGATTGCCGGCGGTTGCAAAGTCGCGCCTTGCGGCGCTTCGGTTACGGTCATCGGATGCTCCTTCCTCGTTGCAGGTTCAGAAAGCCCTTCACCCGGCTACGGGCGAAAGACGCATCATTGAACCTGTGCGGAGAGGGCTACGGCACGAACGGCACACGACTTAGGACGCAGTGCCGCGTGCCGGATGCATGCGTCAATGGTCCGTTGCGCCGGCCGGAACGGTGCGGACCGCGCGTACGCGGCCTGGGAAGGTCTTGAAGAGCGAATCGAGACCGGTCTGGGTCGCGTTGCGCCCCTGCGCCGCCGTGGCCGACTCCTCGGTGCTGGACCAGTACCAATGGCTCGCCGAAAATTGCTCCTCGATGGTGGCGTAACCGACGTCCAGCTCGCGCCGCGACGGCAGATGGAAATCGGCGTGTCCGTCTTTCTGGTATTTGTCTGCCCACGTGGCGGCCGGGTGAGCGTACGTGGAGCGCACGAGCGCGTTCGTATTCAAGGCGCCATCGTAGGGGCTGCGTGCGTGCGGTTCCGATGCAAGGTAGCCGCCCCATTGCAGATCGGTACCCTCATGGACAGAGAAGATCAAGTGCTGGGGGCTCGTGCCACCGCTCCAATCGGGCATGATGCCGGCATAAATGCCGCCTTGCCCGGGCCAGTATTCGCCTATTTCGGGCGGCGCGGAGATGGGCAGTACGCAGGGATAGCAATCCATTTTCAAGATGCTCCTTGGTATGGTATGTCTCGGTTCGGGACGTTACGATTGGCGCCCGCAACGGCCGTTGCCAGCGTGGCGCACCTGGCATTCCGAGTGCGCTGTCCGGCATTACGCAGCAACTTCCGAGGGTGCTCCTGCTTTTCTCAAAATTTCAGTCGAACGACTATTTCGAGCGATCTGATCAGCGGGAATGCGTTGCCCCAGGCCGAAAGCGGCGTATTGTGTCGTCTCGCGCAAGGCGCTCGTGCAGCGAACAGAATCTCGAAATGATCTTTGAAACTGGATTTGCCGGGCTGTTGCCCGATGGGAAGACGTGACCAACGAACCGAATCCTCCTGAAATCGCCTGGACCGAATCCGGCACACCGCACACCGCCCGCTGGCGCTCGGAAGCGGGTGTGCCGCCCCCCCGGCGAGTCGCGATTGCCGACGATCGTACGCCGGCCGATATCGCCTACGGCCAAGCCTGCGAAGGCGTGGCGCTGCTGTGGCGCGGCGATTTTCAAAATGCGCGCCAGTTGCTGCAGGCGATGGTGCGCCGTATCGGCCGCAAGCCGCGCAAGCAGGCGCAAACACCGGTGGACGCATTCAACCTGCACCGGCAGGCGCAGTCGCAGCGCGCGCGCACGCTCGGGATGCTGCTGATTCCGCTCGAGGCCGACTATTCGATCGCATTACGCCGCGCGCCCGATGTGCGCGAGGCGTGCCTCGAGGCGTATGGGCCGAGCGACGGGCCATCCGTCGTATCGCTGAGGGAACTGCAGGGGCTGATCGGCGCGCACGAATGGCGCAAGAAGGGCGTGCCGATCGCCGCCCTCGGCGGGGCCGCGATTCATCCTTACTACGGGGTGTTTTCACCCGTGCGCGGAGAGTACGTCGAACTCGTTGCGCGTGCGCCGCTGCCTTCGACGTCGCTCGCATTCGATATTGGCACGGGTACGGGCGTGCTCGCGGCCGTGCTGGCCCGCCGTGGCGTGGCGCGCATCGTGGCGACCGACAGCGACGAGCGCGCGCTTGCATGCGCGCGCGACAACGTCACGCGCCTCGGCTACGGGTCGCGCATCGAGGTGGTGAGCGCGGATCTCTTCCCAGCGGGGCGCGCGCCGCTCATCGTCTGCAATCCGCCGTGGCTGCCCGCGCGGCCGAGCTCGCCGGTGGAGCGGGCAGTGTACGATCCCGACAGCCGCATGCTGCGCGGGTTCCTCGCGGGGCTCGCGGAGCATCTCGAACCCGGCGGGGAGGGCTGGCTGATCTTGTCGGATTTCGCGGAGCACCTGGGTCTGCGTACGCGCGAAGCGCTCCTGGCGATGATCTCGGAGGCGGGACTTGAAGTGTTGGGGCGCGACGATATCCGGCCGCAGCATCCGAAGGCGACCGATGCGGGCGATCCGCTTTATCGGGCGCGCTCGGCCGAGCTCACCTCGCTGTGGCGGCTCGGCGTGCGTGGGGGATCAGGCTCCGCTTGACGCCCGAAATGAGGCAGGCGGTGGCGGTCCCGGTGAACGACGGCCGAGACGGACGCATCAGCCCGGGTAGGCTTCATCGACTTTCAGGCCCGCGAGCTTGAAGATGACGCGCAGCGTCTGAGGGCGGATGTCTCGCCGGGAGGCCAGTGTCGTCAGGATGAAGTCCACCACTTTTGCGTACTTGAGCAGCGTGAGCAGTGTTTCGAGGCTCGCGTCCTGCGAATCGCGCATCGCCTCGGCGAGCCGCAACATCTCGACCGAGATGTCGCGTGCCATTTCGAGTTCGAGCTGCTGCTTTTCCGACCAGCCGGTCGGCGAGGCCAGCAGCGAAGCGAGCATCGCCTGGAACTTTTGCTCCGCATCTCCGTTGGGTACCGTAGCCATGCCGTCCTCCTTTCTTCAAGGCGGTCCGTCGCATGCGACGATCCCGTCAATCCGCTCCGGTGCGCCCCGCGTTACGTCGGTCACGTAACGCGGTTACGCCGGATTCGTCGATTCCCCGCGGGCCTTCATGCCGCCCGCCCCGTCACGGGGTGTCATACTGCGCCCCCGGCTTGCGAGGCGGGCGCGGTGTGCGATGCGCCGCGTGCCACGCCCCGTGGGAGCGATCGCGCCGATTCGCGGTAGGACGCGTAGGAGCACGAAACGTTCCTGCGAAGGGTACTTGCGGCCGAAGCCCGTCGTTTTCGGTAAACTGACGCGATTGTCCTTGTTGTTCTGTAGGCTGTCGCACGCTGGCCGCGACTTGGCTCCCAGAGCGTCTTCCAGATGTCCGCAAAAAACTACGACATTCGCCCCGAGCAATCGATCGAGCTGCTCAAGGAGCTGCATATCCTGACTCGCGACGGCAAGCTCAATCAGGATAGTCGACGCAAGCTCAAGCAGGTCTATCACCTTTATCAATTCATCGAGCCGCTGCTCGAGGACGTGCATCGCCAACAGGGCTCGATCTCTCTCGTCGATCATGGCGCGGGCAAGTCGTATCTTGGGTTCATTCTGTACGATCTTTTCTTCAAAAGCTTGCCGCCGGGCGACCAGTCGCATATCTACGGGATCGAAACGCGCGCCGAACTCGTTGCCAAATCGACGGCGCTCGCCGCGCGGCTCGGTTTCGAGCGAATGTCGTTCCTGAACTTGTCCGTGGCTGAATCGATCGACTCGCCGAGTCTGCCGCCATCGGTGGACATCGTTACGGCGCTGCATGCCTGCGATACGGCCACCGATGACGCGATTCGCTTCGCGCTCGCCAAACACGCCCGGCACATCGTGCTCGTGCCTTGCTGCCAGGCCGAAGTGGCCGGTGTGCTGAGGCGCAACAAGGGAAAATCGCTCGCGAACGCGCTGGCCGAAATCTGGCGCCATCCGCTGCATACGCGCGAGTTCGGCTCGCAGATCACGAACGTCATGCGTTGCCTGCAGCTCGAAGCGCATGGCTATCAGGTGAGCGTGACCGAGCTCGTCGGGTGGGAGCACTCCATGAAGAACGAGCTCATCATCGCGCAATACAAGAACCTCCCGCGCCGCAAACCAGCCGAGCGGCTCGCCGAAGTGCTCGACACGCTGGGGCTCGCCGAGCTGCGCGAGCGCTTCTTCACGCCTGCGTAAGCGCGGCGTTCGTCAGTCTTCGCTCATCCATCTGCGCCAGCCGTCGTGGCCGAGGCGGCGCAGCGTCTCCATGTTGCGCTCGTAGATGTCGGCCGCATCGGGGAACGCGTCCACGGCGCGTGTCAGGCTTGCCTCGCGCAGCAGGTGAAGGACCGGGTACGGCGCACGGTTCGTGTAGTTCTCGATGTCGTCCGGCTCGCTGCCTTCGAACCGATATTGCGGGTGAAAGCTTGCTACCTGCAGCGTTCCCTGCAGCCCGAGCTGCACGACGAGTCGCTCGGCGAAAAACGTGCAATCGTTGAAGGCCAGGAAGTCGTGCAACGCATGCGGCAGGATCAGCAGCGTCGTGTCGATGTGCTGTGGGTCGGCCTCGTCGAGCCGGCGCAGCTCGCTTTCGAGGTCGGTCAGTACGCCTTCGAGATCGCACGCGGCGCTGACGGCATACCGGATCTGGCCCTTGACGTGCACGGCTTTCGCGAACGGACAAAGGTTGAGTCCGATGACGGCGCGCTCGAGCCAATGGCGCGTGGCGGCAATGACGACATCGTTCGGATCGGAGCTGCTCGGCATGGCGTTGAACAATCGGGTGTGAGGCGGACGCCGCATTTTACGCGCGCGGGGGTTCGACGACCCTGGCGGTTTGCCCGTTTGCCCGCTACTTCGTCAGCGGCGCGCACTGTTTCCGGAACTACGCCGTCAGTGGGCTGCTGCTTCGAGCGCGCAGTGACGAGGGTTTGCCGTATCAGCGGTGTGCCGCGCCGCCGGGCGTCGCGCCAAGCGGGCTGCCGCCGCTGCCCGGGCACGAGGCCGCGAGCAGTTGCGCGGCGAGGCGCGGCGCGGACTTGATGGGCCCACAGCCGGCCCCATACGTCTGGCTCGCCGCATAGATCCCTTCGATCATCAGCGCGAACGCATTGGCGAGATAAAGCGGATCGTCGGCGCCTGCGGCATTGGCAAGCGCGATGAGGCGCGACATCAGCTCGGCCTTGTTGCGCGCCACACACTGCCGGGCCGGATGCTGCGCATCGGGGAATTCGGCCGATACGTTGACGAACGGGCAGCCTCGATATCCCTCGACCGACGCGCGCGCGCTCAGATCTTCGAAATACTGGGCAATCTGGCGGACCGGGTCTCCCGGGTGTTTGGCGAGACTGGTTTCGAAGCGCTCGAAAAAGCGCTCGCTCGCGCGTTCGAGATAGGCAACCACCAGCTCGTCCTTCGACGAAAACTGCCGGTACAGACTCATCTTGTTCACGCCCGCTCGCTCCACGACCGCGTCCACGCCCACGGCGCGCACGCCTTCGCGGTAGAAAAGCTCGTCCGCCGCGCGCAGCAGTGCCTGCTGCGCTTGCGGACCCGCGGTGTGCTGGCGCGCTCGCGAAGCCGCGTTATCCGTGCCCGGCGTGGTCCGTCCCATCATTGCTTTGCGTTCCATCTTTCGGTTCGTACTGTGACGCAGGCCGGTCGCGACGAGCGACCCCACTGCGGTATGTCGCTTGACATGTTACCGATCGGTCACTAGGATGGCAACTCCATTTGTGACAGGTCGGTAACATGGCCGACGCCACGATCGTCCCATCCCGCGTCTGGCTGCCAGATGCGGCGCTCGAAGAGGAGTCCTGATGAACTGGGCAGCGAAAGCAGTGCGTACGCGGTTTCACTATGGATGGCTCGTGGCGGCCATCGTTTTTCTCGTATTGCTCGCGTCCGCGGGCACGCGCGCGACGCCGAGCGTGATGATGCTGCCGCTCGAGCATGAATTCGGCTGGAGCCGCGCCACCATCTCGCTGGCGATCTCGGTGAACATCGCGCTCTATGGACTCACGGGGCCGTTTGCGGCAGCCGCGATGCAGCGCTTCGGGATCCGCCCGACCGTGCTGACGGCGCTGGTGACGATGGCGGCCGGGGTGGCGCTTTCGTCGACGATGACGGCGCCGTGGCAGATGGTGTTGATCTGGGGCGTGATGGTGGGCGGCGCGACGGGCGTGGCCGCGCTCACGCTCGGCGCGACCGTCGTGAACCGGTGGTTCGTCAAGCGCCGCGGGCTTGTGATGGGCGTGCTGACCGCGAGTTCGGCTACGGGCCAGCTCGTTTTTCTGCCGATGCTCGCGTCGGTGGCGCAGCACTATGGCTGGCGTCCGGTCGTGCTGATCGTGGCGGCCGCGGCAGCGGTCGTGTTGCCGCTCGTGGCGCTTTTCGTGCCGGAGCGTCCGGCCGACGTATCGCTGCGCCCCTACGGCGAAGCGCCCGACACCCCGCCGGCACCGGCGGGCGCCATGCAAAACCCGCTTGCGATCGCATTCGGCACGCTCGCCCGGGCAAGCCGGTCGCGCGATTTCTGGCTGCTTTTTTTCAGCTTCTTCGTCTGCGGGGCCAGCACGAACGGCTATATCGGCACGCATCTGATCGCCATGTGCGGCGATTACGGAATGAGCGAGGTGCAAGGGGCGTCGCTGCTGGCCGTGATGGGCATCTTCGATCTGATCGGCACGACGCTTTCGGGTTGGCTGTCCGATCGCTTCAGCAGCCGCGTGCTGCTGTTCTGGTACTACGGGATGCGGGGATTGTCGTTGATCTATCTGCCGCACGCGTTCGGCATCCAGGTCTTCGGCCTGCCGCTTTTCGCGATGTTCTACGGGCTCGACTGGATCGCCACGGTGCCTCCCACCGTGCGCCTCACCACCGATGCGTTCGGCAAGGACGCGGCACCGGTCGTCTTCGGCTGGATCGTGGCTGGCCATCAACTCGGCGCGGCGTTTGCGGCATTCGGCGCCGGCTTGCTGCGCGCCGATCTCGGCAGCTATACGGTGGCTTCGACGATTTCGGGCGGGCTGTGCCTCGTCGCGGCGCTCGTCGTGCTGCGCATCGGGCGCCGGCGCGACGTGCGCGCGCTGAGTCCTGCGGCCTGAGGCAACGCACGGACGGCGGCGGACCCCGCGGCACCGGGACGGCATCGGTCGCGCGGCGTCAGCGCGCGGGGAGCGCCGCGAGTAGCCCTCAATCGTCGTCGGCCAGCGCGGAGAGGGGGGCGGCGACGTGCTCGAGCGGGCGCCGCTCCGCGTCGACGCCCCAGATCGCCGCAACCGCGGCTGCAATCAGCATCAGCGCCGCGCCAACGAGATAGCCGTCGAAGACGGCGCTGCGCGAGTGCGTGTCGATGAGCCGGCCGAAGAGCGCCGGCCCGGCGATACCGCCCGCGGCGGTGCCGAACGCATAGAACACGGCGATCGCGAGCGCGCGCACTTCGAGCGGAAACGACTCGCTCACCGTCAGATAGGCCGAACTCGCCGCTGCCGAAGCGAAGAAGAAAATCACCATCCACGCGGCTGTCTGCGCGCTGACGCTGAGCCAGCCCTGCTCGAACAGGTAGCCGCTGCCCGCGAGCAGCACCCCCGATATGGCGTAGGTGAAGGCGATCATGACGCGTCGGCCGATCGCATCGAACGCATGCCCGAGCACGATCGGGCCCAGAAAGTTGCCGGCCGCAAACGGCAGCAGATACCAGCCCACGTGGTTGCCGGGTACGCCGTAGAACTCGGTCAGCACGAGCGCGTAGGTGAAGAAGATCGCATTGTAGAAAAACGCTTGCGCGGTCATCAGAGCGAGGCCGACGAGCGAGCGCCGCCGATGCAGCACGAAGAGCGCGTGGAAAACTTCGCGCAGGGGCGTGTGCTCGCGCCGAGCGAGCCGCAGCGTTCGCACTGGTTCGGCGGTCGGCGAGCGGCCTTCGCGGCGAAAGCGTGCTTCGATCGCCTCGACGATCGCGCGGGCCGTGTGCGCGCGATCGTGCGTAAGCAGCCAGCGCGGGCTTTCGGGTATCCACATGCGCATGAATACGATCACGAATGCAAGTGCGGCACCGATGAAGAAGCAGGCGCGCCAGCCCAGATCACCGGGAAAAAGGCGCGGGTCGAGCAGCACGAGCGAGCCGCCGGCGCCGAGCGCCGCGCCGACCCAGAACGTACCGTTGATGCCGAGGTCTGTCCATCCGCGCACGCGCGCGGGCGTGAACTCCTGAATCGTCGAATTGATGGCCGCGTACTCGCCGCCGATGCCGGCGCCCGTCAGAAAGCGAAAGAGGGCGAAGCTCGCGAGATTCCACGAGAACGCCGTGGCGGCGGTGGCGGCGAGATAGAGGCTCAGCGTGAGAAAGAAGAGCCGGCGCCGGCCCAGGCGGTCGGTCAGCCAGCCGAAGCCGAGCGCACCGAGCACCGCGCCCGCGATATAGGCACTGCTCGCGAGCCCGATGTCGGCATTCGAGAAGTGCAGCACGGGGCTTGCTCGTAAAGCACCGGCGACGGCGCCGGCGAGCGTGACCTCGAGCCCGTCGAGAAGCCAGGTCACGCCGAGAGCGACCACGATCAGCGTATGGAAGCGCCCCCACGGCAGGCGGTCGAGCCGCGACGGCAGGTCGGTTTCGAGCACGGCGGGCCGTGTCGCGGAGACGGGCGGGGCGGCAGTCGGTATCACGGGCGGTTTCTCCTGAGGCAAGCCGCGCCGCCGCGGCAGGCAGGGCTGACCTTGCCGCGCGAGCAAGCCGCGTTCCCGGTTCGCCACATTGGCGGTTGCCGCCCGGCATGCGTTCGTGATAAAAAGCCCGTCCTCGATCCGTGCGCGTTGAGCGTTTGCCATGAAAGCATTGACCTATTGCGCGATAGACTTCGGCACGTCGAATTCGGCGGTCGCATTGCCGCAGGGCGACGCGGTGCGGCTGGCTCCGGTGGAGGGCGAGCATTCGACACTGCCGACCGCCATTTTTTTCAATACGGACGAAAATACGCTCGAGTACGGGCGTGCGGCGCTGGCGGCCTACATCGACGGCTTCGACGGCCGACTCATGCGTTCGCTCAAGAGTATTCTCGGCTCCCCGCTTGCCGAGGGCATGACCGAGCTCGGCGATGGCAGCGCCGTCAAGTACACCGACGTGGTATCGACCTTCGTTGCCTACCTGAAGGCGAGGGCCGAGGCTTGCGCGAAGGCGCCGATCGAGCGCGCGGTGCTCGGCCGGCCCGTGTTCTTCGTCGACGACGACCCGCAGGCCGATCGTCTCGCGCAGCAGCAATTGGAGGCCGCCGCCCGACAGGCGGGGTTGCGCGAGCTGCATTTCCAGTACGAACCGATCGCGGCCGCATTCGACTACGAGTCGCGGCTGGCGGCCGAGGCGCTCGTGCTCGTGGCCGATATTGGCGGCGGCACGTCCGACTTTTCGCTCGTGCGCGTGGGGCCGGAGCGCATGACGCGCATCGAACGCAAGGACGACGTGCTCGCGCATCACGGCGTGCATGTGGCGGGCACCGACTTCGACCGTCGTGTCGAACTCGCGACGATCATGCGCGAGCTCGGCTTCAAAACGCTCGACCCCGAAGGCCGCGAGGTACCGAGCCGCATCTATTTCGATCTGTCCACCTGGCACCTGATCAATACCGTCTACACGGGCAAGCGGCTGGGCGAACTGAAACTCATGCGCCATCTTTACCAGGATCTGCGCCATCACGATCGTCTCATGCGCGTGGTCGAGCAGCGGCTCGGCCATGCGCTGGCGGCGCTGGCCGAAGAAGCGAAGATCGGCGTGGCGGCGGGCGGGCAGACATCCATCGACCTGAACGATGTCGAAACCGACTTGCGGCTGCCCTTCGACGATGCACAACTGATCGAGGCCGGGCAGGAAGAGACACGACAGATCGTCGATGCCGCGCGAGAGACGCTGCGGCTCGCCGGCGTCGCCCCGCGCGAACTCGACGCGCTCTACTTCACCGGCGGTTCGACGGGGCTGGCGTTTCTCACGCGCGAATTGGCGGGTGCGTTTCCCACGGCGCGAGCGGTGTTCGGCGATCGGCTCGCGAGCGTGGCCACGGGCCTCGGCATTCACGCGCAGCGGGTGTTCGCCTGAGAGGGGCCATGCGAGCCGTACCGGCCCTTGGGCCGCGCCGCGCCAGAAAATGAAAAACCCCGCGCGAGGCGGGGTTTTCTACTGAGGTCCGGTCGTAACCGGCACGGCTCAGATCGGCTTGATGTTAGCCGCTTGCTTGCCCTTCGGGCCGGTGCGCACTTCGAACGACACCTTCTGGTTTTCCTGAAGGGTCTTGAAGCCGTCTACTTTGACTTCCGAGAAGTGGGCGAAGAGATCCTCGCCGCCGCCGTCGGGCGTGATGAAGCCAAAGCCCTTCGCGTCGTTGAACCACTTGACGGTACCGGTTTCCATATTACGTGTTCCTAAAGAAAGTGAAACGAGGCCGAAGCCAGGGGTGCGGAAAATCAAGGAAGGGTAATGGGACCAACCGGTGTACCTGAGGGGCGAACCACGAAAAGACCAATTGACACTCGCCGCTTGAAATCCTGCCTGCTCCTTATACGGCTAAAACGCTGCGGGGTCAACAAATTCCGCGTTGCAGCAGGGATATCCCCCATTCAGGTCTGCGCATTGCTTTCAACCCTTTCGCCTCGTCCTACGGAATTAGCGGATTTTTGAGAGTGCCAGAACGGATTTGTGCCCCGTCATGGGGCGCAACCGGTAAACTACGCGCCGCGTGGCAGGGTTGCGCCCGGTTGCGGTGGTTTATGCCGCGGCGCGGCGCCGGTTGCGAGCCCCCATAAGAGGTTGGCAAGTGCCCTCGCGCGGTTCCAAATCCCTAAGGAGAGGTTGTGAAAAGTTCTATTCAACGGAACATCGGGCCATTTGCGCTGATGTTGACCGGGCTTGGCTCCATCATTGGGTCGGGCTGGCTCTTCGGCGCATGGAAAGCAGCCAAAATCGCGGGCCCTGCGGCAATCTGCGCCTGGATCATCGGTGCTGTCGTCATTCTCGCCATCGCACTCACCTACGCCGAGCTCGGCGCCATGTTCCCGGAGTCGGGCGGCATGGTGCGCTATGCCCGCTATTCGCACGGCGCGCTCGTGGGCTTCATCAGCGCGTGGGCGAACTGGATCGCCATCGTATCGGTGATCCCGATCGAGGCCGAAGCATCGATCCAGTACATGAGCACCTGGCCCTATGCCTGGGCGCACGCGCTTTACGTGGGAGACTCATTGACACCAACGGGCGTCGGTCTATCGGCTGTGCTCGTGATCATCTACTTCATGCTCAATTACTGGGGCGTGAAGGTCTTCGCGCGCGCCAATACGGCGATTACTGTCTTCAAGTTCCTGATTCCGGCACTGACGATCATCGGCTTGTTCTCCGGCTTTCATTCCGAGAACCTCGGCAAGACGGGCGAGTTCGCGCCTTATGGCTGGTCGGCGGTGTTCACGGCCGTCGCCACGAGCGGCATCGTATTCAGCTTCAACGGCTTCCAAAGCCCGGTGAACCTTGCCGGTGAAGCGCGCAATCCCGCGCGCAGCGTGCCTTTCGCCGTGATCGGCTCGATCCTGGTGGCGCTCGTGATCTACGTGCTCCTGCAAATCGCCTATATCGGCGCGGTGAACCCCGCCGATGTCGCGCGCGGCTGGAGCCACTTCGATTTCGCCTCACCGTTCGCCGAGCTGGCCATTGCGCTGAATCTGAACTGGCTTGCGATCATGCTCTACGTCGATGCGTTCGTGAGCCCGAGCGGAACCGGTACGACCTATATGGCCACCACGACGCGCATGATCTACGCGATGGAGCGCAACAACACGATGCCGAAGATGTTCGGCAACGTGCACCCGTTCTATGGCGTGCCGCGTAACGCGATGTGGTTCAACCTGCTTGTGTCGTTCGTCTTCCTTTTCTTCTTCCGCGGATGGGGCTCGCTGGCTGCCGTGATCTCGGTCGCGACCGTCATCTCGTATCTGACCGGCCCGATCAGCCTCATGGCGCTGCGCCGCGCGGCGACCGACATCGAGCGCCCGCTGCGCCTGCCGTTGATGGGGGTGATCGCGCCGTTCGCGTTCGTCTGCGCATCGATGGTGCTTTATTGGGCGAAGTGGCCGCTCACGGGCGAGATCATCCTGCTGATGGTCGTCGCGCTGCCCGTCTACTTCTACTTTCAGGGCAAATCGGGCTGGAGCGGCTGGGGCCGCGACCTGAAGGCGGCATGGTGGCTCGTTGCCTATCTGCCGACGATGGCCGTGCTGTCGCTGATCGGCAGCAAGCAGTTCGGGGGCATGGGCGTTCTGCCGTACGGCTGGGACATGGGCATCGTGGCCGCCGTTTCGCTGATCTTCTACTACTGGGGTGTCAACACCGGCTATCGCACGCGTTACCTCGACGAGCGCGAGCCCGAACACGACATCCTCGAGGGAGTCGGCGTCTAAGCCAGCGCTTCACCGTTTCCATTCCCTTCGGGCCAGCTGGCAAGCACGCTGGCCCGCAGCGACCCAAAGCCCGCCCGGGCGGATTCTCTGCAATCCGGGGCGGGTTTTTTTACGTTTGCCGCGAGTATGCGCCCGGGCGGTGGGTGAGGGGGGTCAGGCGTCCGGGCCGCGCAACCCGGGCCACGACGGCGCCAGCGCGGGACCGAGCGAAAAAAGATCGAGCACGCGGGCTACGGTGTCGTCGACGAGTTCGTCGATCGAGGCGGGGCGATGGTAGAACGCCGGCAGCGGTGGGAAGACGATGCCGCCCATCTCTGTGACGGCCGTCATGTTGCGCAGATGCGCGAGGTTGAACGGCGTTTCGCGCACGAGCAGCACGAGGCGGCGCCGTTCCTTGAGCGTGACGTCGGCCGCGCGCGCGATGAGATTGTCGGCAAAACCGTGCGCAATGCTCGCAAGCGTTTTCATCGAACACGGCGCGACGATCATGCCGTCGGTCACGAACGAGCCCGAGGCGATGCTCGCGCCGACGTCACGAACCGAGTGCACCACATCGGCGAGCGGGTGAATCTCGTCTTTCGTCAGTTGCAGCTCGTGCTGGACATTGAGCCAGCCAGCGCTCGAAATCAGCAGATGCGTTTGCACGCCGCCGACGCGCCTGAGCGTCTCCAGCAGCCGCACGCCGTAGATCGCACCGGTTGCTCCGGTGATCGCGACCACGAGCCGGCGCGGCCGCGCGGGTGGGTCTTGCATGAGCTGGTGCGGCGTGTGGGCCGAGGCGGCGTCAGGCAGCTGCCGTGACGATGGGTTGCAGCTCGCCCGACTGGTACATCTCCATCATGATGTCCGAGCCGCCGATGAATTCGCCTTTCACGTAAAGCTGCGGGATCGTCGGCCAGTTGGAGAATTCCTTGATGCCCTGGCGGATTTCGTCGTCTTCGAGGACGTTGACGGTCTTGAATTCCTTGACGCCGCATGCGTTCAGAATCTGGATGGCGCGCCCCGAGAAGCCGCACATCGGAAACTGCGCGTTGCCCTTCATGAACAGGACGATGGTGTTTTCGTCGACGATTTGCTTGATGCGTTGTTGAGTATCCATGACTGGCCTTGAATCCGTGACAGGCACGGAATGTGGGGAAGACAGAGCGAAATAATAGCGGATTTCCCGGCCAGACGGCGCTCGCCGCCCTGGCGCGGGAGGGGTTGTCCGCCGCGTGTCGACGGCGTTTTTACGCCGCGCCGCCCGTTGCCCGTTCGATGCCGGCAAGATCGGCGAGCGAGTGCACGCCCGCGAAGCCCTGCGCCCTGAAGAGGGCGCGGACAGCCTCGGCCTGATCGTAGCCGTGCTCGATCCAGACGCTGCCGCCGGGCGCGACAAAGGCGCGCGCCTGACCTAGGATCGTGCGGATTGCCGACAGACCGTCCGCTTCGTCCGTCAGGGCGCCGCGCGGCTCGAAGCGCAGGTCGCCCGTGTCGAGATGCGGATCCCCCGACGCAATATAGGGCGGATTGCTGACGATGAGATCGAAGCGCGAGGCGGGGTCGAGCGCCGTGTACCAGTCGCTTTGCAGGAACCGCACGGGGCCGCCGGGCCGGGCCGGATCGAGCAGCCGCTGCGCATTGCGCGCGGCCACCGCGAGCGCTTCCGGGGAGCGGTCCGCCGCTGTCACGCGCGCATCGGGGCGTGCCGCGGCGATGGCGACCGCAATGGCGCCGCTGCCGGTTCCGAGATCGAGTACCTGGGGCCCTGCGCGCCCTTCGAGCGCCGCCAGTGCCGTTTCGACGAGCAGCTCCGTCTCGGGCCGCGGAATCAGCACGTTTGCATCGACTTCGAACGCGAGCCCGAAGAATTCGCGCGTACCCACGATCTGCGCGATCGGCACGCCTGCGGCGCGGCGCGCCTCGAGCGCGCGATAGCGGGCGAGGGCGCCGGGGTCGAGCGGCTCGTCGGCACGGGTGATCAGTTCGGTGCGCCGCCAGCCGAGCGCATGGGCGAGCAGGATGCGCGTTTCGAGCGCGGGCAGCGGCGAGGCGCGCAACAACGTCGCGCACGTGCAGGCCGGTGCGCCGCCCGCGCCCGCTGTGCCCGGGCGCTGTGGTGAGGATTCACGGCTCATGATTCGGATGGGTTTCCGCTATGTGCGCCCGGTGCGGCGCTCCGCTCAGTCCGCATCGCCGAGCGAGGCAAGCTGCTCGGCCTGATGCTCGCTCACGAGCGCGGCGATGAGCTCGTCGAGCTCGCCGTCCATGATCGTTTCGAGCTTGTAGAGCGTGAGATTGATCCGGTGGTCGGTCAGTCGCCCCTGCGGGAAATTGTAGGTCCGGATCCGCTCGGACCGGTCGCCCGAGCCGATGAGGCTCTTGCGCGTGGCCGCCTCTTTGGCGTGCTGCTCGTGATACTGCTTGTCCTTGATGCGCGCCGCGAGCACCTTCAGGGCGCGATCCTTGTTCTTGTGCTGCGAACGGTCGTCCTGGCATTCGACGACTATGCCCGTGGGCAGGTGCGTGACGCGCACGGCCGAGTCGGTCTTGTTGATGTGCTGCCCGCCGGCGCCCGAGGCCCGAAACGTGTCGATCCGCAGATCCGCCGGATTGATCTCGACTTCGCCGATTTCATCGGCTTCGGGCATGACGGCCACGGTGCAGGCGGAGGTGTGGATACGGCCCTGCGTCTCGGTGGCCGGCACGCGCTGCACGCGATGCCCGCCCGATTCGAACTTGAGCTTGGAGTAGGCGCCCTGGCCCGCGATGCGCACGATGACTTCCTTGTAGCCCCCGAGATCGGAGGCGCTCTCCGAAATCATCTCGACTTGCCACCGTTGCCGTTCGGCGTAACGCAAATACATACGCAGCAGGTCGCCCGCGAAGAGCGCCGATTCGTCGCCGCCGGTGCCGGCGCGGATTTCGAGGAAGATGTTGCGTTCGTCGTTCGGGTCCTTGGGCAGCAGCATCATCCGCAGTTCCGATTCGAGCCGGGTCATCCGATCACGCGAGGCACGCACTTCCTCATCCGCGAATTCGCGCATCGAGGGATCCGACAGCAGTTCCTGCGCCGTCGCGGCATCGGAGCGCGCCTGGCGCCATTGCGCGTAGTGCTCGACCACGGGGCCGATTTCGGCGTGTTCGCGCGTGAGCTTGCGGTATTGATCGATGTTGGCCGTGACGTCGCCTCGGCTCAGCAGGTCGTTGAGTTCGGCCAGCCGTGTCGTCAGCTGGTCGAGCTTTTGTTGCATGCTCGTTTTCATGGTGCGGAGCGAGGCTCCCGGAAGAAGATGGAAACAGAGGTCTGACGAAGCCGCCTTCGCAGCGGCATGCGGCGTTTCGCCGCGCTGGGGCGGCGCTAATGATCGGAGGGATCGGAGGATTCGGAGGATTCGGACGGGGCGGCCGGCTTGGCGTGCCGATAGACGCCGCCGAGCAGGTCGACGAGCGTCGAGCGGTCTTCGCTGTTCGCGCGGTTCAGGGCGTGCGTGGGGCCGTGGACCAGCTTGTTGGTGAGCGACTGCGACATGGCTTCGAGCACGGCGGCCGGATCGTCGCCGCGCGCGAGCATCTTCAGCGCGCGGTCCAGCTCCGCGCGGCGCAGCGCATCGGCTTGCATGTGCATGTGGCGAATCACGGGAACGACGCTGCGCGCATCGAGCCATTGCATGAAATTCTGCACGCGCGTCTCGATGATGGCCTCGGCCTGTGCCACGGCGGCCTGGCGCGAGGCATTCCCTTCGCGCACGATCGCGCCGAGATCGTCGACCGTATAGAGAAACACGTCCCGCAACTCGGCCACTTCCGGCTCGATGTCGCGCGGCACGGCCAGATCGACCATGAAGATCGGCCGATGCCGGCGCGCCTTGACCGCACGCTCGACGGCGCCAAGCCCGATGATCGGCAGCGTCGAAGCCGTGCACGACACGATGATGTCGAACTCGTGCATGCGCGTGGGCAGTTCCGCGAGCGGCATCGAGTGGCCGCCGAAGCGCTCCGCGAGCCGGGCGCCGCGCTCGGCCGTGCGGTTCGCCACCACGAGCTCGCGCGGTTCCTGCGCCGCGAAGTGGGTTGCGCACAGCTCGATCATTTCGCCCGCGCCGATGAAGAGCACGCGCTGGTTCGAGACTTTGTCGAAGATGCGCTGCGCCAGCCGGACGGCGGCGGCGGCCATCGAGACGGATTGCGCGCCCACCGCCGTCGTGCCGCGCACTTCCTTGGCGACGGAGAACGTACGCTGGAAAAGCTGGTTCAGATAGGTGCCGAGCGCGCCTGCCTCCGAGGCGGTTCGCACGGCATTTTTCATTTGTCCGAGGATTTGCGTTTCGCCGAGCACCATCGAATCGAGGCCCGACGCGACGCGAAAGGCGTGGCGCACGGCTTCCGATTGCGGCAGCGCATAGACATGGGGCGCCAGATCCGAAGCCTCCATCCCGTGGTACGTCGACATCCAGGCGATGGCCGCGTCGCGCGCGGCCCGGTCTTCCGTGGCGCAGTAGAGCTCGGTCCGGTTGCAGGTCGAGAGAATGGCCGCCTCGGGCGCCGAAACCGAACTGCGGCCGGACCAGAGCGCCTTGAAGGCATCGAGCGCCGGCTTCACCTGCTCGAGCGGAAACGCCACACGCTCGCGCAACGCGACGGGCGCCGTGTGGTGATTGATTCCGATCGTAAGCAGTTGCATATGCGGGGGACTTGTATAGCCGTTCCGGTCGACAGGACGGCACGGGTATTTCAGCCGGTTATTATAACGGTTCCATGCATTTGGCACGGGTTGCGACGCGGTGCGCGGCCGCCGGCGAGCCAAGCCGGCGGGGCGGCCATCTCGCCCTTGCCTCCATCCAACCTCGACCGAGATCAAACATGCAATCGAACGGCCTGCTTTCCGTGGATGCCCTTGCGCTGTCGAAGCGGCTGCCGCCGGCGGGCGGCTGATGGGATGGGCAGGCATCGTCGTCCTCGGCGCGGCGATCGGCTTGGCCGGCTGGCGATTTCACCCGTTTTATCGCGCGAGCCGGGCGCGCTGGTTCCTCGTGGTGCCCGTCGGGATCGTTGCGGCCGGCGCCGCAAGAATGGCGGGCAGCGTGACGGGGCTCTTCTATGATGGCGACGTGCTCGAGTGGCCCGTATGTGCGGCCGTGGCGCTCGTCGCCGTCGCTGTGACGGTGAGCCTTGCTCGCCGTCGATAATATCCAGGTGACTCGATGAACGACCGACATTCCGATCCCGCCGCGCTCGACGAGGCCGTTGGCGCACGTCTTGCCCGGCTGCGCGCCGCCATGGCGCGCGAGGGCCTCGCCGCCTACGTCATTCCGTCTTCGGATCCTCATCTCTCGGAATACCTGCCGGCACGCTGGCAGGCGAGGCAATGGCTTTCGGGCTTCACCGGCTCGGCGGGTACGCTCGTCGTGACGGCCGACTTCGCTGGCGTCTGGACCGACAGCCGCTACTGGGTTCAGGCCGGTGCAGAGCTGGCCGGCAGCGGTGTCGCGCTCATGAAGATGACGAGCGGGCAGCAATCGCAGCCGCATGTCGACTGGCTGGCGCAGAACCTGCCGGCCGGCGCGACCGTCGGGGCCGACGGTGCCGTGCTCGGGCTTGCCGCGGCGCGTGCGCTGGCCGCCGCCCTGACGGCGAGCGATATTGCGCTGCGCACGGATCTCGACCTCGTGGGGGCCGTCTGGCCCGACCGGCCCGGTTTGCCTGCCGCGCCCGTCTACGAACACGCCATGCCCTATGCATGCCTGAGCCGGGCGGAGAAGTTGGCCGCCATTCGGGCTGCAATGCGCGAAAAAGGCGCGCAATGGCACTTCGTCTCGACCCTCGACGATCTGGCCTGGCTCACGAATCTGCGCGGCGCCGATGTGAGCTTCAACCCGGTATTCGTCGGCCACCTGCTGATCGGGCTCGAATCCGCCACGCTCTTCGTGGCCGAAGGCAAGGTGCCGGCCGAGCTCGCCGCCGCGCTCGGGCGCGACGGCATCGCGCTCGCGCCATATGCGCGGGCGGGCGAAGCGCTTGCCGCGCTGCCGGCCGGCGCGACGTTGCTCGTCGATCCGCGCCGGATCTCGTTCGGCTCGCGGCAGGCCGTGCCGGAAGCGGTCAAGGTGGTGGAGGCGGTCAATCCCTCCACGTTTGCAAAGTCGCGCAAGACGGCGGCCGAAGCGGCCTACGTGCGCGCGACGATGGAGGCGGACGGGGCCGCGCTGGCCGAATTCTTTGCCTGGTTCGAGTCGGCACTCGGCCGCGAGACGATCACCGAGCTCACGATCGACGAGCGTCTCACGCAGGCACGGGCGCGGCGCGAGGGCTTCGTTTCGCCGAGCTTCGCCACGATTGCGGGCTTCAATGCGAACGGCGCGATGCCGCACTATCGCGCGACCGAATCCGCGCATGCGCGCATTGCGGGCGACGGTTTGCTGCTGATCGATTCGGGCGGACAGTATTGGGGCGGCACGACCGACATCACGCGCGTCGTACCGGTGGGCTCGGTGTCGGATGCGCAAAAGCGCGATTTCACGGTCGTGCTCAAAGGCACGATCGCGCTCTCTCGCGCGCGTTTTCCGCGCGGCATTCGCTCGCCGATGCTCGATGCAATCGCCCGCGCGCCGATTTGGGAGGCGGGCGGGGATTACGGGCACGGCACGGGCCACGGCGTCGGCTATTTCCTGAACGTACACGAGGGGCCGCAGGTCATTTCGCATTACGCGCCGGCCGAGCCCTATACGGCGATGGAAGAGGGGATGATCACCTCGGTCGAGCCCGGTCTTTATCGTCCGGGCCAATGGGGCGTGCGCATCGAGAACCTCGTGCTGAGTCGCGCGGCGGGCGAGACCGAGTTCGGGGCGTTCCTCGAGTTCGAGACGCTGACGCTGTGTCCGATCGATACGCGCTGCATCGCGCTCGAGTTGCTGCGCGACGACGAGCGCGCGTGGCTCAACGCGTATCATGAAACCGTGCTCGCGCGCGTGGGGCCGCATGTATCGGGCGATGCCAGGGCGTGGCTCGAAACGCGCACGCGCGCTATCTGAGCGTGCAACCGCGAAGAAGTGGCAAAGCGCGGGCGGGGCGCGGTGAATAGAGCGGAGATGAGAGCGAAGATGGCTGCAAAAATCGTCGTATTCGATTTTGGCGGGGTGTTGATCGATTGGAACCCGCATTACCTGTACCGCAAGCTGATACCCGACGAATCGGCGCGTCAGCGGTTTCTCACCGAGGTCTGCTCGATGGATTGGGTCGTGCAGCAAGACGGCGGGCAGACGATCGAGCACGGGACTGCCGAGCTCGTTGCGCGCTTTCCCGAGCACGAACCGCTGATTCGCGCGTTCTATGCTCGCTGGCATGAAATGATCGGCGGGGCGATCGAGGAGGGTGTCGCGCTCGTCGATCGACTCGAAGCGGCCGGCGTGCCGCTCTTCGGGCTCACCAACTGGTCGGCCGAGACGTTCCCCTATGCGTGGGAGCGCTTCGACGTGCTGCGTCGTTTCCGCGACGTCGTGGTTTCGGGGCGGGTCAAGCTCGTCAAGCCGGACCCCGCCATTTACGCGGAAATGTTCGCGCGTATCGAGCAGCATGTACCGGGCGTGGCGGCCAACGAGATCGTCTTCATCGACGACAACATCAAGAACGCCCATGCGGCCACGGCGCTCGGCTGGCACGGCGTGCATCACACGAGCGCCGCGTCCACGGCGGCACGACTGCGCGAATTGGGGCTCGCCGTCGGGGCGTGATCCGCTGCCGCGGCCGCGCGACGAACGCGGCTCGCCAACGAAAAACCCCGCCGGCGGCGGGGTTCGTTCGAAACGGAGCGCGGCGGTTGCCGCTCGCGGCTCAGCGCGTGATCGGCTTGTAGCGGATGCGTTTGGGCTTGGCCGCTTCTTCGCCGAGGCGCTTGCGCTTGTCGGCTTCGTACTCCTGATAATTACCGTCGAAGAAGACTACTTGCGAATCGCCCTCGAAGGCGAGGATGTGCGTGGCGATACGGTCGAGGAACCAGCGGTCGTGCGAGATCACCATGACCGAACCTGCGAATTCGAGCAGCGCATCTTCGAGCGCGCGCAGCGTTTCCACGTCGAGGTCGTTCGACGGTTCGTCGAGCAGCAGGACGTTGCCGCCCGCGATGAGCGTCTTCGCGAGGTGCAGCCGGCCGCGCTCGCCGCCCGAGAGGTTGCCGACGATCTTCTGCTGATCGGCGCCCTTGAAGTTGAAGCGGCCGATGTAGGCCCGCGACGGCGTTTCGTACTTGCCGACCGTGAGGACATCGGCGCCGCCCGAGATCTCCTCGAACACCGTCTTCGAGCCGTCGAGCGCGTCGCGGCTCTGGTCGACATAGGCCAGCTTGACCGTCGGCCCGCGCACGATCTCACCCGAATCGGGCTGCTCGCGGCCCGTCAGCATGCGAAAGAGCGTGGACTTGCCGGCGCCGTTCGGGCCAATGATGCCGACGATCGCGCCGGCCGGTACCTTGAAGCTCAAATTATCGATGAGCAGACGATCGCCGTAGGCTTTGCTGACGTTCTTGAACTCGATGACTTCGTTGCCGAGACGCTCGCCGACGGGGATGAAAATCTCCTGCGTCTCGTTGCGCTTCTGATAATCCTGGCTCGAAAGTTCTTCGAAGCGTGCGATACGGGCTTTCGACTTCGCCTGACGGCCTTTCGGGTTCTGCCGAACCCATTCGAGTTCTTTCTTGATCGCTTTTTGACGCGCCGATTCTGAGGCTTCTTCCTGCTCGAGGCGCGTTTCCTTCTGGTCGAGCCAACTGCTGTAATTGCCCTTCCAGGGAATGCCATGGCCGCGATCGAGTTCGAGAATCCATTCGGCGGCGTTGTCGAGGAAGTAGCGATCGTGCGTCACGGCGACGACGGTGCCCGGAAAGCGCGTGAGGAACTGCTCGAGCCACTCGACCGATTCGGCGTCGAGGTGGTTCGTCGGCTCGTCGAGCAGCAGCATGTCGGGTTTTTCGAGCAGCAGCTTGCAGAGTGCGACGCGGCGCTTCTCGCCGCCGGACAGGTTCGCGACCTTGGCATCCCACGGGGGCAGGCGCAGCGCGTCGGCCGCGACCTCGAGCTGCTGCTCGGGACTGCCGCCGTCGCTGGCCGCGAGAATCGCTTCGTATTTGGCCTGCTCGGCCGCAAGCGCGTCGAAGTCCGCGTCCGGCTCCGCATAGGCGGCGTAGATCTCGTCGAGCTTCTTTTGTGCGCCGAAAACATCGCCGAGCCCTTCTTCCACGGCTTCGCGCACCGTCTTTTCGGGATCGAGCTGGGGCTCTTGCGGGAGGTAGCCGATGTTGAGGTTCGGCATCGGGGTCGCTTCGCCCTCGATGTCGCGATCGACGCCCGCCATGATGCGGATGAGCGTGGATTTGCCCGAGCCGTTCAGGCCGAGCACACCGATCTTCGCGCCAGGAAAGAACGATAGCGAGATGTCTTTGAGAATCTGGCGCTTGGGCGGCACGATCTTGCCGACCCGGTTCATGGTGAAGACGTATTGGGCCATGTGACTGGGAAACGATTGAACGGGAAAGCGCTAGTCTGACACGTTAGCGGGCCGGCGCGCAAAGCGGGCGCCGGCGATACTGGCAGAGGCTGCGGTCAGTCCGGGGAGCAGAATGCACCATTTAAACGGGTGTGTACCCCGCATGTTTCAAAAGAGGGCGCGAGCCTGCTCGCAGTGCCGCCTGCCGCGCGGCTTCTTGATACTCGTCTCGTTAACGGCGTGTGCAATTTCCGCGTTTACTTTGGACGTAAAGCCTACGAGCTCGCCCCATTCCGATTCGTCAATTTGCTCCGCGGCAGGGTCGAGCCGTGAAATATCGTGCGAGTGACCATTTCGGTCGAAAAAGTAGACTCGGTAGTCTTTGTTCAGCGCGGTGACGGCAAGCTCCTTCGCGTACGGTGCGGCAGGCAAGTCGAACAGCTTTCTTACGTGGATTTCATCCGCGCGCAGCTTCTTGAACTCTTGCAGCGCCCATACCATCTCCAATACGACAGGCGAGTGAGTGGAAACTACGACTCGATAGCCTCGCCTCAACAATTCGAGCATCAGCAACAATACGGCTTGGATGCCATTGGGGTGAAGTCCCATCTCAGGCTCTTCGATAACTACCCAATCGATCGTTTCTCTAGCGTTTGACCCTGACTTGCGCTTTTGCGTTACAGTGCAGAGCCAGTAGAGGCCCATTAGCATGGGCGTAAATTCGCGTTGTCCCGCAGACCAAGAGAGGAAACTGAGGGGCTTCTTTTGACGCGGGACGCGCAAGGCGAGTCGCTTGGTGAATTCGCTTTCATCGACGATCAGGCTCGTCCGTCCAAACAGCTGTTCGCTGATCGGCTGACGTAAGATCGCATTCAATCGATTAGGCGCGGGGAAAAGCTCACCTTTGGCTGCAAATTCGTTTTGAATGAGATCGTGAACCGCGTCGCTGAACGCACGTAGCGCGTACGGATCGCCAAAATTAAACGTCCCAAAATTTTGAGATACCCCGCTGGGTAGGCTCATGACGCGCTGAGCCGGGATGTAGAACAAGCGCTCGTACCGCTTTTTGCCTCGGCTGGGCCGTGCCAGCTCAGCGAGCGTTTTGGATGCTCCGTTAAAGCTCATTGAGGACCGTCGCCCCCACCCGTTGGCGATGCCCCCGCCGAAGTAGGCATCCAAAAAAGCTTCCTCCCGGCCGCTGAACGACATGTTGTGACGCATGAACATGTCATGAATTTGATCGCGGTCGACGAGTAGCTTCAGGGTCTGCAGGAAGAGGCTTTTCCCCGTTGCCTGAGGGCCGACGATTATCGACAGGTCGCCAAATGCGACGTCAGCTTTGGTGATTGGGCCAAATCGGTTGATGGTCAACCGAGGAAGCTTGGGCTTGGGCAACTTTTTCTCCCAGCGTCAAGGAACGATATGAAATGGGGCTGTTTCTCGCCTGCGCGCTTATCATCCGCGTCGTTGGACTCGTGGCAACGACGCGCCTCCATACGACGCGCCTCCATTTTTCACAACGGGTTTTGCTGTCGGCTTACGCGGGTTCAGACGTTGAACAGGAAGTTCATGACGTCCCCGTCGTGAACGACGTATTCCTTGCCTTCGGCGCGCATCTTGCCTGCTTCCTTCGCGCCTTGCTCGCCCTTGAAGGCGATGAAGTCGTCGAACGAGATCGTCTGTGCGCGAATGAAGCCGCGCTCGAAATCGGTGTGGATGACGCCGGCCGCTTTCGGCGCGGTATCGCCGACATGGATCGTCCAGGCGCGGACCTCCTTCACGCCTGCCGTGAAGTAGGTCTGCAGACCGAGCAGCTTGAAGCCCGCGCGGATCACGCGGTCCAGGCCCGGCTCTTCCATGCCCATGTCGGCGAGGAAGACGGTTTTGTCTTCCTCGGAAAGGTCGGCGATTTCGGCTTCGATGGCGGCACACACCGCAACGACCGGTGCCTTTTCCGCTTCGGCGTATTTGCGAACGGCGTCGAGGTGCGGATTGTTTTCGAAGCCGTCGTCCTTCACGTTGGCGACGTACATCGTCGGCTTGGCCGTGATCAGGCAGAACGGCTTGAGCAGCGCCTCTTCTTCTTCCGTGAGATCGAGTCCGCGAATCGCCTTGGCCGCGTCGAGCTGCACGCGTGCTTTTTCGAGCACGGCCGCGAGCTTCACGGCTTCCTTGTCGTTGCCCGATTTGGCCGCCTTCGAATAGCGGGCGAGCGCCTTTTCGACGGTGCCGAGATCGGCGAGCGCGAGTTCCGTGTTGATCACTTCGATATCGGAGATCGGATCGACCTTGCCCGCGACGTGGATGACGTTTTCGTCCTCGAAGCAGCGCACCACGTGCGTGATCGCGTCGGTTTCGCGGATGTTGGCGAGGAACTGGTTGCCCAGGCCTTCGCCCTTGCTTGCGCCGGCGACGAGGCCGGCAATGTCGACGAACTCGACCACGGCCGGCACGACGCGCTCGGGCTTCACGATCTCGGAAAGCGCGGCGAGGCGCGGATCGGGCACCTCGACCACGCCGACGTTCGGCTCGATCGTGCAGAACGGATAGTTCTCGGCGGCGATGCCCGCCTTCGTGAGCGCATTGAAGAGGGTGGACTTGCCGACGTTGGGCAAGCCGACGATGCCGCATTTGAGGCTCATTGGAAACCTTTTTAGATCAACGGTTTACTGTTGACTGGCGGGGCGCCGCGTTCGATGGTGAGTCGGACGGCACAGCCGCGGGACGAAATTCGGGGACGAGACAATAAGGGTGCAAGGCCGACCGCCAGCGTTCGGGGCACGCTCGTGCTGCTCGAAAGGTCGTAATTGTAACGCGTCCGAAGGGCGGCTTTGGCGAAGATGGCGTGGCCACGAGGTGTTCGGGTAGGCGGGCGGCCCCGCGACGCCGGTGTGAAGTGGTCGTCGCCGGGGCCGGCGCGGCACGGTCGAGGAGGCGATCTATAAGTCGAAGTAAAGACCGTTCAGCCCGCTGCGCTGCGTGCGTCACCCCGCACGCCGGACCTGCCCGCGACGCCCAGCCCGCGTCAAGCCGCCACCCGCCGCGGCTATAATGCCCTGATGACCGCCCTTCATCAGACGTTTCACGTCGCCGTCGTCGGCGGCGGGCTCATCGGCAAAAGTGCCGCACTCGCGCTCGCCCAGCAAGGCCTGCGCGTCGCGCTGATTGCGCAGCCGGCCGCGCCGCGTCCCGCGGACGTACCTTTCGATGCGCGCATCTATGCGCTTTCTGCCAGTTCCCAGTCTCTGCTCGAACGCCTGCGCATCTGGCAGGCGCTCGACCACGACCGGCTCGCGCCTGTGTACGACATGCGCGTTTATGGCGACGCCCTGGCCGAACTGCATTTCTCGGCCTTTCAAGCCGCCGTGCCGCAACTTGCCTGGATCGTCGAATCCTCGCTGATCGAGCACGCGCTCGATGCGGCCTTGCGCTTCCAGCCGCAGGTGGCATGGTTCGACAGCCGCGCACGCGGCCTCGATGTGAAACCCGACGTCGCCACGCTCGCGCTGGCCAGCGGGCAGGTGATCGAGGCCGACTTGATCGTCGGCGCCGATGGCGCCCACTCGTGGGTGCGCGCGCAAACGGGCGGCGAAGTCGAGCGGCGCGACTATCGCCAGACCGGCGTGGTCGCCAATTTCAAGGCGGCGCAGCCTCACGGCGAAACGGCTTACCAGTGGTTCACCGAGCGCGAGATCGTCGCGCTGCTGCCCTTGCCGCGCGGCCATGTCTCGCTCGTATGGTCCGCCCAAACGGACCACGCGCGCGAACTCCTCGCACTCGAGCCGGCGCAACTGGAGGCGGCCGTCGAGCGCGCCACACACGGGCGGCTCGGCGCGCTCGAGTGCGTTGGCCCCGCGCACGGCTTTCCGCTCGCGCTGCAACGCGTCGAGCGGCTCATCGCACCGCGGGTGGCGCTCGTCGGCGATGCGGCCCACCTGATCCACCCGCTCGCGGGGCAGGGTATGAATCTCGGCTTGCGCGACGTCGCGTCGCTCGTCGAGGTGCTGGCCGCCAAGGAGCCGTTCCGCGACCTGGGCGACCCGGTGCTGCTGCGCCGCTACGAGCGCTCGCGCCGCGAAGACATCGGCGCGCTCACGTTGGCCACCGACGGCCTCCAGCGTCTCTTTTCCCTGCCCGGCTCGCTCGCGCGCACGGTCCGCAACGCGGGCATGTCGCTCGTGGGCGCGCAGCCGCTCGTGAAGCGCCTGCTGGTTTCGGCGGCGCTTGGCTGAGCATCGGATTCCATACGCCGCGCGGCCCGGCTCGCCACGCGGCAGATACGAACGGAAGGATTTCCAGACCATGTTCACTTTTCCGCGTCACGCCGCTGTAGCGGCACTCGCCGCCGTCATGGCGCTCGCCGGCTCCGCGCATGCCGATCCCGTCACCGACAAGCTGAAGGCGACGCTTCAGTCGCGCCTGCCCGATCTGCCGATCAAGAGCATTTCGAAGTCGCCCGTCGCAGGGCTTTACGAGGTGAATCTCGGTACCCAAATGGTCTACAGCGATGCAAGTGGAGACCACGTCATCGCCGGCGATCTGATCGACACGAAATCGCGCACGAACCTGAGCGAGGCGCGCCTCGCCGAACTCAACAAGGTCGACTTCGCAAGCCTGCCGCTCGGCAATGCCGTGAAGGTCGTCAAAGGCAACGGCAGTCGCAAGATCGCCATCTTCTCGGACCCGAACTGCCCGTACTGCAAGCAACTCGAAACGTCGCTGAAGTCCGTCGACAACGTCACTGTCTACACGTTCCTCTACCCCGTTCTTTCAGACGATTCGACGCGCAAGGCCAAGGCGATCTGGTGCGCCGACGATCGCGCGAAGACCTGGGAAGCCTGGATGCTCGACCACCGGGCGCCATCGGGCGCAGGCACCTGCGACACGAGCGCCATCGACAAGAACCTGGCGCTCGGCCGGAGCATGAACGTGACGGGCACGCCGACCATCATCCTCGCTGACGGCCGGCGCCTGCCCGGCGCTGTCTCCGCCGACGCCCTCGCCAAGGCGCTCGACAAGACGCGCTGATGCACGAACGCCGCGGCGCCCGCTGTACCGCGCGACATGCGCTCGCGCAAGCCGTGCCGCCGGCTCCGCTTTTCTCCTGTTCCGATCGACCTTGCCGCCGATGAACCCGATCCGCTACGCCATCGTTCCGAAGCACCCCGCAGCCCACCTGTTCGAAGTCACCCTGACCGTCGTCGATCCGGACCCGGAAGGCCAGCGGTTCATGCTGCCTACGTGGATTCCGGGCAGCTACATGGTGCGCGAGTTCGCGCGCAACATCGTGACGCTCGTGGCGTTCAACGAAGCGGGGCGCCGTGTGCGGATCGAGAAAATCGACAAGCAGACGTGGCGGGCCGCGCCCCTCAAGCGCGGCGGGCCGCTGACGCTGCGTTATGAGGTGTACGCGTGGGATTTGTCGGTGCGCGCGGCGCATCTCGACGATACGACCGGCTTTTTCAACGGCACGAGCGTTTTTCTCGCCGTGGCCGGTCGTGAAGAAGCGCCTTGCATCGTCGATATCCGCAAGCCGGCCGGCCCGGCCTATCGCGGCTGGCGCGTGGCCACGGCGCTCGCCGAGGCGCGCGGCACGAAGCGCTACGGCTTTGGGGAATACGAAGCGTCCAACTACGACGAACTCGTCGACCACCCGGTCACGCTCGGGGAGTTCGCGCTGGCGACGTTCAAGGCGCATGGCGTGCCGCACGACCTCGTCATCGCCGGGCGCACCGTACGCATCGACCTGGATCGGCTCGTGGCCGATCTGCGCCGGATCTGCGAAGCGCAAATCGCGCTTTTCGAGCCGAGGACGAAAAAGGCGCCGGTGGATCGCTACGTCTTCATGACGCTCGCCGTGAGCGATGGCTATGGCGGCCTCGAGCACCGGGCATCGACGGCGCTCATCTGCAATCGAACCGACCTGCCGGTGCTCGGCCGTGACGAGACGACGGAGGGTTATCGAACCTTCCTGGGCCTGTGCAGCCACGAATATTTCCATACGTGGAACGTCAAGCGCATCAAGCCGGCCGCGTTCGTGCCGTACGACCTCTCGCGCGAGAATTACACTTCGCTGCTCTGGCTGTTCGAAGGCTTCACTTCCTATTACGACGACCTGATGCTCGTGCGCAGCGGTGCGATCGGGCAGAGCGATTACTTTGGCCTGCTCGGCAAGACGGTGGGCAGCGTTCTGCGCGGCAGCGGCCGGCTCAAGCAAAGCGTGGCCGAAAGCTCGTTCGACTCCTGGATCAAGTACTACCGCCAGGACGAGAATGCGCCGAACGCGATCGTCAGCTACTACCAAAAAGGCTCGCTCGTCGCGCTCGCCTTCGATCTGGCCATCCGCGCGCAGACGAACCACCGCAAGTCGCTCGACGATGTCATGCGCCTGCTTTGGCAGCGCTACGGGCGCGACTTCTATCGCCGCGGGGGCGCGGCACGCGGCGTTGGCGAGGATGAGGTGAAGGCGCTCATTGCCGAGGCGACGGGCGTGGACCTCGGCGCGCTCTTCGACGATGCCGTCCACGGCACACGCGATTTGCCGCTGGAGACGCTCCTGGCCCCGCTCGGCGTGACGCTCGCGCCCGATCCGGCCAACGGCGGGGCTGGCCGGCCGGGCAAGCCGTCGCTCGGCGTGCGCGTGCGCGGCGGTGCCGATTGCACGCTGTCGGCGGTTCACGACGGCAGCGCGGCGCAAAAGGCCGGGCTGTCGGCCGGGGACATCCTCGTTGCGATCGGCGGGCTGCGCGTGACTGGTTCGAATCTCGAGGCCGTGCTTGGCCGTTATTTGCCGGGCGAGACCGTGGACGTGCATGCGTTTCGCCGCGACGAACTGCGCGTCGCGCGCCTGAAGCTCGATGGCCCGGAGGTCACGCGCTACAAACTGGCGGTGGCGGACAAGGCGGGCCGTACCGTCCGTCAGGCCCGCGAGCGCTGGTTGCAAGGCTGAGCTGCACACCTGGAGGGGCCGGCCGCAAGTATCGACGGTATCGCCTCAGTGCTGGAGCAAGCGGCTCGCCCGATGCCACGGGCCAGGGGCGGCGGGGCCGCGCCCGGCGTACCGTGGTGGCGATTGTTCCACTACTGCAACGATGCTTCGCCGCCAGGCTACTTTGTGAGATAAATCGAAGGCCAGACAATGGCTCCACTCGCGCAACCAATGCGCTCACCACAGAATACCCGGAGCCTGCTATGACCACGATCCTGCAACTGAACTCGGCAGCACGTTCGCAAGGCGCGAACTCGACGCTGCTTGCGAGCGAACTGACGGCCAAGCTGCAAAACGCGAATCCCGGCGCGAAAGTCGTCGTGCGCGACCTGTTGGCCGATGCGCTGCCTCACCTCGACGACAGCGTGCTCGGCGCATTCTTTACTCCGGCCGAGCAGCGCACGCCCGAGCAGGCGGCGATCGCGGCGCGTAGCGATGCGCTGGTCGCCGAGTTGCAGGCTGCGGACATCATCGTCATCGGCGCGCCGATGTACAACTTCGGTGTGTCTTCGCAGTTGAAGGCGTACTTCGACTGGATCGCCCGTGCGGGCGTGACGTTCCGCTATACGGCGAACGGTCCGGAAGGTCTCGTCAAGGGCAAGAAGGTGTATGTCGTTTCGGCACGCGGCGGCAAGTATGCGGGCACGCCGGCCGACAGCCAGTCCCCGTATCTGCAGACGTTCCTCGGCTTCATCGGCATCACCGACGTCAACTTCATCTACGCCGAAGGCTTGAACATGGGGCCGGAAGCTGCCAGCGCGGGTTTCGCAACCGCACGCGAGGCCATTGCCGCCGCGGCCTGATCCTGGTGCCGGCTACCGTGCCGGATGAAAAAAAAGGGGCATCCTGCGCCCCTTTTTTGTCGTCGCGCGGCAGGCTCTTCTTGCTCACGTCTCGAGGGTAGGACTTTGCCACGCAGAGTGGATGCAGGTGGCTTGCGCGGTTTGCCCCGGCCGTCTGCTGAGGCGGGGCTTGGCGTTTGTGCGTGCCTGCCGAAGCGGGCCTAAGCGGGCCTAAGCGGGCCTAAGCGGCCGTATCGGGCAGCCGCCAGTCGATGGGTTCGCGCCCGTGCTGGACGAGATACTCGTTGGCAAGCGCGAAATGCCGGCAGCCCAGAAAGCCGCGATGCGCGGAGAGCGGCGACGGGTGAGGCGCCTCGAGCACGCAATGCGGCCTCGCGTCGAGCAGGGCGCGCTTAGCTTGCGCATGCGCGCCCCAGAGCATGAAGACGAGGCCCTCGTGCCGATGCGCGAGTTCGCGAATAAGCGTATCGGTGCATTGTTCCCAGCCGCGCTTGGCATGGCTCGCGGCCTTGCCTTGCTCGACCGTCAACACCGTGTTGAGCAGCAGCACGCCCTGTTTCGCCCAGGCATCGAGGCAGCCGTGGCGCGGAATGTCGTAGCCGAAGCTGGCCGCGATCTCCTTGAAGATGTTGCGCAGCGACGGCGGTGGCCGCACGGCCGCCGGCACCGAGAAGGCGAGACCGTGTGCTTGCGGGTGGCCTTTGTCGTCGCCGTGATAGGGGTCCTGGCCGACGATGACGACTTTGACGTCGTCGGGGCTCGTCAGGCGCAGCGCCCTGAAGACGTCGGCTGGATAAACAGTCTTGCCGGCGGCGTATTGCGCATCGACGAATCGACACAGCGGAGCGTAGGCATCGCTTTGCAGAAATGGGCGAAGGTGCTCGCGCCATGCCGGCGGCAATGCGTCGAACTGCGCTTCGAGCGGCGCGCGAAACCCGCTCTGGCTGGTTTTGCTGGTTTCGCCGGTTTGCTCGCCGCAAGGTGCGTCGAAGAGTGACGGTTGAGCCTGGGCGGACGCCGATTCTCGTGAACGTGCCATCGGGTATCAGCCCATTCGCAGCGCATAGCCGCGCTGGGCTTTGTTGACGTCATCGGGTGCGAGCCCCGGCACGTTCGCGCTCAGATCGGCTGCGAGTGCGCCGAGCGCGGATTCGCTGCCGTCCACGAGTTCGAGCTCGACCTCGCTGATGGGCGAGCGCCGGGTCTCGCCGTTGACTTCGGCGGTGACTTCGCCGCGATCGATCGCCGCTTCGATCGTCGCGTCCCCCGCGCTTACGCGCCAGAGGCGTCGCACGAACGTCGTTCGAAAAAGCGCGGTCAGCTCGGACGCCACGCCGCGCAGTGTCGCGCACGCTGCTTCGTCGTCGCAGGCAGCCGCGAGCACATCGAGTTCGAGCGCCGGACCGGTCACGGGGGTTTCCCACTCATGACGGCTGTGCAGTCCCCCCGTCGCGGTACCGGCGGCTTTCAGCGTTTGCAGCCAGCCGTCGGGCGTTTTGCGCAGACGCAGCGCCATCTTGGCGTGTGTGAGCGCGAGCGACGGCGTATCGAAGTAGACGTTGTCGAGCGGCACGTCGCGCCCTTGCGTGCCCGTGCACGAGCAGAAGTACTGCGCGGCCGCGTCGGCCTGCCCGGGCGGCAGTGCGAGCTTGATTTCGCGTTCGATGCCCATGACGGCTCAGAAGAACATGCGGGCGAGTTCGGCGCCCGGGTCGTCGGCGCGCATGAACGCTTCGCCAACGAGGAACGTGTGGACCGACCGCTCACGCATACGCTCGACATCGGTGCGCGAAAGAATGCCCGACTCCGTCACGACGATGCGATCGGCCGGCACCTGTTCGAGCATGCCGAGCGTCGTTTCGATCGAGGTCTCGAATGTGCGCAGATTGCGGTTGTTGATGCCGATGAGCGGCGTTCGCAGCGTAAGCGCCTCTTCGAGCTCGGCGGCATCGTGAACTTCGACGAGCACGGCCATATCCAGGGAATGGGCGAGCGCTTCGAGATCGCGCATCTCCGGCGTGGAAAGCGCGGCCGCGATCAGCAGGATCGCGTCGGCGCCCATCGCGCGTGCTTCGACGATCTGATAAGGATCGACGATGAAGTCCTTGCGCAGCACCGGCAGCGAACAGGCGGCCCGCGCCTCCTCGAGATAGGCGGCGCTGCCCTGGAAGAACTGGACGTCGGTGAGTACCGAAAGGCAGGCGGCGCCGCCGCGCTCGTAGGAGCGCGCGATATCGGCCGGCACGAAGTGCTCGCGCAGGACGCCCTTGGAGGGGCTGGCCTTCTTTACTTCGGCGATGACGGCGGGCTTGCCGGCCGCGTGCCTGGCGCGCAAGGCGCCGATGAAATCGCGCAGCTCGCGCGCCGAAGCTTCGAGGCGCAGCTCTTCCAGCGGTGCGCTCAGCTGCGCGGCGCGGACTTCTTCGCGCTTGACCTCGATGATGCGTCTGAGGATATCGCTCATAGTTTCTTGATCTCTTGTTGTCTTGCGGGTCCAATGCCGACGCAACGCGACGTCAGCGCTTGAACTGCTGCGTGAAGCGCGCGAGTTCTTCCACCTTCTCGCGGGCGCGGCCCGTGGCGACGGCCTCGCGAGCTATCTGGATACCGTCGGCAATCGATTCGGCAACATTGGCGGCATAAAGTGCCGTGCCGGCGTTCAGCACGACGATTTCACGGGCGACGCCCGGCCGATTCTCGAGCGCTTCGAGCAACAGCTGTTTCGACTCCTCGGCGTCGTTCACGCGCAACGTGCGGTTCGACACCATCTGCATGCCGAAGTCTTCGGGATGGATCTCGTACTCGTGGATTTCGCCGTTGCGCAATTCTCCGACGAGCGTGGCCGCGCCGAGCGCGACCTCGTCCATGCCGTCCTTGCCGTAGACGACGAGCACATGATTGGCGCCGAGCCTTTGCATGACGCGCACCTGGATCCCGACGAGGTCCGGGTGGAAGACGCCCATCAACTGATTCGGTGCGCCGGCCGGATTCGTGAGGGGCCCGAGAATGTTGAAGATCGTGCGCACGCCGAGTTCGCGCCGCACAGGCGCGATGTTCTTCATGGCCGGGTGGTGGTTCGGCGCGAACATGAAGCCCACGCCCGTTTCCGCGATAGAGGCGGCAACCTGATCCGGCTGCAGATCGATGTTCACGCCGAGCGCCTCGAGGACGTCGGCACTCCCCGATTTGCTCGATACGCCGCGGCCGCCGTGCTTGGCGACTTTCGCACCGGCCGCGGCCGTAACGAACATCGTGGCCGTGGAGATGTTGAACGTATTCGAGCCGTCGCCGCCAGTGCCGACGATGTCGACGAAGTTGGCGTTGTCTGGCACGTGGACGCGGTTGGCGAACTCGCGCATGACGGTGGCCGCGGCGGCGATCTCGCCGATCGTCTCCTTCTTCACGCGCAGCCCCGTGATGATGGCCGCCGACATGACCGGGGACAGCTCTCCGCGCATAATCAGCCGCATCAGATGCAGCATCTCGTCGTGAAAGATTTCTCGATGTTCGATCGTGCGCTGCAGCGCTGCCTGGGGAGTGATCGTCATGACCTTGCCCTTTATGCGGCGCGCCAGTAGCGCCGCCGACGGTTGACCATAAGCCTCAGGCGGGAGCGCCTTGGTGCATCTTCGCCATCTTGAGGAAGTTCTCGAGCAACGCGTGCCCATGCTCCGAGAGAATCGACTCGGGGTGGAACTGCACGCCCTCGACGAGCAGCTCCTTGTGCCGCACACCCATGATTTCGCCGTCCTCGGTCCAGGCCGAGATTTCCAGGCATTCGGGCAGCGTGTCGCGTTCGATCGCGAGCGAATGGTAGCGCGTCACCGTGAAGTGCTTGGGTAGGTCGGCGAAGACGCCTTTGCAGTCGGTTTCGATCTGGCTCACCTTGCCGTGCATGATCGTTTTCGCGCGCACGACCCGACCGCCGAACGCCTCGCCGATTGCCTGATGCCCCAGGCAGACGCCGAGAATCGGCTTCTTGCCCGAAAACTGGCGCAGGACGTCGAGCGTGATGCCTGCATGCTGCGGGTTGCTCGGGCCCGGCGAGAGGCAAATGCTATCGGGGTTGAGCGCCGCGATCTCGTCGAGCGAGATCTCGTCGTTACGGTAGGTACGCACGTCCTCGCCCAGCTCGCCGAAGTACTGGACGAGGTTGTAGGTGAACGAGTCGTAATTGTCGATCATCAGCAACATGGTCTTTCTCCCGGTCAGAAGTCGCTGTCGAGGCCGTCTTGCACCTGCTCGGCGGCGCGCAGCACGGCGCGCGCCTTGTTCTCCGTTTCCTGCCATTCCGATTCGGGAACGGAATCGGCGACGACGCCCGCCGCCGCCTGAACGTAGAGATTGCCATTACGGATGATGCCGGTACGGATCGTAATGGCAAGATCCATCTCGCCGGTGAAAGAAAGATAGCCGACCGCGCCGCCGTATAGGCCGCGCTTGACGGGCTCGAGCTCGTCGATGAGCTCCATCGCACGCACCTTCGGCGCGCCCGAGAGCGTGCCGGCGGGGAAGGTGGCGCGCAGGACGTCGAAATTCGTCATGCCGGGCTTGAGCTTGCCTTCGACCGAACTCACGATGTGCTGCACGTGCGAGTACTTTTCGATGACCATCTTGTCGGTCACGGCGACCGAACCTGTTTGCGCGATGCGGCCGACGTCGTTGCGGGCCAGATCGATCAGCATCACGTGCTCGGCGATTTCCTTCGGGTCGTTGAGCAATTCGGTGGCAAGTTCGGCGTCGCGCTCGGGCGTGTTGCCGCGCGGGCGGGTGCCGGCAAGCGGACGGATCGTGACGATCGCATCGCCGCCGCGTTTTTCCTGACGCACGAGGATCTCGGGCGAGGCGCCCACGACCTGGAAATCGCCGAAGTTATAGAAGTACATATAGGGCGACGGGTTCAGCGACCGCAGCGCGCGGTAAAGCGAGAGCGGATTGTCGCGATACGGCTTCGTAAGGCGCTGCCCCACCTGCACCTGCATGAGTTCGCCGGCGGCGATGTACTCCTTCGCGCGGCGCACCGCGGCGAGGTAATCGTCGCGCGCGAATTCGCGATAGATCTCCGTGCGTACGCTCGAGGACGTGACGGGCGGCTCGACGGTCGCGCGCAGCCGCTGACGCAGCTCGCGCAGGCGCTGCTTGCCGCGGGCATACGCTTCCGGCACGGCCGGATCGGCATAGACGATCAAATAGAGCTTGCCGGTCAGATTGTCGATGACGGCAAGTTCCTCGGTGAGCAGCAATTGGATGTCTGGCAGACCCAGATCGTCGGGCGGCGCGGTATGCGCCAGCTTCTTCTCGATATAGCGGACGGCGTCGTAGCCGAAGTAGCCCGCCAGCCCGCCGCAAAAGCGCGGCAATCCGCTTGTTCGGGCCACTTTGAAGCGCGCCTGGAACGCGGCCACGAACTCGAGCGGATCGCCTTCGTGCTGCTCGACCACTTGGCCGTCGCGTACCACTTCGGTCACGCCGTTGCGCGTGCGCACGAGCGTGCGTGCGGGCAGGCCGATGAACGAGTAGCGGCCGAACCGCTCACCGCCGACCACCGATTCGAGCAGGAACGAGTTCGTCCCATTGCGCTCGGCCTGGGCGAGCTTCAAATAGAGCGAAAGCGGCGTTTCGAGGTCGGCGAGCGCCTCGGCGATCAGCGGGATACGGTTATAGCCCTCGTTCGCGAGGGATTTGAATTCGAGTTCGGTCATGTTCCGATCCTGTTCATATGACCGGCGCTCGGACATCGCGCAAAGGGGATGCGGAGCGCGCGGCAAACCGTTGGGCCGCGTGCCCGAGCGGCGACTCGAAAGTCGCTTCGGCCGGACATGTCCGGGGCGATCCAGGGGCGGCGGCGAAGGTAGCGCAGGTGCGCGACAAGCAAAAAACGGTGCTGGCCGTCAGGTCCAGCAGGCCTCGAGAGAGGTCAGTGCGTCGAGCGGCGCCAGGGCCAGGCTCCCCGGTCGATGCTGCTCAGACTCCGTTTTTTGCTCAGAAACATGAGGTGAAGACTAAATTGTCGGCGATTGAGGTGTTGCTTCGAGGCTCGCGTGATGGTTCGCAATGACCCGTGCCGCAGCCAGCAACGTGGCGACTATACCATCCGAATTTATTGTTTGTATAGCGTTGCCATGGTTGTAGCCGTAGGGCACCGTGAGCGTCGCCATGCCGGCCGCGCGGCCCGCAAGGGCGTCGTTTTCCGAGTCGCCGATCGCCACGGCCTCGCCCGGCGCCACGCCAAGCGCCGCGCAGGCCGCGAGCATCGGCTCGGGGTCCGGTTTCTTGCGCGGCAGACTGTCGCCGCCGAAGATCGCCGAGAAGTAGCGCGCGAGCCCATACTGCTCGAGCAGCGCGACGGCGAAGCGCCGCGGCTTGTTCGTCACGCAGGCGAGCGTCAGGCCGGCGTCGCGAAGCGCGGCCAGGCCGTGCTCGACGTCCGGGTAAAGCCGCGTGTGGCTTCCGTTGATCTTCGCGTAATGCGCCTGATAGCAGGCGAGTGCGGCCTCGAATCGCGCCTCGGTTTCGTCGGCGGAAAAGCGGGCGGCCAGCACGCTCCGAATCAGGTGCTCGGAACCCTTGCCGACATAGCCGACGACCTCGTCTCGCGTGACGGGCGGAGCCGCGCCGGTTTCGGTCAGCATGCCGTTGATGCAGGCGGTGAAGTCGTCGGCCGTATCGACCATCGTGCCGTCGAGATCGACGATGGCGGCCTTCAGGCGCAGCGCAGCAAAGCGTGGCGTCTCGTCATTATCGGGCAGGGCTGCTCCGTTCATCTCAGGCCTCCCCTGCGGCGGCGAGCCGACGGCGCATTTCGCCGATCACGTCGGCATAGTCCGGCTTGCCGAAGATGGCCGAGCCGGCCACGAACGTATCGGCACCTGCGCGCGCGATCTCCGCGATGTTGTCGGTCTTCACGCCGCCATCGACTTCGAGGTGAATTTCGCGGCCCGTCTTTTCGCGATAGGCGTCGATGCGCGCACGCGCGGCCCGGAGCTTATTGAGGGCCTCGGGAATGAACGATTGGCCGCCGAAACCCGGGTTCACGGACATGATGAGCACGAGGTCGACGCGGTCCATCACATGGTCGAGATAATTGAGCGGCGTGGCGGGATTGAAGACGAGGCCCGCCTTGCAGCCGTGATCGCGGATCAGCGACAACGTGCGATCGATGTGCTCCGACGCCTCGGGGTGAAAACTGATCAGATTGGCGCCGGCCTTCGCGAAGTCGGGCACGATGCGATCGACGGGACGCACCATCAGATGGACGTCGATCGGCACTTGCACGTGCGGGCGAATGGCTTCGCATACGAGCGGCCCGATCGTGAGGTTCGGAACGTAATGGTTGTCCATTACGTCAAAATGGATCCAATCGGCGCCGGCGGCGACGACGTTGCGGACTTCTTCACCGAGCCGGGCGAAATCGGCCGAGAGGATGCTGGGGGCGATACGAAATTGCGTCATGGCGCGTAAATCCTCGAGTGTCGGCGGGCGGCAGCGGGAAAGCAGCCGGTATTTTACAGCGCCCCGACTGTGGCCGGGCGGGCAAACGCGCGGTTGCGGGCGAGGGCGCCATCCCGCAGAATGCCAATCCGAAAGGCTCCGGGCGTGAGACCGGCGTTGCGGCCGCCTTTCGGATTCTTGTCAAATAGCGAAAAGCAGAGTCACGATGAGCCAGTATCAATTCAGCGTGTCCGCGAAAACGCGCTACCTGCCGGAGCAGTCCGATCCCGACCGGCGGCAGTACGCATTCGCTTACACGCTGACGATTCGCAACACCGGCCAGGTGCCGGCGCAATTGATCGCGCGTCATTGGGTGATTACCGACAGCGAAGCCTCGGTCCAGGAAGTGAAGGGGCTCGGCGTGGTGGGGCATCAACCGCTGCTGCAGCCCGGCGAGCAGTTCGAGTACACGAGCTGGGCCGTTATCGCCACGCCCGTCGGTACGATGCGGGGTGAGTATTTCTGCGTGGCGGAGGACGGCGAGCGCTTCGAGGCGCCTGTGCCCGAGTTCACGCTGCAAATGCCGCGCACGTTGCATTGACCGCCGCGGGTATGGCGCGCGAGATCGGAATGGCCCGCTGCGGCGGGCACGAAGTGTCATCGAAGAAAGAGCAAACGTATGCGCATTGATCTGGGGACGATCGGCCGCCTCGCGGCCCTTGTGTTGGCGACCGTGCTCGCTGCTTGCGGCGGGCGTCCTGCCGTGCGTCCTCCCGTTTCCGGGCCAGTCGAAGCCGCTGCCGTCGCGGGTGCGGTCGTGCCGGGGCGGCTCACACCTGTTGCGTGGCAGCAGGTGCCGGGCTGGGAAGATGATTCGCTGATCGGCGCGGCCGCCGCGCTGCGCGAGAACTGCTCGCGCCTTGCGCGCGAGCGCAACTGGCAGCGCGCGTGCGCCGCGGCCGCCCAGCTCGACGATCTCGACGTTGCTGGCACGCGGTCGTTTTTCGAAGCGTATTTCACACCGTTTCAATTCGCCAACGGCGACGGCACGCTCGACGGCCTCGTCACGGGCTACTACGAGCCGCTTCTGCATGGGTCGCGTACCCGGCACGGCGCCTATCAGTACCCCTTGTACCGCTGGCCGGCCGGGTATCGCGCGGGCACGGCACTGCCGGCGCGCGCGCAGCTCGAGCGCGCCGGCGTGCTGGCGGGTAACGAACTCGTCTGGGTGGACGACCCGATCGAGGGCTTCTTTTTGCAGGTGCAGGGCTCGGGCCGCATCGTGCTCGATGACGGGAGCGTCATGCGCGTAGGCTACGGCGGCAGCAACAATCAGCCGTACAAATCGATCGGCCGGTGGTTGCTCGATCATGGCGAACTCACCCCCGCGCAGGCAACGATGCAGGGCATCAAAGCCTGGGCGCGCGCCAATCCAGGGCGCGTCGATGCGTTGCTCGACACGAATCCGCGCTTCGTCTTTTTCCGCGAGATGCCGGCGGCGGGCAGCGCGTGGGCAGGCTCGGAGAAGGGGCCGATCGGCGCGCTGGGCGTGCCGCTGACGCCGCAGCGTTCGATTGCCGTCGATCCCGCCTCGATTCCGCTCGGCACGCCGGTGTTTCTGCAGACAACGCGGCCGATGACGAACGCGCCTCTGAACCGTCTCGTCTTCGCGCAGGACACGGGTACGGCGATCAAAGGTGGCGTGCGAGCTGACTACTTCTGGGGGCTGGGCGACGATGCGGGCGACCTGGCCGGCAAAATGAAGCAGACGGGCCGCATGTGGCTGCTCCTGCCGAATTCTTGAGAGCAGTCTTGCCGGGGCGGCGGCTATCGGGGTGGGCTTTGCCGAACTCGCGCATGCGCGGAGCCTGAGGCGGGCGCAGCTTCCGCGTGCGAACCCGCTGCATGGTTTTCGAGCCGCCGGCCATGAAGCCATCCGTCCCGAGCCGCCCGCCGTGCACTCGCGGGTGCACGGTTATCAGCCTTCGAGTTGCCGGCCTTCGAGTCCGGCCTTCGAGTCCGGCCTCCGAGTTGCCGGCCTCGGAGTCGCTGGTCTCGGAGTCGCTGGTCTCGGAGTCGCTGGTCTCGGAGTCGCCGGCCTCGGAGTCGCTGGTCTCGGAGTCGCTGGTCTCGGAGGCGTCAGCGGTCTAACCGGCGCTTGTCTACGACACGCCTGGCTTTGCCGACTGAGCGTTCGATACCGTTGACCGGCAGCACCCGGACAACGGCGCTTACCCCGACCAGTGCCTTGATGTCATGCGCGAGCGCGGTTCGCGCGGCTTCGAGCGCGCGGGCGTCGGTGCTGGCTTCGGACGAGGGCTCCACATTGAGCGTCATGACGTCGAGCGGGCCCTCCTTCGTCAGCACGATCTGATAATGGGGGGCGAGCGCCCGCTGACGTAACAACAGCTCCTCGATTTGCGTGGGGAACACGTTCACGCCGCGCACGATCATCATGTCGTCCGAGCGGCCAGTGATTTTGTCCATCCGCCGCATCGTGCGTGCCGTGCCGGGCAGCAGGCGTGTCAGATCGCGCGTACGGTAGCGCACGATCGGCAGGGCCTCTTTCGTGAGCGACGTGAAGACGAGTTCGCCGAATTCGCCGTCGGGCAAAACGGTGCCGGTTTCAGGGTCGATGATTTCGGGATAGAAATGATCTTCCCAGATTGTCGGGCCGTCTTTCGTTTCGGCGCATTCGGATGCAACGCCGGGCCCAATGACCTCCGACAGGCCATAGATGTCGACCGCGTCGATATCCATGCGCTCTTCGATGACGAGCCGCATGTCGTTGGTCCAGGGCTCGGCGCCGAAAATGCCGATCCGCAACGAAGATTGCGCCGGATCCAGTCCCTGGCGCTCGAACTCATCGGCGATCGCGAGCATGTAGCTGGGGGTCACCATGATGATGTCGGGGCGGAAATCCTGGATCAACTGAACTTGCTTTTCGGTTTGCCCGCCGCCGAATGGAATAACGGTCAAGCCGGCCCGCTCTGCTCCATAGTGTGCGCCCAGACCGCCTGTGAATAGCCCGTAGCCGTAGCTCACGTGCACCTTGTCGCCTCGCTGGGCGCCCGCCGCGCGAATTGATCGGGCCACGAGATTCGCCCACGTGTCTATGTCGCGCGCGGTATAGCCGACGACGGTGGGCTTGCCGGTCGTACCGGACGAGGCGTGAATGCGCGCGATCCGCTCCTGGGGCACGGCGAACATCCCGAAGGGGTAGTTGTCCCGCAGGTCGGCTTTCGTCGTGAACGGAAAGCGAGACAAGTCGGAAAGCGTGCGCAAGTCGTCAGGATGCACGCCGGCTCGATCGAACTTGCGCCGGTAGACTGGCGAGTTCTCGTAGGCGTGCCGGAGCGACCATTTCAGCCGTTCGAGTTGCATGGCGGCGAGCTCGTCGCGGCTGGCAGTCTCGATCGGTTCGAGGGCAAGCGCGGTGTCCATCGATTGTCTCCTTGGTTGGCCTGATGCAGCGATACGAAGCAAGAGGCGCGCGGCCGCTGGCCATGGCGGCTGCGTCTGGTTTTCTATTAGCAGAGGCGGGCGAAGGCGCGAGCCGTCAGGACTGTGGAATCACGCTGCCTTTGATATGAGACGACTTCCCGCGGAACATCGCCACTGTTTCGCCAGCATCGTTCGTCACACGAATATCGTAGATGCCGGTCCGCCCCATCAATGTCTGCTCCGAAGCCTCGGCCGTCAACACGTCTCCCTTGTGCGCCGGCCGGAGGAACTCGATAGAGCAGCCGGACGCGACCGTGTTGACGTTGTGGGAGTTGCAGGCGAAGGCGAAGGCGGAATCCGCCAGCGTGAAAATCATCCCGCCATGGCAGATATCGTGGCCGTTCAGAAAGTCGGGGCGTACGGTGGCGCGCAATCGGGCGTAGCCGGCTTTGACTTCCAGCAATTCGAAGCCGAGTGCGCGGCTGCAGGCGTCGACGCGGAACATGGCGTCGGCCACGGCGCGGGCCAGCGCATCCGGATCGGATGCAGCGCTGTCCGAGTGCGGGTGATGATCGCAAGCCGCCATTTTATTTTCCTTCGAAGTGTGGTGCGCGTTTTTCGATGAACGCGGTGACGCCTTCCACATAGTCGCGCGACCGGCCGAGCTCGCGCTGCAAGTCGCGTTCGAGATCGAGTTGCCGATCGAGCGATTGTGTCGAGCTTGCGCGCATGGCCCGCTTGATGGCGGCTATTGCGCGAGTGGGCTGTTGGGCCAGCGAGGCGGCCAGTTTCGCACTTGCTACCGGCAGTTGCTCGTCGTCCACGACCTGCCAGATGAGTCCCCAGCGATGGGCATCTTCGGCGGTCAGCTTGTCTCCCGTTAGCGCCAGCCCGAGCGCGCGAGCCATGCCGATGCGCTGCGGCAGGAATGCGGTTCCTCCCGAGTCGGGCACGAGGCCAATCTTCACGAACGATTGCACGAAACTGCTTGAGCGCGCCGCAATGGCGATATCGCAGGCGAGTGCCAAATTGGCGCCCGCGCCCGCTGCAATGCCGTTGACGGCGGCAATGACAGGCAGCGGCAACGCTTGAAGCCGCCGAATCAGCGGATTGAAAGTCTCTTCCAGATGCGCGCCAAGATCGGTGAGGGCATCCGGCTCGAGGTTGAGGTCGGCGAGGTCCTGTCCAGCACAAAACCCGCGGCCGGCTCCGGTCAGTACCAACGCCCGGGCGCCCGCGCCCTCGGCTTCGTCGAGCGCCGAGAGCAATTGCGCGTGCATGGCCCGACTGAAGCTGTTGAGCTTGTCCGGACGATCAAGCGTGATCGTAAACACGTGCGAGGAAGGGTCGTGCGCGACGTGGATTGCGTCGTATTGCATCGATCGTCTCCTTGATTGTTACCGTTTGACTTTTGAATGCGCGGCGATCAATCCACCGACGCAACTCAAACGCGCTCCAGAGCGAGCGCGATACCTTGGCCGACACCTATGCACATCGTGCACAGCGCGAGTTTGCCGCCGGTCCGCTCGAGTTGGCCGAGCGCCGTCGTGACGAGACGGGCGCCGGAGGCGCCGAGCGGGTGACCGAGTGCAATGGCTCCGCCATTCGGATTGACGCGCGGATCGTCATCGGCGATTCCGAGCAGTCGCAGTACCGCCAGGCTTTGCGATGCGAAGGCTTCGTTGAGCTCGATTACATCGAACCGTGCGAGTGGCAGCCCGAGGCGCGCAAGCAGTTTCTCGGTGGCGGGCGCGGGCCCGATGCCCATGATCGATGGCTCGACGCCGGCGGTCGCCATGCCGAGGATACGTGCGCGTGGCCTCAGGTCGAAGCGGTCCGCGGCTGCTGCGTTGGCGAGCAACAGCGCGCATGCGCCGTCGTTGACACCTGATGCATTGCCGGCCGTAACGGTGCCGTCGGGGCGCACTATCCCTTTCAGCTTCGCGAGTGCATCGAGCGACGTCTCGCGGGGATGCTCGTCTTGCGAGACGTCAATGGGCTCGCTCTTCTTTTGTGCGATGGCGACGCTGACTATCTCGCCGTCGAATAATCCATCGCGCTGCGCCCGAATGGCTTTTTGCTGGCTGCGCAACGCAAAGGCATCCTGATCCGCTCGGCTGACGTCGAAGCGGGCCGCGACGTTCTCCGCTGTCTCGGGCATGGAGTCGATGCCATATTGCGCCTTCAGCCTCGCATTCACGAAGCGCCAGCCGATGGTCGTATCGTGGATTTCGGTTTGACGCGAGAAGGCGCTTGCTGCTTTGGCCAGGACGAACGGAGCGCGCGTCATGCTTTCCGCTCCACCGGCGATCATCAGTTGCGCTTCGCCTGCTTTCAACGCGCGTGCAGCACTGCCGATTGCATCCATCCCCGAGCCGCACAAGCGATTGATGGTCACGCCCGCGGCTGTGATCGGCAGGCCGGCCAGCAGCGCGGCCATGCGCGCGACGTTGCGGTTGTCTTCGCCGGCTTGATTCGCGCAGCCGTAGATGATGTCGTCGAGTGCCTCCCAGTCGACGCCTGGATTGCGCTTTACAAGTGCCTTGATGGGCACGGCGGCGAGGTCGTCGGCCCGCACGTCCTTCAGTGCACCGCCATAGCGGCCGAAAGGCGTACGAATGGCGTCGCAGACAAAAGCATCGTTCATCGGTGTTCCTGCTCGAAGGCCGCCACGCGGACGGGGGATGGAGACATCGTAGGGGGGCGGCGTTTGCGCCGCCATTCGGTCATTCGGCCTATGCCGTTTGGCCAGGTTGTGCCGCTTCACCGAGCGGCGCAACATGCATACGGCTCTGAACGATGCGAAAGCGGTTTGCCACGAACGCAGGATCGGTCAGCGCGGCGTTTGCTGCGGGATTCGCGCCGGTAGCATGGAAATCCGAGAAGGCGGCCGACTGATTGACGAAAACGCCGCCGGTCAGGTTGATCGACAGCGCAACGCCGCCCCGAATCGCGGCCTCGTGCGCAGCTTCGATCGTCGCTTCGTCCGTGCTGTAAACCGAAAGCGTCAATGCGCCGTGCTGCTCGGCGATCGAGCCGGCGAGCTCGAGGGAGTGTTGCGTGGAATCGGTGGCAACGACGAACGCGATCGGCCCGAACCATTCGGTGGTGAACTTCGCGGCGTCGCTGCGCGCGTCGAGTCCGACGATGAGCGGCGTGCGCACGCGGGCTTCGCTGAAAGCGGGGTGCTCGAGCGGCGTGCTTTCGAGCAGCACGCGGCCGAGCGTGCGTGCTTCGCCGATGCGTCGCACGACGCCGTCGTTCTGGATGGCGCCGAGTATTTCCACGGCGCGAGCGGGATCGGCGACGAGTTTTTGCACCGCGCCCGCAATGGCGGCTGCAACGTCGTCGAATGCAATGTGCCCTTCGGCGGTTCGTATGCCCGCGCGCGGCACGTAGATGTTCTGGGGAGCGGTGCACATCTGCCCCGAGTAGAGCGCGAGCGAGAAGGCGATGTTGCGGACGACGGCCTTCAGATCGTCGGCGGAATCGATGACGATCTGATTGACGCCGGCCTTTTCTGTGTAGACCTGTGCCTGATGCGCATGCTGTTCGAGCCAGTTGCCGTTTGCGGTGCTGCCTGTGAAGTCGATGAGTTTGATTTCGGAGCGAACGGCGAGTTGCCGGACGAGCGGCCCGTCGTCGCCCTCGGTGGCGAGCAGCGTGACGACGTTAGGATCGAAACCCGCCTCGCGCAGCACCTCGCGCGCAATACGGACGGTGATGGCGAGCGGCAGAATGGCACCCGGATGCGGCTTCACGATGACGGCGTTGCCTGTGGCAAGGTCGGCGAAGAGGCCTGGGTAGCCGTTCCAGGTGGGAAATGTGCAGCATCCGAGTACGAGTCCGATGCCGCGCGGGGCGATCATGTAGCGCTTGCTCATGGCGAGCGGCGGATTTTTGCCCTGTGGCTTTTCCCAATGCGCATCGGGCGGTACACGGCGCAACTCGGCCCACGCGTAGGCGATGGCTTCGAGCGCGCGGTCTTGGGCATGTGGGCCACCCGCCTGGAAAGCCATCATGAAGGCTTGCCCGGTCGTGTGCATGACGCTGTAGGCGATCTCGAAGCTGGCGCGATTGAGACGCGACAGTATCTCCAGGCTCACGCCGACCCATGCTTCTCGTCCCGCGCGGCGCCAGCTGTCTTCGGCGGTCCGCGCCGCGGCTATGAGCGAATCCGGATCGGCCTTGGAGTAGCGGACGTCCAACGCAAAGCCGTATGGAGACCTTTCCGCGCCGACTGTCTGGCCCGAGCCCGGCTGGTCGAGTTCGAACGTTTGATGGAGGTGGGCTTTGAAGGCGGCCTCCCCCTCGGCGTTGCTGCTTTCCCCGTACACTTTGGGGCTGGGCATTTCGGCGAACGGGCTCCAATAGCCGCGTGTCTCGATGGCTGCGAGGGCGTTCCTGAGCGTGTCTTCGTGCTTGGCAAATAGGGGATGTGTCATGGCGGAGACGGAGAAGGCCTTGCGTTAGGGGAGAGAGCCGACCATTTATTGACCGACCGGTTGGTTGGTGAATGTTACCATCGTTCCCGGCGGGCTTTGAGGCGTTTTCCCGGTTCCTACATAGAAACCATAGGAGGTGCATGCAGATGGAGTACGAAAACATTTTGGTCGAGACGCGAGGGCGGGTGGGCCTTGTTACGTTGAACCGGCCGAAGGCGCTGAATGCGCTCAATGACGCGCTGATGGACGAACTCGGGGCGGCGCTCAGGGCGTTCGATGCCGACGAATCCATTGGTGCGATTGTCTTGGCGGGCAGCGAGAAAGCGTTTGCGGCGGGGGCCGATATTTCGATGATGGCCAAGTATTCGTTCATGGACGTGTACAAGGGCGACTACATCACGCGCAATTGGGAAACGGTACGCTCGATCCGCAAGCCCATCATCGCCGCAGTGTCGGGCTTTGCGCTCGGCGGCGGCTGCGAGCTCGCAATGATGTGCGACATCATCCTCGCGGCCGACACGGCGAAGTTCGGTCAGCCTGAGATCAAGCTCGGCGTGATGCCGGGCGCGGGCGGTACGCAGCGCCTGCCTCGTGCGGTGTCGAAGGCGAAAGCGATGGATATGTGTCTGACGGCGCGCTTCATGGATGCGGAGGAAGCCGAGCGCGCGGGGCTGGTGTCGCGCATCGTGCCCGCTGCGTCGTTGCTCGACGAGGCGATTGCTGCTGCGACGACGATCGCCGAATTTCCCTTGCCTGCGGTGATGATGGTGAAGGAATCGGTCAACCGCGCCTACGAGACTACCCTCGCCGAGGGCGTGCATTTCGAGCGGCGGCTTTTCCATTCGCTCTTCGCCACTGAGGATCAGAAGGAAGGGATGGCGGCGTTCGTCGAGAAGCGCAAACCGGTGTTCAAGCACCGGTAACCGCATCGTTCGATACCCTCTTGCGCTCTTCGAGGAAGGCGCCTAGAATCACGCCCTTTCCGCGCTACCGAAAGCGGCGGCGCGGGGGAAGCGAAGGGTTGTAGCGATGGAGTGGCGAGGCGTTGTGCGAGGTTTGTGCGCGGTAAGTGGAAGGGCGCAACGCAACGGCCGAGTCGATGGGTGAAGCAAGCAGCGATGCAAAAAACCTGTTGACGAAAAGCGAAACGCTCTGCATAATCTCGTTTCTCTGCTGCTGATGCAGCAACGCAAGACGGGCGGTACGGAAGGTAGGTACTGCGGTGTTGAGCGACGTGATCTTTAACAATTCACAGCCGATAAGTGTGGGTACTTGATGGCGAGCGCAGTCGAATCCTTCGGGGTTCGATGAAGCGAAAGTATCAAGTCTCACGCTGTATTGAGAGTAAGGTTTGTCCGTCGAGAGATGGATGAATCCTGTCAGTACGTTGAGTGAGCGACCGACTCGAGAGAGTCGAAAACAGTAACAGGTATTGAACTGAAGAGTTTGATCCTGGCTCAGATTGAACGCTGGCGGCATGCTTTACACATGCAAGTCGAACGGCAGCACGGGGGCAACCCTGGTGGCGAGTGGCGAACGGGTGAGTAATACATCGGAACGTGTCCTGGAGTGGGGGATAGCCCGGCGAAAGCCGGATTAATACCGCATACGCTCGGGAGAGGAAAGCGGGGGACCTTCGGGCCTCGCGCTCAAGGGGCGGCCGATGGCGGATTAGCTAGTTGGTGGGGTAAAGGCCTACCAAGGCGACGATCCGTAGCTGGTCTGAGAGGACGACCAGCCACACTGGGACTGAGACACGGCCCAGACTCCTACGGGAGGCAGCAGTGGGGAATTTTGGACAATGGGGGCAACCCTGATCCAGCAATGCCGCGTGTGCGAAGAAGGCCTTCGGGTTGTAAAGCACTTTTGTCCGGAAAGAAATCCTGCCTGATAATACCGGGCGGGGATGACGGTACCGGAAGAATAAGCACCGGCTAACTACGTGCCAGCAGCCGCGGTAATACGTAGGGTGCGAGCGTTAATCGGAATTACTGGGCGTAAAGCGTGCGCAGGCGGTTCGCTAAGACCGATGTGAAATCCCCGGGCTTAACCTGGGAACTGCATTGGTGACTGGCGGGCTAGAGTATGGCAGAGGGGGGTAGAATTCCACGTGTAGCAGTGAAATGCGTAGAGATGTGGAGGAATACCGATGGCGAAGGCAGCCCCCTGGGCCAATACTGACGCTCATGCACGAAAGCGTGGGGAGCAAACAGGATTAGATACCCTGGTAGTCCACGCCCTAAACGATGTCAACTAGTTGTTGGGGATTCATTTCCTTAGTAACGAAGCTAACGCGTGAAGTTGACCGCCTGGGGAGTACGGTCGCAAGATTAAAACTCAAAGGAATTGACGGGGACCCGCACAAGCGGTGGATGATGTGGATTAATTCGATGCAACGCGAAAAACCTTACCTACCCTTGACATGGACGGAATCCCGCTGAGAGGTGGGAGTGCTCGAAAGAGAACCGTCGCACAGGTGCTGCATGGCTGTCGTCAGCTCGTGTCGTGAGATGTTGGGTTAAGTCCCGCAACGAGCGCAACCCTTGTCCTTAGTTGCTACGCAAGAGCACTCTAAGGAGACTGCCGGTGACAAACCGGAGGAAGGTGGGGATGACGTCAAGTCCTCATGGCCCTTATGGGTAGGGCTTCACACGTCATACAATGGTCGGAACAGAGGGTCGCCAACCCGCGAGGGGGAGCCAATCCCAGAAAACCGATCGTAGTCCGGATTGCACTCTGCAACTCGAGTGCATGAAGCTGGAATCGCTAGTAATCGCGGATCAGCATGCCGCGGTGAATACGTTCCCGGGTCTTGTACACACCGCCCGTCACACCATGGGAGTGGGTTTTACCAGAAGTGGCTAGTCTAACCGCAAGGAGGACGGTCACCACGGTAGGATTCATGACTGGGGTGAAGTCGTAACAAGGTAGCCGTATCGGAAGGTGCGGCTGGATCACCTCCTTTCCAGAGCTTGCGCGCTCAAGATTAAGTACTCACGCTTATCGGCTGTGAAGATTGACAGACTCAGGGGTCTGTAGCTCAGTCGGTTAGAGCACCGTCTTGATAAGGCGGGGGTCGTTGGTTCGAATCCAACCAGACCCACCAATTGCGATGATCGTTAGTGCTTTAGCACTTACGAGCATCTCACTCCCGAAGGGAGTTAAGCGGTGGTGATAAGCGACGGAGTTATCTGAGTGTCAAATTGGTTGTGCCTGGGGGCATAGCTCAGCTGGGAGAGCACCTGCTTTGCAAGCAGGGGGTCGTCGGTTCGATCCCGTCTGCCTCCACCATCCCCGCCCACGTTGGCGCTTTAGCGCGTACGTGGGTGCGATCGCCGAAGGGGGGTCCCCAATGACAAGTGCGTGAGCGCATCCGCTCGAGCCTTTGTCATTGGCGATAGAGCCAGTCAGAGCGACTGAACAAGTCGGCTGTCGATCTTTAACAATCTGGAAGAAGTAGTAATGGATATTGGAAGCGTCTGATGAGATGGACGTGGAAGATATCAATGGGTAGTGATTGTATCGAAGTATGAAAAGGGAATCGAAAGATGCCCTTGGAATACGGCACAAGCGCGAGAACTCAACCTGTAGCGCAAGCGGCTCGAAGAGAGACGCTCTCGTTATAGGGTCAAGCGAACAAGTGCATGTGGTGGATGCCTTGGCGATCACAGGCGATGAAGGACGCGGTAGCCTGCGAAAAGCTCCGGGGAGCTGGCAAACAAGCTTTGATCCGGAGATGTCCGAATGGGGAAACCCGGCCCGTATGGGTCATCCATGGCTGAATACATAGGCCATGCGAAGCGAACGCGGTGAACTGAAACATCTAAGTAACCGCAGGAACAGAAATCAACCGAGATTCCCAAAGTAGTGGCGAGCGAAATGGGATGAGCCTTGTACTCTTTATCTTTGTTGTTAGCCGAACGCTCTGGAAAGTGCGGCCATAGCAGGTGATAGCCCTGTAGGCGAAAACAGCGAGGAAGAACTAGGTGTACGACAAGTAGGGCGGGACACGTGAAATCCTGTCTGAAGATGGGGGGACCATCCTCCAAGGCTAAATACTCGTGATCGACCGATAGTGAACCAGTACCGTGAGGGAAAGGCGAAAAGAACCCCGGGAGGGGAGTGAAATAGATCCTGAAACCGCATGCATACAAACAGTCGGAGCCTCGTAAGAGGTGACGGCGTACCTTTTGTATAATGGGTCAGCGACTTACGTTCAGTAGCAAGCTTAACCGATTAGGGCAGGCGTAGCGAAAGCGAGTCCGAATAGGGCGTTCAGTTGCTGGGCGTAGACCCGAAACCAAGTGATCTATCCATGGCCAGGTTGAAGGTGCGGTAACACGTACTGGAGGACCGAACCCACTAACGTTGAAAAGTTAGGGGATGAGCTGTGGATAGGGGTGAAAGGCTAAACAAACTTGGAAATAGCTGGTTCTCTCCGAAAACTATTTAGGTAGTGCCTCGTGTGTCACCTTCGGGGGTAGAGCACTGTCATGGTTGAAGGGTCCATTGCGGATTACTTCGCCATAGCAAACTCCGAATACCGAAGAGTGTAATCACGGGAGACAGACATCGGGTGCTAACGTCCGGTGTCAAGAGGGAAACAACCCAGACCGCCAGCTAAGGTCCCCAAATATGGCTAAGTGGGAAACGAAGTGGGAAGGCTAAAACAGTCAGGAGGTTGGCTTAGAAGCAGCCACCCTTTAAAGAAAGCGTAATAGCTCACTGATCGAGTCGTCCTGCGCGGAAGATGTAACGGGGCTAAGCCATATACCGAAGCTGCGGATGCGTACGTAAGTACGTGTGGTAGGAGAGCGTTCCGTAAGCCTGCGAAGGTGTCTTGTAAAGGATGCTGGAGGTATCGGAAGTGCGAATGCTGACATGAGTAGCGATAAAGGGGGTGAAAGGCCCCCTCGCCGTAAGCCCAAGGTTTCCTACGCAACGTTCATCGGCGTAGGGTGAGTCGGCCCCTAAGGCGAGGCAGAAATGCGTAGCTGATGGGAAGCAGGTCAATATTCCTGCACCGTCGTGAGATGCGATGGGGGGACGGATCGCGGAAGGTTGTCCGGGTGTTGGAAGTCCCGGTCGCTGCATTGGAGAAGGCGCTTAGGCAAATCCGGGCGCGTAATTCAAGGGTGTGGCGCGAGTGGCTATAAGCCGCGAAGCAATCGGAAGGGGTCCCAAGAAAAGCCTCTAAGCTTCAGTCTCACGATGACCGTACCGCAAACCGACACAGGTGGGCGAGATGAGTATTCTAAGGCGCTTGAGAGAACTCGGGAGAAGGAACTCGGCAAATTGGTACCGTAACTTCGGGATAAGGTACGCCCTTGTAGCTTGACTGGCTCGCGCCAGGAGGGTGAAGGGGTTGCAATAAACTGGTGGCTGCGACTGTTTAATAAAAACACAGCACTCTGCAAACACGAAAGTGGACGTATAGGGTGTGACGCCTGCCCGGTGCCGGAAGATTAAATGATGGGGTGCAAGCTCTTGATTGAAGTCCCGGTAAACGGCGGCCGTAACTATAACGGTCCTAAGGTAGCGAAATTCCTTGTCGGGTAAGTTCCGACCTGCACGAATGGCGTAACGATGGCCACACTGTCTCCTCCCGAGACTCAGCGAAGTTGAAGTGTTTGTGATGATGCAATCTCCCCGCGGCTAGACGGAAAGACCCCATGAACCTTTACTGTAGCTTTGCATTGGACTTTGAACCGATCTGTGTAGGATAGGTGGGAGGCTATGAAACCGGAACGCTAGTTTCGGTGGAGCCGTCCTTGAAATACCACCCTGGTTTGTTTGAGGTTCTAACCTTGGCCCGTGATCCGGGTCGGGGACAGTGCATGGTAGGCAGTTTGACTGGGGCGGTCTCCTCCCAAAGTGTAACGGAGGAGTACGAAGGTACGCTAGGTACGGTCGGAAATCGTGCTGATAGTGCAATGGCATAAGCGTGCTTAACTGCGAGACCGACAAGTCGAGCAGGTGCGAAAGCAGGTCATAGTGATCCGGTGGTTCTGTATGGAAGGGCCATCGCTCAACGGATAAAAGGTACTCTGGGGATAACAGGCTGATACCGCCCAAGAGTTCATATCGACGGCGGTGTTTGGCACCTCGATGTCGGCTCATCTCATCCTGGGGCTGTAGCCGGTCCCAAGGGTATGGCTGTTCGCCATTTAAAGAGGTACGTGAGCTGGGTTTAAAACGTCGTGAGACAGTTTGGTCCCTATCTGCCGTGGGCGTTGGAAGTTTGAGGGGGGCTGCTCCTAGTACGAGAGGACCGGAGTGGACGAACCTCTGGTGTACCGGTTGTCACGCCAGTGGCATCGCCGGGTAGCTATGTTCGGAAGAGATAACCGCTGAAAGCATCTAAGCGGGAAACTCGCCTCAAGATGAGACTTCCCTGGGGACTCGATCCCCTTGAAGGGTCGTTCAAGACCAGGACGTTGATAGGTCGGGTGTGTACGTGCAGTAATGCACTCAGCTAACCGATACTAATTGCCCGTAAGGCTTGATCCTATAACCGGAGCGTCTTCGCTCTGATCGCGCGTGCCCCGCACCGCGTTCAGTGTGTGACAGGCGCGCTCAGGTTGACTCGCGATTCAGTGCCGTACAAGCACTACCACATTACGCCATACTTCTTCCCAGATTGGCTTCGCAGCCCACACCGCTGCGCAGCAACAAGTCATGCCTGATGACCATAGCGAGTTGGTACCACCCCTTCCCATCCCGAACAGGACCGTGAAACGACTCCACGCCGATGATAGTGCGGATTGCCCGTGTGAAAGTAGGTAATCGTCAGGCTCCCTTCTTCTGAAAACCCCCGCCAGCTCCAAGCTCGCGGGGGTTTTTGCTTTGCGCCGCGCGCTCCCCTTCGAGCGCGCTACGCTGCCTGCCTCAACCCCCTTTCAGAAACCGCTGCGCGAGCTGCACCCAGTAACTCGACCCGATCGGCAGTAGCGCGTCGTTGAAGTCGTAGCTCGCGTTGTGCAGCATGCAAGGACCCGCGCCGTGGCCCGCGTCGCGATGGCCGCCGCTCCCGTTGCCGAGAAATGCGTAGCAGCCGGGTTTCGCCTGCAGCATGAACGAAAAGTCTTCGGCGCCCATGGTCGGCTCAACGGAAGCGTCCACGTTTTCGGCGCCCACCAGCTCGCGCATGACTTCGGCGGCAAATCGCGTTTCCTCGCGGCTGTTGACCGTCGGCGGGTAGTTGCGATGGAACGTGACGACGGCGGTGCATTCGTATGCAGACGCCGTGGCGACTGCGATTTGTTCCATCTTCGATTCGATGAGATCGAGTGTCTCGGTCGTGAAGGTCCTCACCGTTCCCGCGAGCCAAGCGTCGTCAGGGATCACATTGACTGCGTCTCCCGCATGGATCTGAGTGATCGACAGCACCGCCGTATCCAGCGGTTTTTTGCTGCGAGTGATGATGCTTTGAAGTGCGTTGGCGATCTGTACCGTCGCAAAAACCGGGTCGCGGCCGTTATGTGGCATCGCGGCATGCGCGCCGACACCTCGAATATCGATACGAAATTCGTTGCTCGAGGCCATGATCGGCCCTTCGGTCACCCCGAACGTGCCCTCCGGCAGGCCCGGCCAGTTGTGAATCCCAAATACCGCATCGACGGGGAACCGGGTAAAGAGGCCGTCGTCCATCATCGCTCGTGCTCCGGCGCCGCCCTCCTCGGCGGGTTGGAAAATGAAGACGATCGTGCCGTCGAATTCACCATCTCTCGCCAGATATTGTGCGGCGCCGAGCAGCATCGCCGTATGTCCGTCGTGCCCGCATGCATGCATGCGGCCCTCGTTTTGCGAGCGATGCTCGAAGCTGTTGAGTTCCTGAATCGGCAATGCGTCCATATCTGCCCGCAGGCCGATCATGCGCGGACTGCTGCCTCGCTTCAGAACACCGACGACGCCCGTTTTACCGAGCCCGCGATGGACTTCGATGCCCCATTGCTCCAACTGCCGGGCAACGAGTTCGGCAGTGCGGACTTCCTCATAGCGCAGTTCGGGGTGGGCATGAATCGTTCGTCGGAGCGATTGAATTTCGTCTCGTGCGGCCAGTACTTCCGGAATGAGTTTCATGATGCGTTCGGCTAGTAGACGGGATCAATGGAGTGCGAATCGATCAACTCATTCTACGCCCAACGGCCATCTCACCGATTCCGGTGCGGGCTGCGGCGCAAGACGTAATAAAATCGGCTGAGTTCCGATCGCTTCCGCTTTGAACGTCAACGATGAATGCTCCTACTGAGTTTGCCCGTGCCGTCTGCCCACACGACTGCCCCGATACGTGTGCGATGCGCGTGACGGTAGAGAACGGTAAAGCAGTCAAGGTCGCGGGGGACCCCGACCATCCTCCCACGCAGGGCGTGCTCTGCACGAAAGTCACTCGCTACCCCGAGCGGGTCCATCACCCCGACCGCCTGACCGTGCCGATGAAGCGCGTCGGGCGAAAAGGCGAGGGTCGATTCGCGCCAATCAGCTGGGACGAGGCGATATCGATCGCGGCGGAGCGGCTCGGCGAGGTCGTCCACCGGGAGCCGCAAGCGCTCGTTCCCTATAGCTACGCCGGCACAATGGGGCTCGTGCAGAGCGAAAGCGTGGCACAAAGGTTCTTTCACAAGCTCGGGGCATCCCGCCTCGAGCGGACGATCTGCTCCGCAGCCGGCGCGGCCGGCCTGCGCCATACCTATGGCGGCAGCCTCGGCATGCATGTCCAGTTCTTCGAGGAAAGCGAGCTGATCCTGATTTGGGGCGCGAATCCAATTGCCTCCAGCCTGCATTTCTGGACCCGTGCGCAAGAGGCGAAGCGCCGGGGCGCCCGGCTTGTCGCAATCGATCCCTATCGCTCGCTGACGGCGGAAAAGTGTCATCAGCACATCGCGCTGCGCCCGGGTACCGACGCAGCGTTGGCGCTCGGCATGATGCATGTCCTGATTACCGAGGATCTGCTCGACCGGGCCTACATCGATGCGCACACGCTGGGTTTCGAAGCCCTCAAGGCGCGCGCGCTGGCGTACCCGCCGTCTCGGGCGGCAGCGATCTGCGGTATCGACGAGAGCGAAATCGTCGAGCTCGCGCGTCTTTACGGCCGTACGCGCAAAGCGGCTATTCGGCTCAACTATGGCGCGCAACGCGTGCGCGGCGGCGGCAACGCCACGCGGGCCATTGCGTGTCTGCCCTCGCTGACGGGCGCCTGGCGCGACCGAGCGGGGGGATTACTGCTTTCGTCGTCGCATTGGGCACCGGTCGACCAGGCCGCGCTCGAGCGCCCCGACCTGATGCCTGGATGGCCGACATCGCTGCCGCGTGCGGTCAATATGAATGCAATCGGCGATGCGTTGCTGCACCCCGGCGACGAAACGTTCGGTCCGAAGATCGAAGCGTTGATCGTCTACAACTCGAACCCGGTCGCGGTCGCACCCGACTCGGCGCGGGTGGCCGCCGGGTTCGCGCGCGAGGATCTGTTCACCATCGTGCTCGAGCACTTCCGCACCGATACGGCCGATTATGCAGACCTGCTGCTGCCGGCCACCACGCAGCTCGAGCACCTCGACATCCATAAGTCGTATGGCCACACCTACGTGATGCTGAACCGTCCGGCCATCGAGCCAGTGGGCGAGGCCAAGCCCAATACCGAAATATTCCGGAGCATTGCGCGAAAAATGGGCATCGCCGAGCCGGCCATCTATGAAAGCGACGAAACGATTGCCCGTGCGGCCTTGCGCTGGGACGATCCGTCGCTGCGAGGCGCGAACTGGCAAATGCTCGAAGAGCAAGGCTGGATCAAGCTCGACGTGGCCGATGCGCCGTTCGCCGAAGGTGGCTTCCATACACCGAGCGGCAAGTGCGAGTTTTCGAGCGCGCTGCTGGAAAAAGAAGGGCTCGACCCGTTGCCCGACTACCTGCCTCCCCACGAATCTCATGACGGCGCCCCCGAGCTCGCCGCGCGCTATCCACTGGCAATGATTTCGCCACCGGCGCGTCATTTCCTCAACTCAACGTTCGTCAACATCGATAGCCTTCGCGCGTCGGAAGTCGAGCCACATCTGGATATTCATCCGTGCGATGCGGCACCGCGCGGCATCGACGATGGCGATATCGTGCGTGTATACAACGGCAGGGGCGCGATGCAGGCGCGCGCACGCGTGACTGACCGGGCACGCTCGGGCGTCGTCGTCGGGCTGTCGATCTGGTGGAAAAAGCTGGCGCCGGACGGCCGGAATGCCAATGAACTGACGAGTCAGGCACTGACGGACCTTGGGGGCTCCGCAACCTTCTACGATTGCCTTGTGGAGGTCGAGCGCGCGTAAGCCGTGGAGGCGGGCGCGTGCCGGAGTTGGAACTCGATCTCTAATTCGGTTGTTCGAAATGGAGCGACCGGCTAGCATGCATTTTTCGCACGACCATTCGAAAAATATTTGGGGGAGGCGCCGTATGGACAAAATCTGGCTCAAGTCGTATCCGCCAGGCGTTCCAGCTGAGATCGATCCGGCGCGTTATGCGTCGGTGAGCGAGTTGCTGGATGACAGCTTTCGCGAATACCGCGATAAACGTGCATTCGTCTGCATGGGCAAGGCGATCACCTACGGCGAGCTCGATGCGCTATCGCGCAAGTTCGGTGCGTGGCTGCAATCGAAAGGACTTGCTCGCGGCGCCCGCGTCGCGATCATGATGCCGAATATCCTGCAATATCCGGTTGCGATGGCCGCGATCCTGCGAGCCGGCTACGTGGTGGTGAACGTCAACCCGCTTTACACGCCGCGCGAACTCGAGCATCAACTCAAGGACAGCGGTGCGCAAGCGATCGTCTTGCTGGAGAACTTCGCCGCGACCTTGCAGGCCGTGGTGCGAAACACGGCGATCGAACACATCGTCGTGGCATCCATGGGCGACCTCATGGGGCTGAAGGGGCCCATCGTCAACTTCGTCGTCAGGCGCGTGAAGAAGATGGTGCCGGCGTGGACGCTGCCCGGGCACGTCAAGTTCAACGATGCCTTGGCCGCCGGCGCGCAGCGGACGTTCGAGCCGGCGCGGCTGACTGCCGCGGACATCGCCTTCCTGCAATACACGGGCGGTACGACAGGGGTGGCGAAGGGCGCCACGCTCACGCACGGCAATATCGTGGCCAACGTGCTGCAATCGGCCGCATGGCATGAACCGGCGCACACGAAGCGCTCGGACGTCGATCAGATCGTCAACGTGATCGCGCTTCCGCTCTATCACATCTATGCGCTGACGGTTTGCTGCATGCTGACGATCCGCACTGGCGGCCTCGGCGTGCTGATTCCGAACCCGCGCGATATCGCCGGGATGATCAAGCAGTTGCACGGCTACGCGATCAATACGTTTCCGGCGGTCAACACGCTTTATAACGCAATGCTCAACCATCCCGACTTCGGCAAGCTCGATTTCTCGAAACTGCTGGTCGCGAACGCCGGTGGCATGGCCGTGCAAGAAGCGGTGGCAAAGCGCTGGTTCGACCGCACGCACGTGCCGATCGTCGAGGGGTATGGCTTGTCCGAAACGTCACCGTCCGCCGTCTGCAATCCGGTTACCGCCACCGAATACAACGGCACGATCGGCATTCCGTTGCCGTCCACGGAAGTGTCGATCCGCGACGACGACGGCAACCCCGTACCGACGGGCCAGCCCGGCGAGATCTGCATTCGTGGCCCGCAAGTGATGGCCGGCTACTGGAATCGCCCCGACGAAACGGCCAAGGTCATGACGGCGGACGGCTTCTTCAAGTCGGGTGACATCGGCGTGATGGACGAGCGCGGTTTCTTCAAGATCATCGATCGCAAGAAGGACATGATTCTCGTGTCGGGCTTCAATGTTTATCCGAACGAAATCGAGGATGTGGTCGCGAAGCATCCGGGTGTGTTCGAGGTTGCCGCAGTCGGCGTGCCCGATGAGCATTCGGGCGAGGCGGTGAAGCTCGTCATCGTCAAGCGCGATCCCTCGTTGACCGAAGCCGACATCCAGGCGTTTTGCAAGCTGCAGCTCACGGGCTACAAGCGGCCCAAGCTCATCGAGTTTCGAACGGAATTGCCGAAGACCAACGTCGGCAAGATCCTGCGTCGCGAACTGCGCGAGACTCGCGTCGCGTCCCCTGCGAGTTCGCCCGCCACGCCGGTGGCGGTCGAGCGCAACGTCTGAGCGTACCGCCCCGGCGGCGCCCGTCGCCGGGGGCATTCCATTTCGCATCGTCGAAGGCGGACTGGATCGTCTAAAATGGGCGGTTAGCCGTGGACGGTGAGCGGTGCGGCGAATTGCCGGGAGCCTGCGCACGCGCGCTGCTTCCGCCGCATCCGCCGTCGCGCCGGCCGCGCATTGGAGAACGGGATGACGATTGACGAACTGGTCACCGAATTTGACCGAGGATTGCGTTCGATTGCCGGAGTGAGCCGCATGAGCCGGCCGATTCCGGGCGCATCGGCGCAAGACACCGCTGCCACAGACGAAATGACGCCTGCGGAGCGCACGCATGCGGCAGGCCTGATGCGCGTGAATCACGTCGGCGAGATCTGTGCTCAGGCACTCTATCAGGCTCAAAAGCTCGCCAGCCGCTCTCCCTCGGTGAAAGCCGCTTTCGAGCAGGCCGCGCGCGAGGAGGAGGACCACCTCGCATGGACGGCACAACGGCTCAAGGACCTCGATTCGCGTCCGAGCCTGCTGAACCCGCTCTGGTACGCGGGTTCGATCGCGATTGGTCTTGCTGCCGGCCGCTTCGGCGACAAGGCGAGCCTTGGCTTCATGGCGGAAACCGAACGGCAGGTGGAGCGGCATCTCGATGGCCACCTTCAATCTCTGCCGCCGGCCGACGCGCAGTCGCGCGCGATCGTCGAACAGATGCGGGTCGACGAGATGGCGCATGCAAAGGCCGCAACCGACGCCGGCGGTGCGGAATTGCCGTTTCCCATTCGCGCGCTTATGCGCGCGGCGTCGAAAGTGATGACGCGCACTGCCTATTACATCTGACGTCTCCGTGCGGCGCTTGCACGCGCCGCCGCTCTCGACCTCCTCCGCATCCGCACGGCCCCTGCCTTTTGGCCAACGTCCAGTCCCCTTCTGCCCTTCGCTTGTCGCGAGATTCTCAGGTATCACCTTCACAACATGCAGTAGCCCATTCTTTTATAACGTTTTTCTGTTTTAAGGTGTGCGTGAGGAACGGCACGTAAGTCCTTGTTCTATCGAATAAAAAAGCGATCGGCGCCCTTGACCGGTCCACAGCCTTACACTAAAGTGGGAGACAGTGTGAAAAAGTGTTTTTTTGTGGATTGATCGGACCATTTCGGCTCGATTTCGAGTGTGAGCTTGTGGGGCGGGGCGCCCCGAGGGGAAGAGGACGTGTTCCAAGGGGCGTCGGCGCTGACGCTCGATGCGAAGGGCCGGATGTCGGTGCCCGCTCGCTATCGCGAAGCGCTGCAAGGCGAGGCACAAGGACGGGTGACGCTGACGAAGCACCCGGACGGATGCCTTTTGCTGTTTCCTCGCCCGGAGTGGGAAGTCTTTCGCGCCAAGATCGCTGCGTTGCCGATGGATGCGCACTGGTGGCGCCGCATTTTCCTCGGCAATGCGTCGGACATCGACCTCGACAGCGCGGGCCGCATTCTCGTCTCGCCGGAGCTGCGGATGGCCGCAGGTTTGGAAAAGGAAGTGATGCTGCTGGGCATGGGAAGCCATTTCGAGGTCTGGGATGCGCAGACCTATGCGGCCAAGGAGCAGGCGGCAATGGCTCAAGGCATGCCGGAAGCCTTGAAGAATTTCACGTTCTGATCGCGGTTCAAGGATAAGGCGCTGCGATGGGAAACGAACTGCAACACCGGACGGTGTTGCTCGAAGAAGCGGTGAATGCGCTCGTGACGCGTGCGGACGGCCTGTATGTGGACGGCACGTTCGGCCGCGGCGGGCACAGCCGCGCGGTGTTGGCGAAACTCGGGCCGGCCGGCCGCCTGATCGCCTTCGACAAGGATCCGCGAGCGATCGAGACGGCTCGAGCCCTTGGCGATGCGCGGTTCGAGGTCGTCCACGATAGTTTTGCCGCGCTCGCGCCGGCGATGGCTTCGCGTGGCATTGCGAAGCTCTCGGGTGTGTTGCTGGATCTGGGTGTGTCGTCCCCGCAGTTGGACGATCCCGAGCGGGGTTTCAGTTTCCGCGCGGACGGTCCGCTCGACATGAGAATGGACACGACGCGCGGCGAATCGGCGGCCGAATGGCTGGCGCGGGCAACGCAGCAGGAACTGACGGAGGTCATTCGGGATTATGGGGAAGAACGGTTTGCTGTTCAGATTGCAAAGGCGATTGTTGCTCGCCGGGCAGAGTCCGACCGTCTCGGGCCTCTCGACAGCACGGGCGAGCTTGCCCAAATCGTGGCTAACGCCGTCAAGACACGTGAGAAGGGTAAGGACCCGGCAACCCGCACCTTTCAGGCTATACGGATTCACGTCAATCAAGAGCTTGCGGACCTGCAAGTCGTTTTAGAGGCTGCATTGTCGTTGTTGGAGCAAGGGGGGCGGCTGGTGGTCATCAGCTTTCATTCGCTCGAGGATCGGATCGTCAAGCGATTCATGCAGGCGCACGCGAGTGCGCCTGCGGTTGATCGCCGCCTGCCGATTCGCGCAGTCGACCTGCCCAGCCCGCCGCTAAAAATCATTGGCCGTGTATTCGCGAGCGCTGCCGAAATAGAGGCCAATCCGCGCGCCCGTTCGGCGGTCATGCGCGTCGCGGAGCGCATCGCGCCATGAGCCGCCTCAACATCTTTTTGCTGATCCTCGTTCTCGGTTGCGCGTTGTCCGTCGTCAATGCGACGAATCAGCAGCGCCGGCTTTTCGTACAGCTCGAGCGGGCGCAAGCCGAAGACCGCCAACTGCAGCAGGATTACGCGCAGCTCCAGTATGAGCAAAGCGCGCTGTCGAAGACTTCCCGTATCGAGCAACTCGCCACCGACGCCTTGAAGATGCGGCCGATCGTAACCGGCGGCACGCAGTATCTGACGCTCGCGCCGGGGGCGGCCGAGGCGAGGGAAGTCGCCATTCCCACGGCGGCGCCGGTGGCCGCGAGCGCGCCGCGTGTGGCGAAGCCGCGCGCCGCGTCGGGCAATCGTGGAGGCGCGCGATGAAGCCAGGAGTGAAGCGCAAGAGCGTCACGTTCTCGGCGAGCCCCGTGCTCAGCGTGCGCCTGCCGATGTGGCGTTCGAAGCTCGTCGTCTTTTTGCTCTTTCTCGCGTTCGTCGCGCTCGTCTCGCGTGCGTTCTGGATTCAGGGGCCGGGCAACGGCTTCTATCAGAAGCAAGGCGACAGCCGCTACCGGCGCACGCTCGAGCTCGATGCCACGCGCGGCAAGATTCTCGATCGCAACGGGCTCGTGCTCGCCACGAGCCTGCCCGTGCGCGCGATCTGGGCCATTCCCGAATCGGTGCCGGAGGATGTCGACCAGAACAAGCTCGCGGCGCTTGGCACATTGTTGGGCCTGTCGAAGAAAGAAGTGCGCACGAAGCTGTCCGGCGACAAATCGTTCGTCTACCTCAAGCGGCAGGTGCCGCTCGACATCGCCGAGAAGGTCATGGCACTCGGCGTGCCCGGCGTCTATCAGCGCGAAGAGTACAAACGTTTTTACCCGGAAGGCGAAATCACGGCCCACCTCGTCGGTTTCACGAACGTCGAGGACGAGGGGCAGGAGGGCGTCGAGCTCGCCGATCAGAAACTGCTCTCGGGTACGCCCGGCATCCGTCACGTAATCAAGGACCGCCTTGGCCATATCGTCGAAGACGTGGACCAGCAGGTGCCGCCGCGCAACGGCAAGGACGTCGACCTTTCCATCGACAGCAAGATCCAGTACATCGCGTACGCCGATCTGAAAGCGGCCGTCGAGAAATCGAAGGCCAAGGCGGGCGCGGCCGTGGTTATCGACGTGCGCACGGGCGACGTGCTCGCGCTCGTCAACTATCCGACCTACAACCCGAACGACCGCTCGCGGCTCACGGGCGAGCAGTTGCGCAACCGCGTGCTCACCGACGTCTTCGAGCCGGGTTCGATCATGAAGCCTTTCACGGTGGCGCTCGCGCTCGATCTGCATCGCGTGACGCCGAATACGCTTGTCGATACGGGTAATGGCCGCTTCACGCTCGATGGCGCTGCGATCACCGACGACAGCGGTTTCGGCGTGCTGACCGTCAGCGGCGTCATTCAGAAGTCGAGCAACATCGGCGCGACCAAGATTGCCATGACGCTCAAGCCCGAGGAAATGTGGAACATGTATACGAGCATCGGTCTCGGGCAAGCGCCGAAGGTTGGTTTTCCGGGCGCGGTCGCGGGTCGTCTGCGCCCCTGGAAAAGTTGGCGCCGCATCGAGCAGGCCACGATGTCGTATGGTTACGGGCTTTCCGCTTCGCTCTTTCAACTTGCTCGCGCCTACACCGCCATCGCGCACGACGGTCTGCTCATGCCCGTCTCCATTTTCAGGACCGACGCGTCGCAGCCGATCACGGGCACGCAGATCTTCTCGCCCACCACGGCGCGTGAAGTACGCTCGATGCTCGAGTCCGTCGTCACCTCGCAGGGCACGTCTCCCGAGGCAGCCGTGCCCGGTTACCGCGTCGGCGGCAAGAGCGGTACCGCCTACAAGCACTTCGGGCGCGGCTACGACCATTCGAAGTATCGCGCGTCGTTCGTCGGCATGGCGCCGATGCCAAACCCGCGCATCGTCGTTGCGGTGTCGATCGACGAACCGACCGCCGGCTCTCACTTCGGCGGATACGTTTCCGGCCCGGTCTTTTCCTCGATCGTCGGCGACACGCTGCGCACGCTTAATGTGCCGCCCGACATGCCGGTGAAGCAGCTCGTCGTTTCCGACGATACGGCAAAGGCCCCTGGCCGGGCAGTAGCCATTTCGGCCGATGCGCGCAATCAGGCAGGAGTCGTGCGATGAGCGCGGGCCAAGATCTCGCGATCGCCGAGGCGCTGAGCTGGCTGCGCGCGCATGTCGCGGCTGGCGCGCATCTGCACGCCGACACGCGCACGCTCGCATCCGGCGACGTGTTCCTGGCCTACGCCGTGGATGGCGCGGATAACCGGCCGCACATCGATCGCGCGTTCCTGGACGGTGCCGCCGTCGCGCTCTACCAGCCGGAAGGCTTCACGGGGGCAGTCGACGCCGCGCGCATGCACGCGGTGCCCGCGTTGAACGAACTGGCCGGCGGTATTGCGAGCCAATGGTACGGCGCGCCGAGCGAAGCGATGCTCGCGATCGGCGTGACGGGTACGAACGGCAAGACGTCGTGCTCGCAGTGGATCGCAACCGCATTGACGGCGCTCGGACAGCCCTGCGCCGTGATCGGTACGCTCGGCAGCGGCATGCCTGGGCATCTCGTGCACACCGGGTTCACGACGCCCGATGCGCCGCAACTGCAGCGCAGCCTTGCGCAACTGGCGGCGGGCGGAGCGAAGGCCGTGGCGATGGAGGTGTCCTCGCATGCACTGCATCAGGGGCGCGTGAACGGAACGGCTTTCGACATCGCCGTGTTCACGAATCTGACGCAGGACCATCTCGACTATCACCGCACGTTCGAAGCGTACGAAGCTGCCAAGGCGCGGCTTTTCGCGTGGCCGATGTTGCGCGCGGCCGTGATCAACCAGGACGATGCCGCCGGCCGGCGCTTCATTGCAAGCACGCGCGGCGACGTGCGTACGATCGCTTATGGCATTGGCGCCCGCGGCGATGCGTCGGGCGCCCAAGCACGGCTAGTCGCGGACGACGTGCGTGCGACCGCAACGGGCACGGCGTTTCATCTGCTCTCGGATTGGGGCAACGCCGAGGTCGAAGTCGGCACGCTCGGCACCTTCAACGTCAGCAATTTGCTTGCGGTGGCCGGCGCGCTGCTGGCCGCCGACGTCCCGCTCGCCTCGGTGTTGACGCAACTCGCCCGGCTCGAGCCCGTCAACGGGCGCATGCAGCGGCTGGGAGGCCGGCTGGCCAGCGACGAGCCGCTCGTCGTGGTCGATTACGCCCACACGCCCGATGCACTGGAAAAGACGCTCGATGCGCTGCGTCCCATTGCGGAGGCCCGCCACGGCAAGCTCGTATGCATGTTCGGCTGCGGCGGCGACCGCGACGCCACGAAGCGCCCGCTCATGGGTGCCATCGCCGAGCGGCTTGCGGATCTCGTCGTCGTGACGAGCGACAATCCGCGCAGCGAAAACCCCCAATCGATCATCGACCAGATCTTCGCCGGCATGACGCAGCCCGCTCGGGCGCGCGCCATCGAAGACCGCGCAAACGCGATCTTGCAGACAGTGCGCGGGGCGTCGCGCGAGGACGTAGTCGTGCTTGCCGGCAAGGGGCACGAAGCGACACAGGAAATCATGGGCAAGAAGCGCGTTTTCTCCGACCAGGACCATGCACGCCTTGCGCTGGCGTCGCGGGCTACTCACCAGCGCGGGGGCGGCGAATGACGATGCTCTCGCTTGCGCAAGCCGCTTCGCTGATAGCCGGTGCCGTCGTGCACGGCGATGGCGAGATCGCGTTCGAGCGTATCAGCACCGATAGCCGGACGGCGGGACCGGGCGATCTCTTCGTCGCCCTGAGGGGCGAGCGGTTCGACGCACACGACTTTTTAACCGACGTCGCCGCGCGCGGCGTGGCTGGTGTGCTCGTTTCACGGCTCGCGTCGCCGCTCGCCGTGCCCGCCATCGTCTGTGCCGATACGCGCGCCGGGATCGGCGCGCTCGCGCAGGGATGGCGCCGCCGCTTCTCGTTGCCGCTCGTGGCGGTCACTGGCAGCAACGGCAAAACGACGGTGAAGGAAATGATCGCTTCGATCTTCGCTGCCGCTTGCGGCGAGGACGCGCGGCTCGCCACCGCCGGCAATTTCAACAACGACGTCGGCTTGCCGCTTACGTTGCTGCGTCTGAACGCGGCGCATCGGCTCGCCGTCGTGGAACTCGGCATGAACCATCCCGGCGAGACGGCCGTGCTCGCCCGGCTGGCCGAGCCGACGATCGCAGTCGTCAACAACGCGCAGCGCGAACACCAGGAATTCATGGAGACAGTCGAGGCCGTCGCGCTCGAGCATGCCAGCGTGATTCATGCGCTCGGGCCGCACGGTATCGCCGTGTTTCCGTCGGACGATCCGTATGCCGGTATCTGGCGCGTGGCCGCGACGGGCAACCGCATCCTCGATTTCGCGCTGGTTGCTCCGAGCGCCAGTGCCACATCGCGCGCCGCGGTCACCGGCGAATTCTCGGGCAACCGTTTGCGCGTGAGTACGCCGGAGGGTTCGTTCGAAGCGGCGCTCGCGGTGCTCGGCGAGCATAACGCCCGCAACGCGCTTGCTGCGACCGCTGCCGCGCTCGGCGCGAATGTGCCGCTCGAGGCCATTCGCCGCGGACTCGAGGCGTTCGTGCCGGTCAAGGGGCGGCTGCAGGCGAAGCGGGCTGTGGCGGGCCCCCTTGCCGGCGCCACCGTCATCGACGACACCTACAACGCCAATCCGGATTCGATGCGCGCCGCCATCGATGTGCTGGCGGCCATGCCGCAGCCGCGCGTGCTCGTCATCGGAGACATGGGCGAGGTGGGCGATCACGGGGCGGACTTTCATCGCGAGATCGGTGCCTACGCGCGCGAACGCGGCATCGATGCGCTCTACGCGATCGGCGATGCCGCGCGCGACGCCTGCGTGGCGTTCCGCGCGGATGCCGCGCGTGCCGGCGCTGGCGCGCAGCAGGGGCTCGATACGGGCGCCCATCATTTCGCCGACGCCCAGGCACTCGTCGCACAACTGCTGCAAGCCGGCTTTGGCAG